>NZ_OY761440.1:1597916-1917500 GCF_963664415.1 uncultured Desulfobacter sp. | reverse complement strand
GCTTTAGCCCCGATACATTTTCGGCGCAGATCCACTCGACCAGTGAGCTATTACGCTTTCTTTAAAGGATGGCTGCTTCTAAGCCAACCTCCTGGTTGTCTGGGCATTCCCACATCCTTCTCCACTTAGCATAGATTTGGGGACCTTAGCTGGCGGTCTGGGTTGTTTCCCTCTCGTCCGCGGAACTTAGCTCCCGCGGGCTGACTCCCGTATTCTGACTTTCTGGTATTCGAAGTTTGATTAGGTTTGGTAATCTGGTGAGACCCCTAGCCCATTCAGTGCTCTACCTCCAGAAAGAAACATACGAGGCTATACCTAAATATATTTCGGAGAGAACCAGCTATCTCCAGGTTTGTTTGGCCTTTCACCCCTATCCACACCTCATCCGAACAGTTTTTAACCTGTGACGGTTCGGGCCTCCACGAGATTTTACTCCCGCTTCACCCTGGACATGGATAGATCACCTGGTTTCGGGTCTACTCAATGCAACTTACGCCCTATTCAGACTCGCTTTCGCTACGGCTACACCTATCGGCTTAACCTTGCCGCATTAAGTAACTCGCTGACTCATTATGCAAAAGGCACGCGGTCACACTAAAAGTGCTCCCACAGCTTGTAAGCAAACGGTTTCAGGTACTATTTCACTCCCCTAACAGGGGTACTTTTCACCTTTCCCTCACGGTACTGGTACGCTATCGGTTGTCAAGTCGTATTTAGCCTTATGTGATGGTCCACACAAATTCCCACAGAATTTCTCGTGTTCCGCAGTACTTGGGAGTGCAAAAATAAGAGAGATCACTTTCGCTTACAGGACTGTCACCTGCTATGGTTCAGCTTTCCAGCTGATTCAGCTAATGATTTCTTTTGTAACTTATTGAATCCTCCGAAACAGATTCATATTGCATCCCGCGACCCCGTTAACGCAACGCTTTCGGGCTTGACACGTTAACGGTTTGGGCTGGTCCCCGTTCGCTCGCCGCTACTTAGGGAATCGTTATTACTTTCTATTCCTGGGGGTACTAAGATGTTTCAGTTCTCCCCGTTACCCTCCTTAACCTATGTATTCAGTTAAGGATGACACGGTATTAGCCGTGCCGGGTTGCCCCATTCAGAAATCCACGGATCAAAGGATGTTTAGCTCCTAACCGAGGCTTATCGCAGCTTTCCACGTCTTTCTTCTTCACTTGACACCAAGGCATCCGCCGTTTGCTCTTAGTAGCTTAGCCACTATTCCACAAATAAGTTTAAACGCTTTGATGTTTTCGAAAAAATTGTGAACTTCTTCGTTGCTTCACGTCAATTTTAAAACAGCGTAGTCTACTACGCTTTATTTAAAATTGCCGCTCGCGCCTCGAATTTCAGCAATTTTTTCTTCAACATAGCATGGAGTGATTGATTTTCATCTTTCACACCATTTTATATATTAAGTTGATGTAGTGCCCTATGGCACTTTATCAACAACGCTATTGATATTTACTACAACAAATTGTCAAAGAGCAATGAGAGTGCGGTTACTTAAATTTCTCCGGTTTGATCTCTCAAAGTTGGTCAGTGAATCGGAAAAAAGCTATATATATTTCTTTCCTTTGAAAGGAGGTGATCCAGCCGCTGATTCCTCAACGGCTACCTTGTTACGACTTCACCCCAGTTATCAACCATACCTTAGGCGCCTGCTCCTATAAATAGTTAGCCCAGCGACGTCGGGTATAATCAACTCCCATGGTGTGACGGGCGGTGTGTACAAGGCCCGGGAACATATTCACCGTGGCATGCTGATCCACGATTACTAGCGATTCCAACTTCATGGGGTCGAGTTGCAGACCCCAATCCGGACTGAGATAGGCTTTTGGGATTCGCTTCTCCTTGCAGAGTCGCTGCCCTTTGTACCTACCATTGTAGCACGTGTGTAGCCCTGGATATAAGGGCCATGAGGACTTGACGTCATCCCCGCCTTCCTCCCGGTTGACCCGGGCAGTCTCGTTAGAGTTCCCACCATTATGTGCTGGCAACTAACGATAAGGGTTGCGCTCGTTGCTGGACTTAACCAAACATCTCACGACACGAGCTGACGACAGCCATGCAGCACCTGTCTCTGTGCTCCCGAAGGCACTATTGGCATTACCCAATATTCACAGGATGTCAAACCCAGGTAAGGTTCTTCGCGTTGCGTCGAATTAAACCACATGCTCCACCGCTTGTGCGGGCCCCCGTCAATTCCTTTGAGTTTTAGTCTTGCGACCGTACTTCCCAGGCGGTACACTTAATGCGTTAGCTTGGGCACAGCAGATTTTAATATCCGCCACACCGAGTGTACAACGTTTACTGCGTGGACTACCGGGGTATCTAATCCCGTTCGCTACCCACGCCTTCGCGCCTCAGCGTCAATATCGGTCCAGAGAGATGCCTTCGCCATCGGTGTTCCTCCTGATATCTACGAATTTCACCTCTACACCAGGAATTCCTCTCTCCTCTCCCGTATTCAAGTCTTGCTGTTTCAAGTGCACTTCCGGGGTTGAGCCCCGAGCTTTCACACCTGACGGACAAGACCGCCTGCGCGCCCTTTACGCCCAATAATTCCGAATAACGCTTGCGCCCCCCGTGTTACCGCGGCTGCTGGCACGGAGTTAGCCGGCGCTTCCTCCACTGGTACCGTCAATAGAATCCACTATTAATAGAATCTAACTTCTTCCCAGTTGACAGAGCTTTACGACCCAAAGGCCTTCTTCACTCACGCGGCGTTGCTGCGTCAGGGTTTCCCCCATTGCGCAAAATTCCTCACTGCTGCCTCCCGTAGGAGTCTGGACCGTGTTCCAGTTCCAGTGTGGCTGATCATCCTCTCAGACCAGCTAACCATCGTTGCCTTGGTAGGCCTTTACCCCACCAACTAGCTAATGGTACGCAAACTCATCCCCAAACAATTGCTTTCAAGAAGAGGCAATCTTTCATCAATCTACTTGTGTAAATCGACTTTATCCGGTATTAGCTACCCTTTCGAATAGTTATCCCAGGCTTGAAGGCAGATTATCTACGTGTTACTCACCCGTGCGCCACTCTACTCGAGATTGCAAGCAATCTCTTTCTCGTTCGACTTGCATGTGTTAAGCACGCCGCCAGCGTTCATTCTGAGCCAGGATCAAACTCTCCAGTTATAATCCTTTACTAAAACTTTTTAAGGTCTGCACTTAAAGCCTAAGCCCCAAGCGCATTGTCATTGACCCGCTCTTTTCTTTTTCACTGACCAATTTTCAAAGATCTAACTTTCAAAAAAAAACTTCCCGAAGAAAACCGCTTTGCTTTGTCCCCTCGAGAAGACCGGCGTAATATGCAGGAAAATGACAAAGCTGTCAAACAGTTTTTTTACCTAAATCAAATAAAAACTTTTTTTCTTCATAATATCAAGCAATTAAACTTAAATTTTTTTTATAAAATCGATAAAATCATGATCATATATTCGGATCGAACATCTTTTTGGCAAAATTCATCTGTTAAATTTTTTTTAAAAACCACCTTTTTTTGACACCATGTTTATGGATGGACACTGTTCAAAAAATTTATTATATGCTTTTGGAATTCAACTTTGGGGAGGATGTTGTAATGCACATAGTTTATATTGACGCCTCTTCTGCTATTCTTTTATACAAAACCGGGCTTTTCGATTTGTGCACCCAATATTTTTATATGATCATGGAAACTTGTGTATACAAAGAGGTTCAAGTACCGGATCATCCCGGCGCAAATTTTTTTTTATCCATGGTTCAAAAAAACCGTATGAAGGTATGCAGCAGTAATCCTGACGATCTGATTGATATAAACCTGCCTGAAAGCCTGGACCTTGGTGAAAGGCAGACCATAGTGCTTTATTGCCAGAATGCCTGCCCGAATCAACCCTCATTTATTATTATAGATGATGCAAAAGGGGCTAAATTCTGTCTGAGAGGCAAAATACCGTTTATCAATGCGTTGCTGGTCCCGAAAATTTTATGGTTTGCCGGCATATTGAATAAAAATGATTATATTGATAAGACCGCTTTGGTTATTGAAATAGGGCGATACTCCAGAACTGTAATTGAAAAGGCAAGGGCTTTGTCCTCATCAGACCTGGCCATATTTATACCCGATGAAACCTGATCTTAATTGTGAAAGTATTTCTTGTGTGGATGCCAAAACCTGGGAAAGAAAAGCCCGGGCATTTGCCATCAGGTCCCGCGATCATCTCTGGGGCAAAAACAATGAAGACCCTTTATCTTTCCTGTATCTTAAGGGACTGAATCTTAAATTTATAGGTAAGATGTCTCTTGGGTGGAATAAATTCGGTCACAACCGCCCATGTGAAGGGTGGGGACTGTCCGGCAAAGGCTCTTTTTTCATTCCTTCGGGCATAGTTTTCCCCTATATTGTGGAAAAAAAAATTACAGGTATGTTTATTATCTCAATGAAGGGCACGGATTCTGACCCAAGTTCTGAATTGATACTCCCCGGCAGTTTTAAAGGCCCCTTGATTTTAGGCCCTGGTAATCCTGAAGTTAAAAATGTGACCGGCATCATGGAAGGTCTTAAAATATTCCAGGAAAATCCGGATGAGTTCAGGGTAAATATCGACCTGACTAAAAATTTAATTTTATCAGATTAATAAAATCTGATACTGTTTTTATTTTTGATTTCATGTTTCAACTATTTATTATTAGGAGCCTTTGACGTGGAACAAGACAACATTATTCGGTTTGCCTCCCGGATGGATTACCTGCCGCCGTACCTTTTCGGTATGATCAATAAAATGAAAATGGAGAAACGGCGCAATGGAGACGATGTCATTGACCTTGGTATGGGAAACCCCATGGATCCCACACCTGATGCGGTTATTGAGAAGCTGGTAAACGTCGCCAAAGATCCAAAATCCCACAGGTATCCGGAAAGTTCAGGACTTCCCAATTTAAAAAAAGAGATTGCCAAGTATTATGACCGCCATTACAACATCTCCCTGGATGCGGACAAAGAGACCTACTTTACCATTGGGTCTAAAGAAGGCATTTCCCATTTGTGCCTGGCCATCATGGGCCCCGGTGATTGCGTTCTGGTTCCAGCTCCCGCTTTCCCCATCCACATTTATGCAGCGGTGATCGCCGGTGCAAATGTCATGAGAATTCCTTTGGAACCTGAAAATGGTTTTCTGGACAGGATTATCACGGTGTGTGAATCCTGTTATCCCAGTCCAAAAGTTCTTATGCTCAATTATCCCCATAACCCCACCGGCGTTGTAACGGATAAGGCTTTTTTTGAAGAGATCGTTAAACTTGCCAAACGGTTTAAATTCATGGTTATCAATGACTTTGCCTACGGCAAAATAACCTATGACGGGTATGTTGCCCCAAGTTTTCTTGAAATTGAGGGTGCCAAGGACGTCGGTGTTGAGTTTGGGTCTTTTTCCAAGTCATACAATATGGCCGGCTGGCGCATTGGATATTGCGTGGGTAATGAAAAAATTGTCGAGGCACTTGGAAAAATCAAAGGCTATTTTGATTATGGTATCTTTTCCGCGATCCAGGTGGCAGGTATTATCGCCCTTCGGGACTGTGATGATACCATTCCCGAACTTGCAAAGATCTATGAACACCGCCGGGATGTGCTTTGTTCAGGCCTTGAACGCATCGGGTGGGAGATAGAACGTCCCAAGGCCGGTATGTTTGTATGGGCAAAGATCCCTGAACCGTTTAATCAAATGGGGGCCATGGAGTTTGCTATCCAGTTGATGAACAAAGGCAATGTGGCCGTGGCGCCGGGTACCGGCTTCTCCGAAGAAGGTGAAGGGTATCTTCGCCTGGCCCTGGTTGAAAATGAAGAACGCCTGCGCCAAGCTGTACGGCAGATGAAAAAAGCCATGGACCAGATGACAATCTAAAGATGAACCAACAGCATGGATATTTCCGGTCAAAATGCCGGACAGATTTTCTTTATAGCGCTTTCAAGCCCCTGACAGTCAGGCAGGGGCTTGACGGTATCAGGGAAATTAACCTCACCCTGGATACCGACAAATTGAAGCCCGGTTTCCAGGGCGGCATTATAATCGGTTAGCGCATCTCCGATGAAAACACATTGTTTTGGTGTAAGGCTATATTTTTCCAATAATATTTGGATATGCTCAGGTTTCTTGACAGGGGAACCCAGGATCTCCTTGAAGTAATGTCCGATTTTCCTTTGTTCTACAATATGCTTAAGCTCGGGTTCCGGGGTTCCTGAGACCATAAATACCGGAAGCTTTGAGGCATATGCATCCAGAAAATCTTTTGCCCCTTTTATCCAGTCAGCATGTATCACATCCTGTACCACAAGATTAGAATACCGCTGCGCCCATTCCATAACCTCTTTTTCAGTCAGGGGATCTTTTATAATATTTTTATGGGCATGTCGGATTTTCTCAACCCGGCTGATGCCGCCGTGCAAGACGTGGTAGTTAACAACCGCGTCGACGATTTCATCAGAAAAGTCTTCAAACAATGCTTCAAAGGCTTTCTTTTTCGTACGGGTTGAGTCTACTAAGACCCCGTCAAAATCAAAAAAAAGGGCTTCAATGGATTGTATTGGTTCTGCCATTTTCTCCTCCCCTGATTAATACTCGAAAGCATCTACATATACATTTTTTCGATTTCATCCTTATACCGATCCATGATGATATTTTTCTTTATTTTAAAGGTCGGGGTCATCATGTCATTGTCAATGGTAAACTCCGGTACAATGGCAACCTGTTTCAATGCTTCAAATGAGGGCAACGATTTGTTTTTATTTGCCACCTCTTCATTGATCAGCGCCACAACCTTTTCATTGGTGAGCAAATTTTGATACATTGAATATTCAATACCCTGAGCACTTGCATAGGCCGTGATGTTTTCTTTATCCAGAGTTACAACGGCGCTCAGGTATTTACGCTTTTCCCCGACAACACAAATCTGATGAATATATTTACTGCTGCCCATCAGGCGTTCAATGGCGGACGGCGCAATATTTTTACCGCCGGATGTTATGATAATGTCTTTTTTACGTCCTGTAATTTTCAAAACATTATTTTCATCAATTTCCCCAAGATCCCCTGTTTTAAGCCACCCGTCCGGGGAAAATGAATCAACGGTCTCTTCGGGCATTTTGTAATAGGCTTTCATAACGCTACGGCCGTAAAGAAGGATTTCTCCATCCTCATCAAGTTTGTGCTCAACGCCGGTCCCCGGAGGGCCGACATTGCCGAAATCGTAGTTATCCGGCCGGTTAACATGGCTGAATGAGGTGTCTTCGGTCATGCCTAAACCTTCAAGAATCAAAATCCCGGCAGCATGAAAGAACCTGGCGATATCAGGATTTAAGGGCGCCGCCCCGCAGATGCACCACTGGACATTACCACCCAGTGCTTTATCAATTTTTGAGAATACCAGCTTTTTGGCCAGATTGTATTGAAGCCCGAGCCCCAAGGGAATATCCTGTTTTTTGACTTTGCACCGGCTGACTTGGCAGCCCACCGTGCAGGTCCAGTTGAATATTTTTTCAGTAATACCTCCTTTGGCTTCCACATCACTGATCACCTTGGTATAAATTTTTTCAAAAATCCTGGGGACACTGACAAACCAATGGGGGGCCGCCACCTTGAAATCCTCAACCAGGGTTTTTATACTGCGGGCAAAAGTCGTCCGGCAGGCTGTGAACATGGCGGTGTTCACACAGGTTCTGGCAAAGACATGTGCCAGGGGCAAAAACAGAAACATGTCCCATCCATGAATAATTTTGGTGACATCTAAAACCGACTGGGCGGTAAAGCAGATATTGTCATGGGTGATCACCGCCCCCTTGGGGATCCCTGTGGTACCTGACGTATAAATGATGCCGGCTGCATCATCAGCCGTCACAGCTTGGCAGCAGGTGTCAAACGCGTCATCTGATATATCCTTGCCAAATTTCAAAAATGTTTCGTAGGAGATAACCCACTCATCCTCCCCGTCAGCACCATTGAACATGACCACCTTTCTGACATTTGGAATCTGACCCCTGATTTCCATCAGTTTAGCCAGCTGTTCATCGTTTTCGGCAAAAATCAGAACTGAATCGCTGTGGTTGATAATAAACGCACAATCCTTGGGCAAATTGGACTGATATATACCCACGGTTACGGCACCTATGCTCATGCCGGCCATATCCGTCAACACCCATGGGTAACACGAATAGCTGATGATATTAAATTTATCATCTTTTTTCAGTCCCATGGCAATTAAGCTTTTTGCCACATCCCTAACCTGATCATTATACTGCTGCCAGGTCACCGACTTTTCTTCGTTGTTTTCCTCAAACCACCGGTACGCAGGCTGCTCAGGATACTTTTGCACCGTATCACAAAGCATCTGATACACATTTGAATACGTTTTAAAAGGCATGTTTCCTCCGGGGAACGGGCAAGATCAAGGGATAAACCGTATTCCCAACTCAGGCGTGTTCTTGTAACGGTCCGTCGCTGAACAAAAACCGTTCGATCCAGGAAAGTCCAAGCATGAGCAGCTCCCGATCATCTTGTTTCACTGCGTCCAGCTGATCTTGTTGCACTGCATAACGCGATAAAAAACTGCTTTCAAAAACAAAACGGCGGAAGGTATCCATGTTGTAACTAGCCATGAACGCCATCTTCATGGGCGCACTGTTCATATCAAGACCCTGGGCCTTGAACGAATCGGCCTGCAAACGCCCTGCAATGCGGGCCCAGGCGTTGTTGGGTTCATTATATGCCTGCATTTCCTGGTCCACCATCCATGCTTTGGCCGTCCATTCTTTATCTTCATCATGTCCTTTGCAGTAATCATGGTGCATGACATAATACTGCATGCGCATGATACCGTCAGCCTCACCATAGACGGCCGGTTCCAGGGGATAGGCCCGGCAGGAGTAGGGCCTGTCCGGATAAACCGTACACCCCTTTTCTGTCAGAAAGGTACAGGGGTTGCCCTGGCGGTCGCTCATTTTCAACATCACGTTGGGAAAGGTGGGCATGTCGCGGATGGCTGTTACGGTATGAGTAACCAAAAATTTTTCCGAGGTCATGTTAAGGTTCTGCTTCATTCGCACAATATCATAAGGATAAAGGTACATATCGGCATTGTGGCAGCAACGGGTAAAGCAAGGCACATTTTCGTGACAGGCAAATTTGAAAGTCCGGCTGCCAAGCAATTCACGTTTTGCCTTGCAGTCCATGGTGTTGTCAGGTGTTGTCATTGTATTGTTTCCAGTTTTTATCAAGTTTGTCTGTAATCAACAGGGCATACAGTTTCATTACTGAGCTTTATATTCTTTACCATATTCCAGCGTTTATCAACATATCCGTCTAAAATGTTCAAAAGTTTAAAACCGTATTCATAAAATGTTAAGAAAAATAACACCATGTTCAAAAATTAATGAAAACTGTGTTTAAAACATGTTCAAAACAGATTAAATAGCTTGGTAATTAATGATCTTAGTAAAGTTCAAAACAAATGTATGGGTGTTGAAAATAAGTCGAAAAAATGTTGAGAATATCAAAAATTATCAACCCGGATTCCTAAAAAGGAAATCCGGGTTGATATCAAGTTTAATAAAATGAATTGTATCGATAAGTTTATAAATTCTTAATGATGAATGTGCAAAATCCTTTAAAACTCAAAGGCCGCATCATAAATTTGCGCAACTTTTGCAGCCTGCTCACTGAACATATCCTCATCAACAGTGGCTGACCGCTCCTGGAGCGTGAGGCGGTGCATGACCCTTCTCATGCTCACATAAGTGTTCTGGAGAATGCTGCTTTCCTCACCGGATATCAGGCCATCCACACTCAGGGCCTGGAGCAAACGGACATTGTCCGTCCACTCCACAACATCGGGATAATCGCAGGCATGGCGCAACACAAGATATTGAACAAGAAATTCAATATCCACAATCCCCCCCCGGCCCTGCTTGAGATTAAACAGCCCGGGTTCGTACTTTAACCGCTGCTTGCGCATTCTTTCTCGCATCTCCCCAACTTCTTTTTTCAAAGTCGCATCATCGCGCTCGCGGGTCAGGATTTTTTTGCGTATGGTGTCAAAACGCTTGAACAGCGCTGGATCACCGGCCACGGGGCGTGCCCGAATCAGGGCCTGATGTTCAAATGTCCAGGCCTGGTCTTTCAGGTAATCCTCATAGGTTTGGATGTGGGTGATAATGGTGCCTGACTCCCCGCCGGGCCGAAGCCGCATATCCGCACCATAAAGGGTACCTGCCGGGGTATGCATGGTCAGGGCATGGATGATGCGCTGGCCCAGATTGGAATAAAAACGAGTGGTGTCCACAGACCGTTCCGTTCCGCAGGTGATCCCTGGTTCAGCATCAAAAATAAAAACCATATCCAGGTCGGATTTATATCCCATTTCAAGGCCACCTACCTTGCCGTAGGCAACGGCAATAAAACCGCATCCGTCAACACCTTTGCCCTCCATCCCTTCAGGATACCCGTATTTTTCGGTGATGATTTGCCAGGATGACGCCACCACCTGCCCCAGAATAGTTTCAGCAATCCAGGTCAGATGATCACTGACCTTCATCAGCGGAAAATTGCCGGATACATCTGCGGCGGCCACCCTCAGTGTATTGATTTGACGAAAAATATTGAGCGCTTCCAGCAGGTATTCCGGATCATCTTCCGGGACTCTTGCCAGCAAGCTTGACATTTCCCGTTCAAGCATATCGCGTTTGGGCGGCGAATACAGGGTTTCCGGATAGATAAGCTCATCTAAAAGAACGGGATGTTGACTTAAAAAGGAAATAATCCATGGGCTTTTGCGGGCAAGAACGATCAGGGTATCAAGGGCTCCTTTATTTTCAATAAGCAAAGACAGGTAACAGGTACGCCGTTCAATGGTTGCGACAAGATCCAGAAGTTTGGCCATCACCTCTTCTGCCTCCGGATGCTCTCCGGCTTTTTTAATCAGGCGGGGTACCAGCCGGGCCAGTTTCTTACGACCGGTCTGGGAAAGCTTCCGGGTGTTGGGGTGGGCTGCCAGGGCATTGAGAAGCCGCACCAAAGAGCCAGTATCTTCATAGCCGGAAATAGAAATCTCTTCATTATTGGACTGGGCATCAGTGATACTGTCCCATATCTGTTTTAACTCCTGGCTGCTGTTGTCGTTGTCTTCATCATCATCCTGCACCAGAAGTCTGGAAAAATGTTTATGCACAATCCCTTGGAACCTGGATAATTCCGCATAAAACGTTTTTTCATCATCATATCCCATGGATAGAGCCAAAATTTGCCTTTGATCCGGATCTTCGGGAATGTCGTGGGTCTGCCGGTCCTGGTATTCCTGGAGCCTGTTTTCCACAAGCCGTAAAAAATGATAGGCCTCTTTGAGTTCTTCACACACTTTTTTATCGATCAGCTTTTTTTCCACCAAGGTATCCAGAATCTTTAAAATGGGTCTGGCCTGGAGTACCGGTTCCACCCCGCCTCTGATGAGCTGAAAGAGCTGACCAAAAAATTCAACCTCCCTGATACCGCCGGCCCCGATTTTAATATTGTGTCTCAATCTGGCATTTTTTACCTGCAATGTAATGCGCTGTTTCATATCCCTAAAAGAATCAAAGGAGCCGTAATCCAGATATCTGCGAAAAATAAATGGTTTAAGAGATTGAATAATCGTACGGCCCGCCGCTATATCCCCTGCCACCGGACTTGCCTTGATCATGGCATAGCGTTCCCACTCCCGGCCCTGGGATTGGTAATAATATTCAAATGCATTGGCATCCATGACCAGCGGCCCGCTGTCCCCAAACGGCCGCAGGCGGGTATCCACCCGGTAAAAATGGGTGCCGTTATCCATTGAAAACAACTTGATAAACTCCCGGCATAATTTTGTGAAGAATTCATCATTTGATATGGATCTGTCCCCATCCGTCTGGCCAGGATTGGGGAATACGAAAATAAGATCAATATCCGAAGAAAAATTCAATTCGCCGGCCCCAAGTTTTCCCATACCCAATACCACAATATTCTGGGCATGGCCCTTGCTGTCCCTGGGGGTTCCCCATTTTTGGGTTAAACCTGGGTACAATTGTTCAAAACCAAAAGAAATGCAGGCACAGGCAAGATCGGACAGGTCCGCCATGGTTTCGGATAATGGCGCCGCACCGGTCAGATCCCGCCAGGCAATGCGAATGATTTCATACACCTTGAATTCAAGCAGCCGGGATTTAAGCCCTGTACTATCCTGATCATCCCCGATAAACGCCGAAAGCTTGCTCTTAATGTCACCCGGCGCATAGAAGGTGTCAAGATCACCGCTTTTACCAAGCCGATCAAGTATCAAGGGGTTTGCCGTAATATGTTCAGCCGTAAAGGGGCTGAACAGCATTACCTTGATAAAGTCTTGGGGTTTGACGGGCAATTGGCTGATATCCTGGATATCCCCGGCGGAAAAATAATTTTGAATTCGCTGCTGTAAAGCCTGGAAAAGGGTTTGGGGAAGGCCTGGAAAAACACTTGTGATTAACTGTTCTATGGCGTTTTGGGTCATGATATGGCTTTCATAATTTTTTTATAAAAAATTCTCCACCAAGTGACTGGATTCTTTCTATCTTTGGTGTGGGCCGAAGCCTGGATGTAGATAGACCAGGTCAGCCCAAGGCTGTTACTGGTTTTCAGCAATCCATTGTTCCAAGGGTACGGGTATATTGCATATGAGAGAGGTTTCCTGTTTCCATTTGGTTTTCAGTAGCGAACCGCCCTTCATGACCGAAACCAGGGTGTCGGATGAGACAACAATTACAATAACATTTTGGTTTTCAGCCGTGAACCGCAAAGCCGAATTAAACCTGGCACCCCTGGCCCTGTTTTCACCGGGCACATTCCTGCCTTGCAAAAGACAGGCAAATCTATGCAGCTTTACATCAGCCCCTATGTGCAGCGCTCCGTCCACTTTGGACAGGGACTTGGCCAGATCATAATTATCCTGACTTTTCAGATCCAGGGGGTGCAGCAACGAATGGCCCATGATAAAAACCGGAGGATCATTCAGGTCAATCACAATGCTGCATCCATACCGGTGGCCGGCAGCATTGTGAACAATCCCGGCAACCACTTTAAATAAAGCCGTTACCGTTTCAGCATCCATATCAGTGTCCATTAATGCCTCTTCCACCTGAACCAGCTTGTCCTTATGTGTAGTCGATTTAAAGCTGCCGTCGGAAAAAGAGCACACCAATTCATCATTGAGTGCCAGAAAACCGTATCCGCCTCTAAAATCCACTGAAATGGAAAAATCGAGATGATCATCCCTGGTGATGCCGATAATCGTATTTTCAGTGGCAACCAGTTTCAAATCTGAATTTTCAACGGACACAAGCAGCTTTCTGATATGCTTGACATTCTCCAGACACGGTTGTTCTGCCTCGGGAAGCTCTAAAATAAAATTCATTTGGGGGATGGATTCTTTTTCCACAAAAATCAGCTTACCTCTTGGCCATTCTCCTTCTTCCGGCGTTCTTGAAATTTTAAGCACGGCATCTAAAATCGGGTAAACCCGCATTCTGGTATCCCAGCCGATCCGGACGTTCATTTCATCCACGATAAAATCTCTGACCGCATGGGTGGCGTACTCCTTGAGAAAAGAGCCGGAAATGCCTGTGTACAATTCTGCTTCATTGGCCAAGTCATGGGAAAATCTGTAAACGGCATGTTCCAGCCATCGTTCGGTTGGCCCTATGGTACACATATCCGGATGGTGATCGGTAAACCACATCTGATACACGATAGAGCTTGATCTGCCGCCATAGGATATCAGTCCGGCCAACCCAAGATTTTTTTCGGGAATCAAATTGCTGAATTTCTTCTTGTCATATTTGATGGAACACTTGGTTTTCCAACCATCCGAATCAATATATAATTCTTTGAATTTGGGTTCGTGTCCGGCCAAAAGGTTCTGGGGATCAAATATATAGATGGGATCATCGGGTGTGACGGCATAAATGACTGCTGCCCTGCTGGGCCCGGAAAAAAGAGTCAGGCCTTCTCTTAACCCCTCGATGGTTTCGGTGATGCATCTGCGGATAAAGCCATGGATTGCCAAACAGGAATTCTCCCTTTAATGCTGTAACCTTATTTATGTATGAATATTTGTTTACTAAAGAATATGGCGTTTCTCAATAACATTTTATTTAAGAATGATGAAATACTTCAGATTAAAAATATTCCCAATCGGAGGCTTTTTAATTGACGGACTATGCCTGATCACCCGGACCTAATTTTATTATTTTATTGGTTGGGCGGGGCTTCTTTTTAAGGTTTTCAGCGAATCACTGTTCCCGCAGTCGCAGAACCAAAACCGGTCGCCGGGTTCGGAAAAATAAAACCGGTACACCCCTTCAACCCTGTTAAACGGCGAGACATGGAATTGCTTTGGTGCGTCAAATGTGGCAAACCATCGGGCTGAGTCCGAAATGCGGAACAACCTGAGTCGGCAATTTTTATGCTGAGAATCCTTTATGCACTAGTCCCCTGCCTTTGCAACGCTCTGTCGATTGTCATTATCAGTTTTTATCCGATTTCAGAGCAGGTGCATACTCAAATCCAACAAGAGATCAACCGCTTATAATGCCATACCAGCCTAATATGTTTCATTATCCACCTTGAGAGCAACAACATTCTGAAATCGGTTGACCATAAAATAACGATTCATGGTGATACAGACAAACGCTGTTGTCGGCGCGGCGGCAAACGCTTTTAAATGGGAGTGCCTTTCGAAATAACCGTCAAGGGCGGCCTGGTTTTCACCTTTCGCAACAACATGTGCCACACCGGTGCCGGTTACGGAAACGGCATTATATATATCGTCCGCCTGGTTCCGGCTGTCATTGACGAGAACGGCAACCTCGGGATTGGCTGTCAGGTTTTCATATTTACGGGTGGTGTTTGGGGTTAGAAAGTAAACATGTTTCAAGTCCGCACTTGCAGCAAAGGCAACAAGACTGGCATACGGCTGATTGTTCTTCTGGGTTGAAAGAACGGCAAAGCGTTGCATATTAAACAGTTCAGCAATCTGTTCCTCTACTTTTTTTCTGTTATCCGTCATGGGGTTCTCCTTTAATTCTCTGTCAGGGAGCATGTTTCTGCCGACTTTGGGACAAACCGTTCCGGCGATGTGACCGGTTTATGCCCAAAGCACGGGCCATCCCTTTCAGCATTTATATAACGGCCATGGGCCGTCCTTGGTCTATCTACACCCAGGCTTCGGCCCACAACGAAAGTTGAAAGATCTGTATCGTTTACACAGACGTTCTTATAACCCACATATAGATGTCAACGGTCCTTTTGTTCCGCATCGAAAACATTTTGATCAGTTGGAAAAAAAACTGTATATCCTATTAAAAGCTGTGTCTTATATATTTGGTATAAAAAATCGGCTCGCCGGAATTTTATCAAGCCCCCGCCGATACAAGGTGACGCCTTATTTATCATATTTCCGCACATTCACCACATTGTCTTATACCGACAATCGGAACAGCCGTGCAGGCTGCTACCGGTTGTTTTTCAGGCGATCAAAAAGCAGTGCATTTTCAATGGCAATGGCGGCCTGCTGGGAAAACAGATTTAAAAGCAGTGCATCATCGTCCGTAAACTCTCTTCCCCCGTTTTTGTTGATCACCTCCAGCACACCAATGTTTTTACGCTTGGAACGTATGGGAACACAAAGCAGAGAACGGGTCTCAAGCCCCGTCAATTCATCAATTCCCGGATAAAAACGCGGGTCGGTTTTTACATCTTCAAGCAGCACATACTGCTGGTTTTCCAGAACCCATCCGGCCACCCCCTTGTCTTTGGGAATGCGGATATCTTTAAGATTGTCGGCTCTGGGGCCTGTAGGGACGGAAAATACAAGTTCACCGGTACTTTCATCCAGCAGCATGAGGGTGCTGGCCTGGGTGTCGGTGACAATATTGGCATATTTCATGATCAGAGAAAGGACACCCACCAGACTCTGGGTGGAGTTGATCAGAAAACCGATCTGTATGACCAGGGCCAGTTTTTCGCTGCTTAACATCCTCAACTCCCGGACCTGGCGGTTTTGCATTGCCAGGACCGGATCCAGGATATCACGGGTGATATAATTTTTTTCTAGGAGAAGCTGACCCAGCATGGAGGGTGCATTCTCCTTTTCCCTGGTTTTTGTGATGAGTTCAGCCGGATTGCTTTCCGGTCCCACCGCAGGCTGACCGTCAATTCGGGCCTGAAGGGCAAGGACTTCCTCCAGTTGCGCTTCCGTGATAATGCCCATTCTGATAAGATGATCCCCTAAAAGATGTGAATTAATATTCATTTTAATTTCCTTACAAAGTTAATAAACTATTCACCTGATCATCACTTCAACCCGCCTGTTTCTGGGTTCAGCCACCGTATCCGGCGTGGGAACTATGGGGTTGGCTTCCCCGTGGGAGGTGATTTCGATCAGGTCGGGGTCCACCCCTTTGTCCATAAGAATCCGGGCGATGACGATCGATCGCTTTTTGGCCAGTTCATAATTTTTATCTGCATTGCCAACCCGGTCCGTGTGGCCAACAACGCTTATATCCCTGGAGTTACGTTGTCTAATTGTGTTCAGGATATCATCGATAAGGGCTTTAGATTCAGGGGTGAGTAACGTTTTTCCGCTTTGAAAATAAAGGATAAACGCCTTTACCATTTCCGGCTGGAACGCCAGGGCGCGGCCAAATATTTTCTCAACACGATCGCCATCCATGATACCCAGATCCCGAACCGCCTTCCCGGGCGTCCCCACACTTGCACTTTCAAATGCCTTGTCCAGCACCAGGCGGCTCCGATCCTGACCTGACACCGTTACCTGGCCCACGGTACCGTCCGGTTCCGGAAGCAGCACAACGGTGGTTTTTGTACCGCATCCGTAAAACACGCCAACACCCAAAACCAGGACAATAATCATAATGGCGGACTGAACCCGGCTCATGCAGTTTATCTTTAACATATTTAAGAGTCCTCTTTTACTTCAATTGCAAGATGGGTTCCCCTGACGGAGATGGCTGCAGACGGGGTCCTGAATTCCACAGACTCGGGTTTCAGTTTATTGATCAGGCCAGAAAGGTAGGTCAGGGTGCCCCGCACAACAGATCCGATTAATGTGAATTTTTCCTTTGTCGGCTCAAAGATAAATTCACGGATGATGAACTTGCTGTCAGGCCCCAGGGACAAGGGGCTGTTGTCCTTAAATATAATGCCGACGCCTGCATCGCCGCCGGTCTCCAGTGCATCTCCGGTCATTAGCGGCATTTCAAGGGCCGCGGGCATCCGCTGTTCCCCCCTTTGGATCCATACCTGGCCGCTCAGTGTTTTTACAATGCCAACAGGAGCATCAGTCTCGCGAGCACCGCATTGGGTAAAACCCGGCAAAACCGTCAGCATTGCCATAAGCGCCAGGTATATTTTTTTATCCACGTACAAACGCCTTATTTTTGTTGGTGGGTGAAGATACCGTCCCAGCTCTTTCCCGGTGGATGGGTCAGATAATATTTACAGCGTTGTCGGTAAATTTTGTACAATCTTCGATCCACTCGTTTCTGCCTGAACTGTTCAAAAATTTCAAGCGCCCTGCCAAATTTCTGTTCCCGGTACAGCCTTAGCGCATGGTAATAGGCCGCAATGTGTTTATCCGAATCGGCCATAAATTTCCCAGTAAACAGGCCGTATATCTTTAAAGGTTCCTGTCTTCCCCTGATGCGGACCAGGTCCAGTTCCTGAATCTGGTGGGTCCGGGGAACATAGGTCTTCATATCTTCACTGAAAATAATCCTCACCCCATAAAATTTGCTCAAATTTTCAAGCCTGGACGCCACGTTCACGTTATCACCGATAATGGTGTAATTAAACAAATCTTTTGTTCCCATGTTGCCCACCCGGACCCGGCCAATGTGAAGGCCGATACCGATATTTAAGGTAAACCCGTATTCTTTTACAAAGGTGTCGTTAAGTTTTCCCAGGGCGTTGAGCATATCCACGGCAGCCTGAAAGGCCTGCGCCCTGTGGTTAGGGATATCCAAATCGAACTCTTTTTTTAAGAATGCGTTTAAATTTACAGGAGACGTCCGGTCCGCTTCGGGAAAAAGGATATCCAACCCCACTGCCAGAGGGCCCGCCCCGGATATCCTGTCGATCAGCTCTGCTATTTTGTACCGGGGCCAGGGCCATTGACCGTAACGTTCAAGGCTTTGTTCATCAATATCCACAATGACCGGCACATCACTTTTTTCCCGGGTGTGTTGGTGGGTTAAAAACCAGTCATAGCAGCTCAGGTCATATGCCGTAAAAAGATTGGCAACAAACAGCCGGTTCATTGAAAACAACAGGATTAAGGCTATTCCGGCAAGGCCGACATGACCGGAGACCACCATTATTTTTTTACGAATTGTTTTCAGCATAGCTTTCTGTAAATACGGAAATACCGGGCAGGAGATCGAAACTGTCTTCCTCGATCTAAAAACAAGGTAGTATCCTGAAAATCGGATAAAGCGTACATTTTAAGCCAGAAACACAACCTTATTGGCGATAACCAATCGAAAGTATTGGATTTTAAACCATATTTTTGAGGTGTGTGTAAAATTTTTATACGTACATGTTAAGGGCGGATTATGTATGGTTTTATGCAATAATCGGAAAAACTCACGTCAGTTAACAGCGTGGAAACGACCGGAAGCTGTATTTCACCCATTAAAATGGATACCATTTGCAGTGAAAACACCAGAAAGTCCTATACAAAAACGGCTTGCTGACACTGGTGTGCTTTGAAAATATGGAGCAATAGTGTACGCTTTATCCGACTTTCAGGGTAGTATAAGAATCATGAAAACAATAAAATCCTTCGTTCTAATTTACCGGCCGTATACCATATCAGGGCCGAGCCAGTCCGGGTAACTATTCAATATGCTTTTCCTTGTCTCATAGCACATATGACAAGGATCTACAAAACCGTCTTGACTGCTGTAACCATATTCCAAAGCAAGCTTTAAAGGTCCTCCCTTTTGCAGATGAGAACAAATGGGATGGGTGTCCACATCATATTCCCGGATTAACTCATCAAGAGGGGTCTTCCAGATATTACCCATTATGATCCCCTGGCAAAGATGGACATTGCCGAACGGGTCCAGATGAACTCTTCCGGGATTTGCAAAATCTTCGTCTGGGCACTGGTTGAAATCAGACCCGTCACGTCTGGCAAGCCCTTTGACAAGCTTATCCACAGCCCTTCCCCGAAATCTGATATCACCGCCGACAATGGGCTCGCCTCGTTCATTTACAGACTGGCCATCCCTGTCCGGATCAGGCGGTTCCAGGCATATGGCACCTGAAGGCAGCCCAAGCGCATCAGCCGCTTTTTTGACCCATTTCATTCGCATTCCCTGCTCGGTGCCGTGATGCAGTGAATCATCGCTGACGCTTAGATTATCCAGGCCGATCTCGGCCAAAGGCCCAAGCCACAGCAGCGAATCTTCTTTGCTGTTCGCCCAGTAGCCGTTGCTTACCACCCCGCGGCTGTAGCCTCTTTGGGCAGCAAGCTTTAGCCCCTGCAATAAAATAGGGTAATACAAAAAAGGTTCGCCGCCCTCAAAAAAAACACTGTTTATGCTGTCAATCTTATCCAATTGTTTGAAAACGTCGGAAAGCTGTTCGCTTGTAAACGTTCCCCGGGTCCTGGGGCTGCAGTATAGAAAACAATGATCGCATTCATAATTGCAGGTCATGGATAATAAAAAATGAACACCCTTCAGCATTTTTATCTCCTTTCAATACTTTCAATTAATTCGCTTGCAATGCTGCTGCTTTCAAGACGCATGACGGTTTCTTCGGAATAACCAAAGCTTAAAAGGTTGATACTCCCGTACCAGGTGATCTTGTTGTCAATGATTGCAAATTTCTGGTGGATATTGGATTTGTAGACCATTTGGACACCGCCGGTTTCTACAGTTGAAAAAAGATCCCTCAGCATGGCATTTCTATTTTCGTCATAATCATCGGCAGGCCGGGTTATAACCGTTATTTTAACCTGCCTTTTCAACAGCTCATTAAAATGGTCCATCATTTGGCGCATCCTTTGTTTTGTGACAAAGGGACTGATGATCAATACATGCCTTGAAGCAACAGCAATATCCCGCAAGTACACCGGAAAGAAATCGTCTTTATTAAAAATAAGGTTGGTCGGTGCATCGGGAAACTTTGAGGCTTTGGTTTTATAACCGATTGAAGCATATCCTTTCAGCCGCTTTCCGTACATTTTTTCAAGCATTTTTACATGAATATCAATGTAATCGTAAATCCGGACATCCTTTTTCCCTTTAAAATAGCGGTGCAGTCTGCCGGCATATTGATGCAAGGTTCCTTTCCAGGCAATGGGCATGGCTAAAAATAATGTATCCAGCCGCGCTTCATCAAAGCCTTCACCAATATAACTGCCCGTGGCAACCAGCACAAAAGGTTCCGTATCCTTAATTTCATTTATTTCACCGATGACCTGGGCTGTTTTTTTATTCCCCATACCGCCCGTCAGACTTATGACATTGGAGATTCTCTCTTTCAGCTTTGCCGCAAGCATGGCCACATGCCCCACCCGTCCCGTTAAAATAAGTGACTTTCTGCTGTTTTCATAGCATTCCACGACATCGTCTATAATGAGTTGATTTCTGATTTCATCTGATACTAACCCCGTTTTTATTTCCTGAAGGGACAATTGGGCTTCGTCTTCGCCGGGTGGTGTTCTAAAAGATGTGAATCTGGGGATTAAATAATGATCAAAGGGGCGCTGTTCAGCCTGCTTTTTTGCATCCACTGAAAACCGGACAGGTCCGCAGTAAAAAAAAATAATCGGATGATGCCCATCGGGTCTGGCAGGGGTTGCAGTCAGACCGTAAATATATTTTGCTGTGGCTTTCTTCAATATTTGTTCAAAAGTAACGGCAGGAACATGATGACACTCGTCTACAAGGATCATCCCATAATTTTTTACGGCGTCCTTGACATCTCCTTTGGTATTCAATGATTGCATGACTGCTACATCGATGATGCAGCTAAGTCTGTCTTTTCCTGCTGCCATGTGGCCGATGATATTTTGCTCTTTTTTGCGGCCTCTTTTTTCAGACGGTTCAGGAAGGAATTCATTGATGATAAGAAATTGTTCAAGCCGCTCCCGCCACTGGGAAAGCAGTTGCTGCCGGTGAACCAATACCAGGGTGTTCACTTTTTTCATACTGATCAATTTTGCACCGATAACTGTTTTTCCAAATGCCGTAGCGGCGGATAACACACCATTGTCATGTGCCGACAATGCATCAACTGCAAGTTGCTGTTCATCCCGTAATTCACCTTTGAACTGAACATTGATCACTTTTCCTGGATTGGATTTATCCTCCTGTATCAGCGTAACATTCTTTTCCTTGAACAAAGATTTGACATCGCATTCACAGCCGCGGGGCAGGGCTATATGACTTTTATAATCATCTGAACAGGAAATGACCCGTGGCTTGCCGAAGGTCGACTTCCTCATGGCCTGGGCTTTATAAAATACTGGATTTTTAAAAGCTGCATATCTTTTAAGGGTATTCAATGCTTTCTGGCTTAATCCTACTTTTTCAACGTACAGCATGCCGGATTTAATCATTTTTACCGTTTTAGGAAAATCCTTGGATTTCAGGCCAACTGATTGTTGTCTTTCCCACGGTTTTGATTCTGATGTCTCTTCTTTCAGTATGCCCAGGTCGTTTCCCCGGGCCAGTTTGGTGACATACAAGGTCAGATCTTTTTCGTCCAATTTTTGAATGCTCGATAAAAACTGCCACTGGTCCGGATACGGATTGAAATCTTCAGCGATAAAAACCGCATTACCGTTATCCCGGGCCTCTTTCTGCAGCGGCAGGGCGATCAGATTACCGAATCCGCCGTCCGGCATGGTATCTTGGTTGGGAAACAGCCTGTCATAGGATTTAAACGAAATTTGATGCCGTTCACCCATGGCATAGGTCAATAATGCAGTCCCAAATTTTAGGGCAAAGGCCGCCGGAATCTTTTGTTCAAAGAAAAACCAGGCGTGGCAGCCATTGCCGGATTGAGACCGCTCTATGGCAACCTGAAAATCGTATAAAGCGTACACTTTAAACCCTAAAACCGATCGATAAGCACGGATTTAATTGAAAAACCGTGCTTTTTTCTTGCCTTTTTATAATGCACGTATTATACTATACATACACTTTAAAAGGGAATTTATCCATGTCTAAACCAATAACAGGGAAAAATCACGTTGGAGAGCGGCGTGAAAAGCGTCCGAATGGTGACATTTACGTCTATGAACGGATAACGGCCTACAACGAAAAGACCAGGAAGACATATACGGTCAGTCAAAAACTTAAAGGCAAAATCAAGTCGGGAACCCAAAAAATTGTGCCGACTCGTCCGAAAAAACGCAAAGGAGAAGGAAGCATTCCCGGTGCAACACGGCAGCATACCGGACTCACGGACATCTTAGAATGGGTTGGAAAGGCGTCTGGTATTGATGATGATGTATATGCTTCATTCAGTGAGGGCGATGCCGCAAAAATATTGTCTATCGCACGTTACTGGATCGGATCCGGCGGTAATACGCTGCCACGCCTTGAAAGTTGGCAAGTGATGCACCCACTTCCATATCATGAAGGAATCACGGAAGACGTGTATGGCAATCTGTTTAAAAATGTTGGACGAAATGAAGAAGGCGTTCAACGCTATTTTTCAGCTCGAGCTGAACACCTGGGGAAATCTCCTGTGGTAGCGTTTGATTCGACCACAATCTCGACCTATTCTGAAAATCAGTCGGAGGCAAGACAAGGGTTCAACAAAGCTCAAGACGGACTCAACACGATCAAGCTTTTAACCCTATATTCCGTGAAGTCTGGCGAACCAATAGCCTTCTCCAAACAACCAGGCAATGTTCCGGATGTTATCTCTATTGAAAACACTCTGACACAGCTTAAATGCCTCCATCTTGAAAAACCTCTGGTTGTTACTGATAACGGCTACTATAGCCAGAAAAACATGATGGAATTTTCCTTGCGCAATGTGAAATTTTTGACCCTGGTTGACCCCAACATTACCTGGATCCGTGAGACAGTTGATGCACTTCGCCCAAGTATAGCGAGTATGTCCAGCACCTGCCCGTTTGATCCGTCAATTTGTGGCGCAACTTCGTGCTTAACACACCAGTTCAGTAAAGTTCGCCAGCGGTCACGCAACGGCACAGCTGCCGGTGAAAAAGAGACATTCTCGCGCCGCCTGTATGTCCACATTTATTATTCCCCCGACAATGAAGCCAAGAAAGAACTCGCCTTTCGCAAGGATTTGCTTGACCTAAAGATGCTGGTGGAAGAGAACACAACAGAATTTACGGAATCAGCGCAAAGAAAAATAGACAAGTACCTGACAAGCTCCAGAAAGGGGCGTGGGGGACAGTTGAAGGTTGGGTTCAACGATGAGGCCATTGCCGAAGCAAAAAAATACTTTGGCTATTTCGCCCTTGTCAGCAATCAGGCTATGGACACATTTACAGCGCTTGAAAACTACCGGCTGCGTGAAAAAATTGAAGAACTTTTTGCCGTGCAAAAGGGGAGACTCGACGGCGCTCGGCCGCGCACATGGTATCCTGACAATTTGCGTGGGAGACAATTTACACAATTTGTCTCTCTGGGTTATCATTGTTTTTTGACAAAAAAAATAAAGGAAATACAATCCAGGCTGAGGGAA
Source organism: uncultured Desulfobacter sp. (assembly GCF_963664415.1). NCBI lineage: Bacteria > Pseudomonadati > Thermodesulfobacteriota > Desulfobacteria > Desulfobacterales > Desulfobacteraceae > Desulfobacter > uncultured Desulfobacter sp. Next base: position 1,893,706 of record NZ_OY761440.1, on the reverse strand, counting down.
AAAGAATCCGGGAAAACCCAATCACTTATCAAGCTCGAAAAAAAGCTGGAAAACTGGATTGCACAACGTTCGCTTTCTCAGATTTTGGATTGGTTTGACTGTATCGAAACCACAAAGGTACAGACTGCCATGGGAAATTATCGATGGTCCACCGAATCAGTCGCCAGAGATAGGCTGTTTTTGAAGTATCTGGGGGTACGCCCCGAATAGTGTACGCTTTATACGACTTTCAGGATGGCAACCGGTATTTTAAAATCAAAACAGATTTTCCGGATAACCGCAATGTCTTGTTTCCATCCTTCTTTATCAAAATCGATGGCCAGGAAATGACAGGTTTCATCAAGATTCATTGGATAAACCCCGATGACGTATTCACCTCTGAGGTGCTTTTCAACAACGGATTCGTTTAACGTCCCATACGATTGATTGCCACATGCTGAACATTTTATCCGTGGTTTATTGCAAAGCCCTGGGACCCATTGATTCAGGCAGACCGGACTGTATCCTGAAGCACCCTTCTTGCTTTGCCACTTTTTTGCGTAGACATCGGTCCGGCCTTTAAACAGTGACATGAAAAGATCAATTTTTTCATGATTTTGAGAGAATCGGGTAACCGAACCGGCATCTATTCCTGAAGGTAATGCTGCATCGGATTTTGAGTTTGATACAAGCTTCTCAAGGTTACTGAATAGTGTCTCTCCGGATTGAATAGGCTTATGATGGAAAATAATATTTTCAAATTTGGGTGCAAATTCCCGAATTTTTGCTTTCAGAGCTTTGTTCTCTTCAAGCAGGGCATCATATTTTCTTTTCAACTCATTATAATCGTTGATAGTCATATTACACGCAGCACATTTTCGTTCCCTGTCTCTTTAATATAGGGGTTTGAGGTTACAGCCATTAAATATGTTATAGTTAAATTTTCATTTTCTGTAAAAATAGAATAATATTCGAGCATCAGCAGTAGTTTTTCAAAATGAATCGAAACGTGAAAAGGATGCGGATCATAGATAATGACCATTAGCCAGGAAAAATTAATTTCGCTGCTAAGCGCCCATGAATGGAAGGATATAGAATTCAAAGAGGCTAAAACAAAAAAGACATTTTGTGGTATCGCCGCCAATATGAAAACAAGCCTGGTAACCGAAGTTATGTAGACCTTGATGATACGGCATTTTTATTTGAACTGGGTCTTATCAAGGATACGGATAAAGGCCGAAAACCCACCATTGCCTCTATTCTTTTATTTGGGCAAGACGGCTATCTGCGGGGACTACTTCCAAGGCCCGTCATTGACTGTCAAAGATATTTATTTCACCATGACGATTATTCAACCGGAGAACGGTGGCACGATCGGACCATCTGCGATTATAATCTTGTTCAAAGCTGGTTGGCCGTTCAGGAATGGTACTACCGATTTGCCGAAATCCCTTTTGAAATTGATCCCAAAACCCTGCAGCGCAAGGATATACCACAGGATTATACTGCCTTTCGAGAAGCCATCATCAATATGCTGATCCACCAGGATTATGCCGACCATTCAAGAAAAGCTGAAATTTGTCATTTTATTAATTTAACCAAATTCTGGAATCCAGGAGATGCGTTTACCCAGGCCAAAGACCTGCTTGAACCGGGTGAAAAAGAAACTCGGAATCCAATTCTGGTGACGGCTTTTCGCCGTATCGGGTTCAGCGAAAATGCAGGATGGGGGCTGAGGGATGTTTTTAAAAATTGGCGTGAGCTGGGAAGAGTCCCACCTGAAATCCGAAATGACAAGTCAAAAAAGGTATTTGAGCTGACCCTGCAAAACGAGATTCTCTTGTCTGAAGAACAAATCAAAATTCAGAAAAAAATCGGCGTTGATTTACCAAAAAAGGAAGCGGCTGTTTTTGCTTATGCCTGCCGGAAAAAACAGATATCTATTTACAATATTCGCGACATCCTTGGAATCCATGGGTGAACGATTTTATTAACGAAGGGGAAAATCTGAAACCGGAGAAACCAGAGGACTATCATTACCACCGGGAGCCCTTTGCAGCAGATGTTAAAGAAGGTAAGAATGATCCGGTTTATAACACCCACTCCTACCACACCAAGGTACCCCATAAGGCCATTATGCGCTATATTCTTCATTACACCGAACCCGGAGATATCGTGTTTGACGGGTTCTGTGGTACCGGCATGACCGGGGTGGCAGCCCATATGTGCGGGGACCGGCAGACCATTGAATCACTGGGGTACCGGGTTGAAAAAAACGGAACAATTTTGCAGCAGAAATCAGATGAAAGCGGCATAAAATCTAATACGGCTTAAAACTATATTTAATAAAAATTTTCAATTTAAACAGTATATTATTATATTATAGACTTGTACACTTGATTGGTGCACAAGTCTTAATAATTCTGGTTCGACTTATGCAGTAAAGTTGGAGATTATGGACCAACACCTTTTTGGGAGAAGACATGGCAAAAATTGAAGGGTTCAGGATAAAAAACTTCAGGGCATTGAAGGATGTCACTCTCGGCCGATTGTGGAATCGGCAGAAGGATAAGCCGTTAACACCCATGACAGCAGTAATTGGAAAAAACGGGGTGGGAAAAAGCACTCTTTTTGATGCCTTTGGATTTTTGGCGGACTGCCTGAAATCAGGTGTGGAGGAAGCCTGCGACAGTCGTGGCCGCGGCGGATTTAAAAAGATATTATCCCAGGGAGAAAAAGACCCCATCGAATTTGAAATTTATTATAAAGAAGATGGGAAGACTCGACCCATTACCTATGAACTGTCAATTGCCATTGATCGCTTTGAGAGGCCTTATGTTTTAAAAGAACGCCTCAGACAGCGTAGAAAAGGTCAAAAACACGGACGACCTTTTTCGTTTTTAATGTTGAACAACGGTAAAGGGGTGGTCTGGAAAGGCGATCAGGCTGGACTAAAAATAGATGAAGACAAGGGAGATTTTGACCTCCTTCATTTCATGGAATCCCTTAAATCAGGAGATGCAGACCAAGAATCAAGGAAAACCGAGGTGGTGGAATTAGAGGATCTTCGCAAGCTTGGTATTGCCACACTGGGTTCACTCAAACAGCACCCCAGGATATCTGCCTTTCGCAGATTTATTGAAAGCTGGTATTTAAGTTATTTTACACCGGATGCGGCCCGAAGTCTTCCTCTTGCCGGGCCCCAGCAACATTTAAACACCCATGGCGATAATCTGGAAAATGTGGTCCAGTTCATGGAACGAGAGCACCCGAAACGGTTTAAAAATATTTTAAACCGGATCACACAGAAAATTCCCGGTATTGAAAAAATAGATACGGAAAGGACCAATGACGACCGTCTGCTTCTGCGGTTCAATGACAGGGGGTTTAAGGATCCCTTTTATGCCCAGCAGATGTCCGACGGAACCTTGAAAGTGTTTGCGTATCTTTTGCTGCTGGAAGATCCCACGCCCCCGCCGTTTCTCTGTATTGAAGAACCGGAAAACGGTCTGTATCATAAGCTTCTTGAATCCCTGGCGACAGAATTCAGGACGCATGCCACAGGAAAAAAAGGCGGCTCCCAAGTGTTTATCACGACCCATCAGCCATACTTTGTTGATGCCCTGGAACCGGATGAAGTATGGATATTGGAAAAAGGTGAGGATGGCTTTTCCATTATCTACAGGGCGAGTGACGATGATATGGTAAAAAATATGGTGGCAGAAGGGCTGCCGCTGGGCGGTCTGTGGTACAGCGATTACCTGGATGCGAGGTAGCTCATGCATTTTGAAATACTTGACAGAAATGTATCTCCCAGTTTTGTTCATTTTCGTGAAAAACTTGATGTGCTTGCAGGAGATTAAGGCACAATGTCTGACTGGCGAAACCTTATACTGGATCGTTTTGCTCCGAATGTGAGCGCATTGAACATAGTAGCTATGTGGTCATTGGGCCAATATGGGTGGTACTTTCAGGATGATGTTTTTTACTACATACCTTGTAATTTCGGAATATCTATCCTAAACTGCAAGGTATGATTCTTCGATGGATTGCAAATGAAATAAAGAAAAAAATTGGGCAGGTGCCTGCAGTTGCGCTGCTTGGAGCCCGTCAGGTTGGAAAAACCACCCTTGCTAAAACCATAGCAAAAGGGATCGATTCTATTTATCTTGATCTGGAAGCTCCTGAAGATTTGTTCAAGCTTAGTGATCCAGGAGCGTTTTTAAAAACCCAGAGTGATAAACTGGTAATTTTAGATGAAATTCAACGTGTACCGGACCTGTTTCCGGTGTTGCGGGGTCTTATTGATAAAAACAGAGAACAGGGACGCAAATCCGGACAATTCCTTTTCCTTGGTTCAGCCTCCATGGATTTGATGCGGCAAACGTCTGAAAGCCTTGCAGGTAGAATCAGTTATATCCAAATGGGTGGCCTGAATGTCATCGAAACCGGTTGCGAACCCGAAACAATACATAAACTTTGGGTGAAAGGCGGCTTTCCTGAAAGCTTTCTGGCTGATGATGACACTATGGCTATGGATTGGCTTGAGGACTTGATTCGAACCTATCTTGAAAGAGATCTTCCACAGTTAGGATTTCATGTGCCGGCAATCCGGATGCGGCGCCTGTGGACCATGCTGGCCCATTTACAGGGTGAACCGGTGAACTATTCAAAACTGGGGACTAATCTTGAGATAGATGGGAAAACAGTAAGCCGTTATATCGATATACTTTCTGACCTGCTACTGGTCAGACGGTTAATGCCATGGCATGCCAATGTAAAAAAACGGTTAGTCAAAACGCCACGATATTACATCCGGGACAGCGGTATTTTACACAGGCTGCTTGGAATTGACCGATATGATACCCTGCTCTCCAATCCGATACTTGGCAAAAGCTGGGAAGGCTTTGTTGTGGAAAATATCCATTCGGTATTGCCTCGCCGCGCTGAAACATATTTTTACCGTACTGCTGCAGGAGCGGAAATTGATCTGGTCATCAAAATGCCTTCATCAGAAATTTGGGCTGTAGAAATAAAATATGGCACGGCTCCTAAATTGGGCAAGCATTACAGCGCAATTTGCGATGATGTTGGTGCTGTCCAAAAATATGTTATCTACGGGGGAGAGGATGAATTTCCCGTTAGCAATGATATCACTGTCATTTCTTTGCCGCGATTTATGAAAAGGCTTGAATCGTATTGAAAACAAACCGTTTGAAGGGAACCACCCATATTCGCGCAAATATACGCTAAGGATGTTCAATCCCTGTAAAAACAAAAGGAATCGGCTTCATAGTACAGGACCGCTTCCGTTATCACCGGTTTCTGCAAGAGCACTGTCTAAAGGCGGCATGCCGGCAACACTTTCAATCATCCGTTCATTCCAAATCCGATTGACATCTCTGAGATACTCGCTGTCTTCGGGCAGATGGTAGTATTCACCGCCTATAAAGCTATCAGTATGGTACAGCTGGATATCAATTGGCGGTCCTACGGAAAGATTGCTTCGCATGGTTGAATCCATTGAAACCAAAGAACAAAGTGCGGCCATATTTAAAGACGTTTGGGGTGTAATTATGCGGTCGAGAATAGGTTTACCGTATTTGGTTTCTCCAATCTGTAAAAACGGCGTTTCCTTTGAGGTGGATATATGATTGCCCTGGGGGTAAATCAATGACAGATGCGGTGGGTTTCCAAGGATCTGGCCGCCAAGAATAAACGTGGCTTCATAGATATTGCCTCCGCCGGATTTTGTCTGCTCGTTGACGCTGAGTTGGCCGATATAATCGGCAGCTTCACCCATGTCCGCCACCGTATTTAGATTGATTGCTGCCTGGGTGGAAATATCTTTGGATAATTGTTCAATGACTGCCTGGGTTGTTGCAAGATTGCCGGCTGACAGAATAACAAACTGGCGGTTTCCATCCTGTCCGAAGCGAAACATCTTGGAATAGGTATTTATCTGATCGACACCGGCACTGGTCCGGGAATCGGAACAGTAAGAGATACCTTCATCAACAAGAGCTGCTACGCAATACGTCATAATCACTTCCTTTATTTCACTGTAATGCTGTTTTCCCATTACCCCGCTTTATTGTTTTTGTAAAAGCGGCGTCATAACATGCGGTATATAATTGATAACGCCTGTGCTTACAAGGCCATATACTCTGTAGTCAAAAAGATGGGGCAGGGCTTTATTCTAAGACTGCTCAATTTCCACTTCACCGGTAGATCCGTCCATTGTCACCACCTGATCGTCCTTTAGCACATTTAATAAATTTGGAATACCGACAATGGTGGGGATACCCATTTCTCTGGCGACAATCGCTGAGTGAGATAGAATGCTGCCCCTTTCAATGAGGATGCCTGAAACGGATGGATACAAAGGTACCCAGCCGGGATCGGTCCGACCGGCCACAAGGATTTCGCCATCTATTGGCTGCGTTTTAACGATTGGCTCATGTTGTGTTTCAAGGTCTTATCTGACCAAAAGTTCGACAAGTGAATGGAGCAAGGCCTTTCCTCGCTTGCCAGCGTTATGAACGAATTCAAAAAAGCCAAGATAAAACGGGAGCTTTTCCTGTGAAACTCCTCGATGTGGACGCAACCAACCACGTAGCAAAGACCAGAAGCCTTCCATCGTATTTACATGGACTTCATGGAAACCATCCCCATCCTCGTCTCTGGCATATTCTCCAGCCCCGTGATTCACGCTCTTATGCTTGTACCCCCACTCGCTTAATCGGTTATATATCCCGTATTCATCCGTGTAGATCAAAGTTCCTGGCAAAATGACTGATTTTATCAAGGGCTCAATGGTTACCCGGCGAACATTGGCAAGCATCTTGATTACCACCAGCCCGCATCGCTGAATCATACCAAATACAGGTGGCTTCTCTTTTTCCAATGTACCCCGCCCACGAGCACCTCGTAAACGATTTCGACGGCCTTCCCTCCCTTTTTGGAATACTGCTTCGGGATTGCCTTTATGCCCTGCTACAATGTAGACTTCATCGCACTCAACCTTGTCGTCGAGAGTTACGGGCGGCTTTTTTTTACCACGCCTTCACGAAGTTGGGTGGTCATCTTTTGAACATCCGTGCGGTCCAAGTCCAGTTCTTTGGCAATCTGCTTGTTGGACAAGTTCAGCCCCATAAAATAAAGACACAAAATCCATACTTTTAGGGGTTGATGATGCCCAGCGAAAATGGTACCCGTCAAGTCGTCAAAGCGTTTACTACAATTTTTACATTCATAACGCTGCCTGGCAGGTTCTTTTTCATCGAAACCCCTTTTGATTACTCGTTTGGATTCACAAAACGGACATTGGCGTCCTTCCGGCCAGCGCAATTCCCGAACAGTTTCATAACATTGTGTATCATCAATCAGAGTCTTTATGTTTACCTGCATCCGTTAAGCTCCTAAGGTGAATTCGGTCAGAAAAAATCACCATCTACCATTATACGACCCTGATACGCAACATGAGCCTAACGATTTTGGCATGTTGCCCTCTTTTTATTTTATTATGGGTTAAGCCTGGGTATTGATAGACTTGATCGGCCCATGGCCGTTAATGCAAAAGCAAACCTTTGACACCGCCTGAAATCAGTGATGCAAGATTGGTAAAGACCGCCGGCATAGCCAAGCCTCCCGGTGCGGCAAGGTAGCGTGGCGACCAGACCGGATCGAATTTTCCCTTATATTGCCGCAAACCATGAAAATTGTATACCTTCTCTCCATGGTTGAAAACAAAGGCGCCCAACCTGTTCCAAAACGGGGCCACACTGGAGGCTTCAATACCGGAAAAAGGCGCCATGCCCAGGTTAAACCAGGTATAACCAGATTCCCTGCCCCAGAGCATAATCGCCGTGAACAGGTAGTCCATGGTACCGTTGGGCGCACCGGGTGTGAACCGCATGAGATCCACCGAAAGCTCTTTTTTTGCCGCACTTTGCCACAAATTGGCAAAGGCTTCGATCCTGCCGTCTTTTTCCACAATGGCCACAGGGTTCATAGACAGATAATTCGGACTAAAAAACCCTAATGAAAATCCTTTTTCCCGGCCGTTTTTTATTTCAAGCCAGGTATCGGAAACGGCTTTGAGCTCATCCATGCGAAGATAGGCCTGTGCCGGTTCAAGAACGGTGAATACGTATCCTGTTTTTTCAAATTTATTTTTACAGCTTCTTAAATTTTTCCGTGCACGGCCATCAAGATTGAAGGCTTCAAGGGGAACCCGGGCTTCTTCACCGAGTTTGACCATGGTAAATCCCATATCCAGGTAAATATGAAGCCTTTCATGGCTTATCTGATAGAATACGGGCCATCCTCCGGCCTGATCAGCCAATTCCCGAAACCGCCAGATCAAATCCGGCCACGTCGCCACCGGCCCCACGGGATCACCCATGGACACCCAGCTTTTCCTTTCAATTCCATACATGATAAAGGCGTCTTTATTCTGGTTCATGTTGATCAGCTTGTCGCCCAGAAGGGCCAGGTTGGCCGTGGCACTTTCAGATTGGCGCACGATGGGGAGGATTTCGGTTGTCAATTCGTCGTTATTGGGAAACTTGGCTTTGGGGACACCGGGCCTCATTAGACGGGCCACGGCGAAAAACAACCCCATGACCGACACGCCCAGGGTAGCCCGCATGAAACGGGCCGCATTTCCTTTAAAGGTAAACTGCCACCAAAGAGAATCTGCATACTCCACATGGCGGTAGGCATAAAATCCCAGCCATGTAGACGATACAAAAATAATCAGGAGGGCTGTGGTCCATCCCGGACTGAATTTTTGACTGAGTATAGATGCTTTTCTGTAAAAATACCTGCGGCTGGGAAGCAGGGCTGCCAGTATTATGGTAAGCGCAGCGGCTTCTTCATAATCAAAGCCTTTGACCAGGGAGGCTGCAATACCCAGGAAAAGCAGAATTACACTCAGCATGTAAGCCGCGTCAAGACGCCGCTGAAGTCCCCGGCCAAGCAGAAGAAGTCCCATCCCGGCGATGCTGCCGAGGAAATGGGAAATTTCGATAAAAGATAAGGGAAAAAATGTCTTTAAATGGACAATCCGCGGTCCCAGAGCAGGCGTTGCCCCGGAAAACAGCAGAATGGCTCCCCCGAGAAGCACCGTAAATCCAAATACACTGGGTATCATGGGGGATACCCAGCGGTCGAACAGGCCCATCAGCTTTTTAGTGTGTTTTTTTCCGCGAAGCAGCTCCTGCCCTCCCAGAAAAAGTGCTGCAATCATTAGAGGAATCCAGTAATAAATCACCCGGAAAGCGATCAACGCGCCCAGAATATGCGGCGCAGGAATCTGTGCAGACAGGAACATGACCATGAGGGATTCGAATACACCCAGCCCTCCAGGCACCTGGCTGAACAGAGCAACCAATTGTGAAACCAGGTAAACGGTCAGGAACCCCGGAAGGGATAGATCGGCAAAATGGGACAATAACAGATACAGAATCATGCCGGCCAGGGTCCAGTCCAAAACCCCTAACACGATCTGGGAAAAGGCGATAAAACGGTCTGGGATGTGGATTTCACGCTCCCGAAAAGAAACCACCTCTTTTCCCCTCAGGGAAAAAGCCAGGTACGCTGCAACGATAATGAGCAGGCACAAGCCCAGAAGTCGAATCAACCATGGATTTATATGAACAACAGCACCCAGAAGTCCGGGGTTCACCATAAGGGCCATACCGTTTAATAGCAGAAACCCCAACCATGTGGTAACGGCACAGAACCCCACCACCTTTGCGATATCAAAACTTGAAAGTCCCCAGGCCGAATACAGTCTGTAGCGAACCGAAGCGCCTGCGATCATTGACAGCCCGATGTTGTTGCTGAAAGCATAACCGGTAAAGGAGGCCAGAGCAATTTTGGGGTAGGGTAACTTTTTATGAATATACTTTAACCCAAGGGTATCATAGCCCGTCAAAACAGCATAACTGATAAAGGTTAAAAAAAAGGCGGAAAACCGGATTTCCAAGGGAATACTCCGAAAAGTGACAATCACCTCTTTGAAATGATATACAGAAAGCTCCCGGTGCATTAGAAAAGCGGCACCGGCGAACAATGCCAGGCTGAGAATCAAACCCAGGAAGGGCTTTATCGTGTTTTTCATAGTCTATACTTTACTTTTTGGCTCAAACGCGGCAATCAACGGTTTACAAAAGAAAATTCGTAGATAAAAAACGGGATTTGCGCTCGCGCGTAATGGTCGAGATAATATCCTTATTAATATCATTAAGTTTTCCGGCCACCAGGGTGCGGATGGAAAAAACCCGCAGGGCATCGGACATGGACAGGGTGCCTTCAGCTGAATCCTTACGCCCGGTAAAAGGGAAAGTATCCGGTCCGCGCTGGCACTGGCTGTTGATGTTGACCCGGCAGACCTGATTTACCAGAGGGTCGATAAGTTCAGCGATGCGGTCGGGGTCGGTGCCGAAAATACTGATCTGCTGGCCGTAATCCGAATCCGTCACAAACCCCAGGGGCTCTTCAACTGATTTATAGGGAACCACGGGAATCACAGGGCCGAATTGCTCCTCCTTAAAAACGCGCATCTGCGGAGTCACCGGATAGAGCACGGCCGGAAACATGAACGTCTGATTGACAATCCCGCCGCTTTCATTGCGGATCGTCGCCCCCCCATGCTGCGCATCATTAATAAGTTCCTGCAGATATGCGGTCTTGTTCTCTTCGGGCAGGGGTGTAATCCCCACCTCGTTTTGCCAGGGCAGTCCCGGTTCAAGCTTCTCCACCTCCCGGCAGAGCATGTCCAGAAATGTTTCGGCAATGGATTCATGCACAAACAGAAGCTTTAAGGCCGTACAGCGCTGACCGTTGAATGACAGAGCCCCCAGAAGGCACTCCTTAACCGCCACATCGAGTTTTGCATCGGGCAGAATAATAGCGGGATTTTTAGCCTCCAGCCCAAGCACACATCGCAGGCGGTGGGGATGGGGATGCTTCTTCTTAAGCTGGTCGCCGACCCGGCTGGTGCCGATAAAAGCCAGGACATCAATGCGGCCCGATTCCATTAGCGGACCTGTAACCATGGCCCCCCTGCCGTATACCGTATTGACGACCCCCGGCGGAAAGGCGCTCTGAAATGCTTCAAGCAGGGGCCGGTGCAACAGAACACCGAGCTTGGGCGGCTTGAAGATGACAGTGTTCCCCATGATAAGAGCCGGGATCAGAGTGGTAAAGGTTTCGTTCAAAGGATAGTTAAAAGGCCCCATACAAAGGACCACCCCCAGAGGCGCACGGCGGATCTGGGCTGCCACCCCCTGGGTGATGTCAAACCGAGACCCGGCCCGGTCCAGATCCTTGAGCGCATCAATGGTACCTAAAATATAATCCAAGGTGCGGTCAAACTCGTTGCAGGCATCCTGAAGATTCTTGCCGATCTCCCACATAAGCAGGCGAACGACCTCCTGGCGCTTTTCCTTCATGCGGTAAGCGAACTCTTCCAGATGACGGATGCGGTCCTCCACAGCCAAGGTCGGCCAGAGTCCCCGGCCACTGTCATAAGCCTTGCAAGCCGCCTCCAATGCCTCCAGAGCCTCTTTTTGTGTAAGCAGCGGATAGCTGCCGATACGCATCTTTTCAAAACTACCGTTCGTTTCTACGCATACCGGCGAAAACACATCCTGCACCGGGCCGCCCCAGTGATGAACCTCGCCGTTCACCAGAAATTCTTTCTGTTCCATGGGTTCTGGCATTCGAAACGCTTCCGGGATATTAGATTCTGCGGTAAACAGACTGTCAATCTTGTGTTGATTATTCATGATACCTCTCTATTATTGTAAATAAACGGACAATGGACCGCTGACAACATATATCTTCAAATCAATTCCACCCCAAATTTTAAATAGCCGATGATCAATGAAAAATGTATTAAAGAACCGGAACCAGAACCATAAAAACCGGCCATATTTTTTGCATGGGCCTTAGGACTTGAAAAATAAAGCTTTTTCATGATATTTATACAGGTTCTGAATAGATTACGGAACGCTTTTTACATAATATTTTAAGGGACAGGTATTAATCTATATGAAAGCATTGTTAGCCCTGGAAGATGGAAGAACATTTTCCTGTAGAAGTTTTACAGGGCCGGGCGAAGCCCAGGGAGAGGTGGTGTTCAACACCAGCATGACCGGTTACCAGGAGATTTTGACCGACCCGTCCTATCACGGGCAGATGGTCACCATGACCTATCCGCTCATAGGAAACTACGGTGTGTGTCCGGAAGATGTTGAATCAGACCGTATTCATGCGGCAGCCTTCATTGTCAAAGAATACCAGGAGTTTCCAAGCAATTTCAGATCAAAGGGAACCCTTGCCGATTATCTGATAAAATCCCATGTTCTGGGTATTGAGGACCTGGATACCCGGGCTCTGACCCGGCATATCCGTAAATCCGGTGCCATGAGAGCCATGATATCCACCACGGATCTGGACCCTGAATCCCTTGTGGCACGGGCCAAACAGATTCCTTCCATGGAAGGGTCCAACCTGGTGGAATATGTCACAACTAAAAAACCCTATTTCTGGAAAGACAACAACCCGGATTATCTGGATGTCAAAAACCTTGAAGACCCTGCTATATGGCGTCAAAAAGGTAAAAAACATTCTGTGGTGGCCCTGGATTTCGGCATAAAATACAATATTATCCGCTGTCTTGAAGACGCAGGATGTGAAGTGCTGGTGGTTCCGGCAAAAACAGATGTCCAGACCATAAAAAACCTGAACCCGGACGGTGTTTTCCTGTCAAACGGCCCCGGCGACCCGGAGCCGTTGACCTCTATTGTGGCAACCATACGCGAACTTCTTGAAAACTATCCTGTTTTTGGAATTTGCCTTGGCATGCAGCTTCTCGGTCTTGCTATGGGCGGTAAAACCATGAAAATCAAATTCGGCCACAGGGGCGGCAATCAGCCGGTAAAAAATATGGATACCGGCAAAGTTGAAATTACTTCCCAGAACCACGGATTTGCAGTCGATTTGAATACCCTCGACAAAAACAAATGCCACCTGACCCACATCAACCTGAACGAAGACTCCCTGGAAGGGCTTAAGAACGATACCATCCGGGCGTTTGCCGTTCAGTACCACCCCGAAGCCTCCCCAGGTCCCCATGATGCGGCCTATCTTTTTAACCAGTTTGCAAAAGTGATGGAAAATGCCAAAGCGTAACGACATCCATAAAATTCTGATCATTGGTGCCGGCCCGATCATCATCAGCCAGGCATGCGAGTTTGACTATTCCGGCACCCAGGCCTGTAAGGCTTTGAAGGAAGAAGGATTTGAAGTTGTCCTGATCAACTCCAATCCGGCCACCATCATGACCGACCCTGAAACAGCCGACCGGGTATATGTTGAACCGGTAAGTGCTGAAACCCTGTGCAAGGTAATTGAGATTGAGCGGCCCGATGCCGTTCTACCCACCCTTGGGGGCCAGACGGCGCTTAACACCACCATAGATGCCGCCAAAACAGGGATATTTGAAAAATATAATATTGAATTGATCGGTGCATCCATTGACGCCATCAACAAGGCCGAAGACCGGGAGCTATTCCGGGATGCCATGAATAAGATCGGTCTAAGAATTCCCCAATCCGGATTTGCCACCAACATGCAGGAGGTGGAAGAGACGGCCCAGCGCATCGGATTTCCCATTATTGTCCGGCCAAGCTTCACCCTTGGCGGAACCGGTGGCGGCGTGGCCTATAATATGGAAGAGCTTGCAAACCTTTCCAAGGCCGGCCTTGACGCGTCCCTGATCACCCAGGTGATGCTTGAGGAGTCTGTTCTGGGATGGAAAGAATATGAGCTTGAGGTGATGCGGGATCACGCAGACAACGTAGTGATCATCTGCTCTATTGAAAACGTTGACGCCATGGGGGTCCATACAGGTGACTCCATTACCGTGGCCCCGGCCCAGACCCTGTCGGATAAGGAATACCAGGCGTTGCGGGATGCCTCCATTGCCATCATCAGAGAAATCGGCGTGGATACGGGCGGTTCAAATGTTCAGTTTGCCGTGAACCCGGAAAACGGGGAAATTATCGTAGTTGAAATGAACCCAAGGGTATCCAGATCTTCCGCCCTTGCCTCCAAGGCTACGGGCTTTCCTATTGCCAAAATAGCAGCTAAGCTTGCCGTAGGCTACACCCTGGATGAAATTCCCAATGATATCACCGGCGAAACCATGGCCTGCTTTGAGCCTTCCATTGACTATTGCGTGGTAAAAATTCCGCGCTGGACCTTTGAAAAATTCCCCGAAACCGACGACATACTCACCACAGCCATGAAATCCGTTGGTGAAACCATGTCCATCGGCAGAACCTTTAAAGAGGCCCTGCAAAAAGGGTTGCGCTCCCTTGAAATCGGCCGGGCTGGTTTCGGTGCCGACGGCAAAGATCCGGCGCCGGGATCCGTTGCGGGTACGGATCTGGAATACAAATTATCTACCCCCAATTCCCAGCGTATTTTTTACATCAAATACGCCATTGAACATGGCATGCCCATCACCATGATCCATGAGCTGACAGCCATTGATCCCTGGTTTCTCTACCAGATGAAACAGATTGTGGACCTTGAAAAGCAACTGAAACTGGCCGGAATGAATCTGCCCAAAGATCTGTTTGAAAAGGCCAAAAAATACGGTTTTTCTGATATGCAGTTGGCTTATCTGTCCGGAGGACTGACAGACAAGCAGATCGAACAGAAACGAAAAGACTTAGGCATTGTTCCCGTATATAAACTGGTGGACACCTGTGCTGCGGAATTCAGGGCGGTTACCCCTTACTATTACTCCACCTATGAAAGCGAATGCGAGGCCCGGGTATCGGACAAAAAAAAGGTAATCATCCTGGGCGGCGGTCCCAACCGCATCGGACAGGGCATTGAATTTGACTACTGCTGTGTTCATGCCTCCTTTGCGTTAAGGGAAGAAGGTGTGGAATCTATTATGGTCAACTCCAACCCGGAAACGGTCTCCACGGACTATGATACCTCGGACAAGCTCTATTTCGAACCGCTGACCAGAGAAGATGTGCTTCACATCGTTGAAAAAGAAAAACCCTTTGGGGTAATTGTCCAGTTTGGCGGCCAGACGCCTTTAAACCTTGCCACAGACCTTCAAAAAGCAGGGGTGCCCATCATCGGTACAAGTCCGGAAAGCATTGACCGGGCTGAGGACCGGGATCTGTTTGCGGCCATGCTTAAAAAACTGGGACTGCGCCAGCCGGATAACGGCATCGCATATTCCTATGAAGAAGCGGTCTCCGTTGCAAGGGATATCGGATACCCGGTCATGGTACGCCCTTCCTTTGTTCTGGGCGGACGGGCCATGAAAATCGTCTATGATGAAAAAGATCTGGAAGAATATTTCGATCTTGCGGTTCAGGCATCACCGGACAAACCGGTCCTTATTGATAAGTTCCTGGAAGAAGCCTTTGAGTTGGATGTGGACGCCATATCCGACGGTGAGGATACCGTCATCGGCGGAATGATGGAGCATATTGAAGAGGCCGGCATTCATTCCGGCGATTCGGCCTGTGTACTGCCGCCATATTCCATTGAAGACCACCACATCAAAGAGATGTCGGATGCAGCCAAAGCCATTGCCAAGGAACTGAATGTCAAAGGCTTGATGAACATCCAGTTCGGGATTATGAATGATACGGTTTACATCATTGAGGTAAATCCCAGGGCCTCCAGAACCATACCCTTTGTCTCCAAGGCCATCGGTGTGCCGCTGGCAAAACTTGCCACCAAGGTCATGCTGGGAAAAACCCTGAAAGAACTTGGTGTAACAAAAGAAGTCATCCCGCCCTATTATTGTGTTAAAGAAGCGGTGATGCCCTTTGACCGCTTTGACAACGTGGATCCTGTACTTGGGCCGGAGATGAAATCCACAGGCGAAGTCATGGGCATTGATAAGGATCTTGGAGCAGCTGTAGCCAAATCCCAGTTTGCTGCCGGACAGAAACTGCCCAAGGAAGGCACGGTTTTTATCTCTGTCCAGGACAAGGATAAAAAGGCAGCATTACCTGTGGCCGAGCTTTTCCATGACATGGGATTCACCATCATGGCCACCCGGGGAACGGTCACATTCCTGGAGGAAAATAAAATTCCATCCACCTTTGTGAAAAAAGTGTCTGCGGGCCGGCCCCATGTGGTGGATGCGGTGAAAAACGGTGAAATACAGCTTATTTTAAACACAGGTTCGTCCAGCCAGACCCAAAGAGACGGTTATGAAATTCGCAGGGCAGCCATTAAATATAAAATACCCTATGCCACCACAACGGACGGGGCTCGGGCCATCAGTCTGGCCATCCAGGCCATGAAAAAAGAAAACCTGACGGTTAAGCCACTCCAGCATTACCATCAGGAAAATTAATTATTGGAATAACCAGAAATGAATACCATCCAATCAAATTGTAAAACCTGCTCCGTTTTCACGCCAAGTGAACGCCCTAAAGATGAATGTGGGGTTTTTGGCCTTTATAAACATCCGGAAGCGGCTAAAATCACCTATTTCGGGCTTTATGCACTCCAGCACAGGGGTCAGGAAAGCGCGGGGATCTCCGTGAACCGGGGGATTAACGACAAAATTTTCTCCCATAAAGGCATGGGGCTTGTACCAGAAATTTTCAACATGGAAGACCTTGAACGTATTGAAGGCGGGTCTGCCATCGGCCATGTCCGGTACTCCACGACCGGTGATTCCATTCTGGCCAATGCCCAGCCTTTTGTGGTCAACCACCGGCACCGCTCCTATGCCCTGGCCCACAACGGCAATCTGGTCAACGCCCACATCATCAGAGAAGAACTTGAAGAAAATGGCTCGATCTTCCAGACCACCATGGATTCGGAAGTATTTTTGCATCTTTTCATTAAAAATCTGATAAAAGGCGATTATGAGTCCGCCATATTAAAGGCGGCATCAAAGGTTGAAGGGGCCTACTCCATGATTCTGCTCACCTGTAAGGGCGAAATCATCGGCATGAAAGACCCTAACGGATTCCGTCCCCTGGCCCTTGGAAAATTGAACGGGCATTATGTACTGGCATCCGAAACCTGCGCCTTTGACCTTATCCAGGCCGAATTTATCCGGGAACTGGATCCCGGTGAAATCGTCATTATCAATGAAGACGGTATCAGAAGCATAAAACACCCCAAAGCGGCAATCAAAAAATCACTGTGCATATTTGAATATATCTATTTTGCCCGGCCCGACTCCACCATTGACGGCAAAAACGTCTATGAAATGAGAAAGGCACATGGCAGGCGTCTGGCCCAGGAAGCCCCTGTGGATGCGGATATTGTTATGCCGTTTCCCGACTCCGGCAACTATGCGGCCATCGGCTATGCCGCAGAATCTGGTATCCCCTTTGAAATGGGCATGATACGCAACCACTATGTGGGTAGAAGTTTTATCCAGCCCACACAGTCCATGCGGGATTTTGCCGTGCGGGTAAAACTGAATCCGGTACGGGAATTGATCAAAGGGAAAGATATTATCATCATTGAAGATTCAATTATTCGGGGCACCACAGCCAAAACCCGCGTTAAAGCCTTAAAAGAGTTAGGTGCCGGAAAAATACACATGCGAGTCTCCTGTCCGCCCCATAAGTTCCCCTGTTACTACGGTATTGATTTTTCATCCAAGGGAGAATTGATTGCGGCCCAGAAACCCATTGATGAACTGACCGAATACCTTGGACTGGATTCTTTGCATTACTTGTCCATTGAAGGCATGCTCGAAGCCTCCGGGGTAGATGATCCCGAAGCCAACTTCTGCAAAGCCTGTTTTGACGGTACATATCCCGTACCCTTTGACCCAAATTTCACTAAACAGTGCATGGGTTAAAGTTGAAATGAAAAAACAAACCGTTGCGTTTTCAAGACAGAGCACCAATCTGTTCTTCCACATACTGACACACTGTAATCTGCGCTGTGCCCACTGTTATATCAACCGGGAACAACACGGGAGCAACACCCTTTCCCTGGACACGATCGAACAGTGGCTTGGAATATTCTCTTCAAAGGCAAAGGATACTAACCTTATTCTTTTAGGGGGAGAACCCACACTTCATCCGGATCTTTCCTCGATTGTAGGCATGGCCGGATCCATGGGATTCAAATCAATCACCATTGATACCAACGGTTTTTTATTTCACAACATCCTGGACAAAATAACACCGGATCAAATCGACTTTTTTTCATTTTCCCTGGACGGTGTCACCAAAGAAACCAATGACGCCATCAGAGGAGAGGGATGTTTTGATGCCGTCATGTCAGGTATCAGCAAAGCCGTGGAAAAGGGATTCACCTGTTCCATGATCTATACGGTTTCTGAAAAAAATATCCATGAGGTGACAAAGCTTCCGGAACTGGTAAAGGATCTTGGAATTTCAAGATTTTTTATCCAGGTAGTGGGTCTGCGGGGGGAAACGGAAAACACCGATGCAAGACACCAGGTATCCAAATCTACCTGGCAGGAGACCATTCCCAAAACTGCAGAACAGATTGCAAAACAAGGAATTATCGTTACCTATCCAAAAGTGTTCCTCACCCATGACGAAACCTTTGAATGTGCGGCCAATGTAGCGGACAATTATTTTATCTTCCCCAACGGACGGGTGTACCAATGTCCTTTATGCGAAGATTTTGCATTTCATTCCTATGAAATAATAAATAATGAACTGACACCTCGCCCAAAAATCAATGAAACAAATTTTTTCTCTTTGAATATTCCCGAAGGGTGTGTAATGAATAAATTAATACAGCCGGGAAACCTATCTTACGATGATAACGGATTCCCCCGCTATAAAATCGCCTGTTGTATGCTCAAGGAAGAACTTCAGCCTTAAATTATAAAAAAAGGATACAATGCCATGAAAAAGTATCCGTTGGATTTTGACCAAAGTGCCACGCTTTTGTCCGAATATGGCATTTTGCCTTCCGGGAAACAAGTCTACTGTCTTGAAGATGCGTTAAAAATCGCCGAGGATATCGGTTATCCGGTGGTTGTCAAAGCGATTTGTGAAAAAATCGTTCACAAATCCGACCAAGGCGCTGTAAGGCTGAACCTAAAAAATCCAGATGAACTGACCTGCGCAACAAAATCAATCGAAAAACTTATGGGCGGTTTCTCTATAGAAAAAAAAGAGGGGCTGCTTGTCCAGAAAATGTTGGACAAAGGATTTGAACTTCTTGTGGGGGCCAGACAGGACCCGGGGTTTGGTCCCATCACCATGGTGGGTATCGGTGGCATTTTTGTGGAACTGTTCGCAGATGCGGCACCAGGCATTGGCGTGCTCACCCGACAGGATGTGAAACGTATACTAAAAAAAACCCGGGCCGGTAAAGTTTTGGACGGATTCAGAGGTCAGGTATATGACAAAGAAGCCATCATAGATCTGACCATTCGCATATCCATATTAATGGCGGAAAATCCAGATATATGCGAGCTGGATTTAAATCCGGTGATTGTTCATGAAAATGGATATGCCATTGTAGATACACGATTGATTAAAGATCCTGATTTCGTGTCACCATCCCGGCAACGGATCAGTGACTGGAAGCGCAAAAGTGTGGATGCCATATTTAAAGCCGAATCTGTGGCAGTTGTGGGTGCTTCCCGGCCGGGGACCCAAGGTGGTGTTATTCTAAAAAACTGCATGAAAATTAAAAAACTCTACCCGGTTCACCCAAAACTGAAAACCATCCATGGATTGACCTGTTATCAAAACCTTGACGATCTGCCCGAGGTACCGGATATCTGCGTCTTCGCGGTGAATTCGGAACTAACCGTCTTGATTTTTGAACAGTTCTGCAAACTCGGCGGCAAAGGCGCCATTATTTTCAGTGACGGATTTGCAGAAATAGGCCGCTTGGATCTCAAAAAAAAGCTTATAAACTTAAGTAAAAAGTATAAAGTTGCATTTATCGGACCCAATTGCATGGGGGTAATTGATAATTATTCAGGGCTGAATACCAACTACATCCCGGTACAGCGGTCTGTTCCCGTTACCCCGTCCAATTGCGTGGGCGTAATATCCCAAAGCGGCGGCATCGGCCTTGAACTGCTTGAGATGCTTGGGGCGGACCGTCAAAACATAGGTAAATGGGTATCCATCGGCAATGCCGCCGTATGTGGGGTACCTGAAATACTGTCCCACATGGGAGATGATCCCAGAATTAAAATCATTGCCGTCTACCTGGAAGGTGTGGCAGACGGACTCAAATTGCTGCAGGTGGGAAAAAAGGTGGCAAAGAAAAAACCGGTGGTGATTATTAAAGGCGGTATGGGAGGCGGGGCCCAGGCAGCCTTATCTCATACGGCATCCCTTGCCGGTTCCCATGATGCATTCAAGGCCTGCTGCGATCAAGCTGGTTTTTATCTGATCGAAGAACTCACGGAAGATCCTAAAATCATGGTCAATATACTGTCCATTCTCACCAGCCAGCCCAAAACATACGGCAACCGGATTGCCGTAATCAGTGTCGGGGGCGGGGCCGGTATCCTCCTGGCGGATCAGGTCACACAGGAGGGAATGGTCCTGGCGAAATTTACCTGTGAAACCAAACAAAAACTTAAAAAACTGATAGAAAGAGATCTCAAACCAGACCTGTCGGCAGTAAAAGACAAAATATTAAGCAATTTAGGCGGCAATCCCATCGATCTTCTTGGCAACTGTCGGGATGAACGGCTCCTTGAAGCCATTAAAATAGTAGACCAGGATCCAAATACGGATGTGATTATCGCAGCCATCTACCTGCAGGTGCCCCTTTTAAGTGAATACCTGCCCGAGCGCCTTGTGGAGCTTAAACAGGAACTGACCAAGCCTTTGATTGTATCCCCCAGGGGATTTTCTGAATACGTGGACCGTTGCAGAACCTTTATGGCAGACAAAAAACTGCATACCTACACTGTCCCAATGATTAAACCTTTGCGTATTGCTCTGGAAATATGGAAAAAATATAAGATAAACTTTCTTGATTGATCAGTATCTGGTAATCATGATCAGATTGCCACTTAAAATATTTAGATATAAATATTTTAAGTGGCATTTAGCCTGATATACAAAGCTTCGGGTATACAATATCTATTATAGTGCATTACAATACCGGCTGTGAGAGTTTGAAAAGGCTCTAAACAGCCGTTTAACATTAAATAAGGAGTACATATGGGATTGATATCTTCCACCCATTCCATCAGCCGTTATTATATTGACGGTGCATTTCTTGACGGTACTGCAGAGGGTGTTCGCCAGGGACTGATTGAAAACGCTTTCCCTGAAATTGAAAACGAATACGATGAAATTTCAGCCGGATGGACACCCCTTGAAACCCCCTATAAACCAGACTTTCAATCCGCTTCATTCCTATTCGGAACCTATTTTGCTTTTTCCCTGCGCATTGATAAAAAATCAATCCCGGCTAAACTGATCCAGAAACATATGGTCATTGAAACGGAAAAAAAAAAGAAAGAAAGCGGCCGACCTTTTATTTCAAAAAATGAAAAAGCTGAAATAAAAGAAATGGTCATTGATATCCTAATGCATAAAACGCCATTTATTCCAAATATTTACGATGTGTTATGGGATTATGAACAAAAAAGTTTAATTTTGTTTTCCACCCAGAAAGCCGCCAATGAACTGTTTGAAACCCTGTTTTTCAAATCCTTTGATCATAAACCCATCAGAATATTTCCCTATACAATCGTGGAAACGCTGGGCAGTTTTTCAAGTGATAAAAAGGACCGGATATTGGCACTATCACCCCTAAATATGAAAGGTGTATGATGTTAGATATAGCCACTGCTTACAATAAATATGGATTTTTAGGCAACGAATTTTTAACCTGGATCTGGTATCTGGTTGAAACAGAGCAGGATATTACAGCCCTTTCAAATTCAGAAAATCCGGTAACTTTTGAAATTGGAAATTCCATCAGCCTTGAAAACAATCTGGGCGATAAATCAAAGGAAAAAATTACCATTAAAGGCGATCAGGCTGGTCTCGAAGAAGGGACAACAGCCCTTAAAAAAGGGGCATGGGTAACCGATATGAACCTGATCTGCAGAATCGGCGAAGAAGAATATAAATTTTCCATCAAAGGTGAAAGTTTCAATATCACCGGTTTAAAACCCCCAGCCATTGACACATCCGCATCAGAAGATGAAATAGAGGGGTTAGTTATTGAAAAAACCTTTTTAATCATGAAGGTTATCAACGTTATTGACACCTTGTTTTTAAAATTCATCGAGAAAAGAATTTCAGAAACGTGGCAGACATCGGATTTAAAGGCGATCAGGGATTGGATTCAATCCTGATAAAAAATTGTTTAAAAAGCCTGTTTTATGTACTTATCACAAACAGGCTTTCAAACCTGAATACTTTTAAAATGCTTTTATCCAAAATTGTTAACATAAAAAACATGATAACAATCAATAAAATCTAACACTTAAATCATTTATAAACATTTCATCATCTGTTATTATTACTATTATTTTTTTTAATTAATATTTAATATATTCGTCTTTTAAAAGATTCGTCAAATCATTAAAGATCCAAAAAATTATAAAATCATAGCATACCGGGTCAGAGAAAATGCAATGGTCCACAAAGTTAAACCAATGACTGCATCAAGAATTCGCCAGGATATTGGTTTTTTGAATATGGGTGAAAACACCCTTGCCCCGATAGTCAGACTAATGAACCATAGAGTGGAAGCTGTAACGCTTCCGGCCCAGAAATAAAATATCTGGCTGTGGGGAAATTGGCTTGCTTCAAGGTAAAAATGGGGATTGAGAAGGGTAACGGCCAATGTTGATATAATAACCTGAAAGTCGGATAAAGCGTACACTATTGCTCCATATTTTCAAAGCACACCAGTGTCAGCAAGCCGTTTTTGTATAGGACTTTCTGGTGTTTTCACTGCAAATGGTATCCATTTTAATGGGTGAAATACAGCTTCCGGTCGTTTCCACGCTGTTAACTGACGTGAGTTTTTCCGATTATTGCATAAAACCATACATAATCCGCCCTTAACATGTACGTATAAAAATTTTACACACACCTCAAAAATATGGTTTAAAATCCAATACTTTCGATTGGTTATCGCCAATAAGGTTGTGTTTCTGGCTTAAAATGTACGCTTTATCCGATTTTCAGGATAATAACCATCCTAAGGGACATATGGCCCTGATCTGCGGCATTAAGGCTTTTATTCCCCATAGCCGATTTGAACGCCTGAAATCCGTATAAAAATAAAAATGCTATACCGCCCCAGGCCGTTAGCCGTGACAAAAGCACCGATTTTGATAAAATTATTACTAATAATATTTCATGTTTGATTATAAGCTCATAGAGGCGATGTCTGAAGTTGTCCGGCAAGGTCGGTTTGAAAAAGCGGCAGCCCGGCTGTGCCTGACCCAGTCTGCTGTGTCCCAGCGGGTCAGACAACTTGAAGAGCAGGCCGGACAGATATCGCTGACCCGTTCTGTGCCCCCTGCGGTCACAGATGCCGGGAAATGGTTCCTTGCCCATTATTTACAGGTCAGGCATCTGGAAGAGGATTTAGCAAACCGGACAGCCTTTGGACGGGATACTAAACCTGTAACCCTGTCCGTGGGGGTCAATGCCGACAGTCTGGCCACATGGTTTCCTAAAGCGGTTACCTTATGGAAAAAAGCATTTTAATTCCTCTGATTGCCGGTCTGACAATAGATGTCCGGCTCTTCTGGCATTGCTGGAATTTAACATCGCCTTTACTTGAATCTTTTACCCGGGCCTTATTGCATCAGGGCAGTAAAAATCTTAATGCGTTCGTATATCCCCATACGATGCCGTTGACATGACAAACAGGGTGGACTGTTTGATGAGAACCACTGATAAAACAGTCCAACCCATGGCCGTTATTGACACTCTATTTTAGAACTTATTAAAAAAAATTGTTATATGACTGGAACATATCGAATTTAAAAGGGATCAGAGATGATATCCAATTTTGATAAAAAATTGTTCAAAAGACCTGTCTTATGTACCCTTAAAAAACTGGCTTTCAATATCTTGTATTTTTAAATTTTTTTTATTCAAAATTCTAAACAAAAAAGATAAAAAAATACTACATGATATTAAAGTATTATGATGGTTATAAACATTTAAATCTTGTTTATTGTTACTATTGTTTTTTTAATTAATATTTAATCTATCCACTTTGTAATAAAATACATACGCTTGAATCTTATCTTGAGTCTCTTGTTTCTTGGTCGGTAAACTGATATTAAAAAGACGCGAATTAAAACTCCCTTCAGGAAAATTAAAATGACAGACAAGTTAAAAATATTTTCAGGTGGATCTAATCCGGATCTGGCAATGGAAATTTGTGAACATATCGGAATTGCCTTAAGTCCTATGGAAACCTCCCGGTTTTCAAATGACAATTTGTTTGTTCAGATTAAAGAAAGTGTCAGGGAAAAAGATGTATTTGTGGTTCAATCTTTAACTACGCCTGTCAGTGATCATCTCATGGAACTGATGATTACCATAGATGCCCTGCGCAGCGCATCTGCCAAACGAATTACTGCTGTCATCCCCTACTATTCATATGCCCGATCCGATAAAAAGGATGCACCAAGAATTTCCATTGCTGCGCGCCTGGTTGCGGATCTTTTAAAAACTGCCGGTGCTGACCGGGTACTGACCATGGATCTGCATGCCGATGCCGTGCATGGATTCTTCAGCATTCCCGTTGATCATTTAACATTTATGCCCACAATCTGTGATTATTTTGCAGGACTTCTGGATCTGTCAAAGGTGGTGGTGGTGGCCACGGATGCCGGCGGAGCTAAAAGAGCCGGTCGGTTTGCCAATCGTCTGGATACTTCCCTTGCCATTATTGACAAACGTCGGCTCAGCGATTCCAATGTTCAACAAGGGCTGGTCGTGGGACATGTAGAGGGTTTGGATGCCATTGTTTTTGACGATGAAATATCGACTGGGGGAACCCTGGTGAGCACCGTTGATACCTTGAAACGTGCAGGTGCTGATAATATTTATGTTGGCGCGACCCATCCGGTACTTTGCGGGCAGGCGGTAAAAAATTTAAGTGAAACCGTTGTCTCCCGAATCGTAGTTGCAAATACGGTACATGTTCCTGTCGAAAAACAGTTTTCCCAGCTTAAATCCTTGTCCGTAGCGCCGCTGTTTGCCCGTGCTATTAAGCACATCCATACAGGAGAAAGTGTTTCAGCGCTTTTTAAGCCGTAGTTTATTTTATATTGTTGAAATCGCTGCGACGGCTGCGGCTACCTGATCCTTGGGCAGGGCTATTTCTCTGATAAATGCAGGCAGACAGTCCCATATCTTTTTGGGCTGCCTGACACTTCTGTCACTGTCAATGGCAAGAATTCCGGTCTGTTTGCCGGCGTTAAAAGGATCCGGTTTGGATTTTAACGGAACCTGGTTTTTGTCCGTAAAAGGAAGAACTAGAGGACCCTCGTTTTCAAGAACATATGCCAATTGTCCGCTTTTGAGAAAAACAATACTGCCCGGCGGATAGAGCCCTACGGTTTTCACAAACGCATGGAGAATAAATTGCAGGATGGGATCTTTGTGCACATAATTGCGGAACAGGCCGGTGACGGCAGCAACCTGGTTAACAGCATCCTGGTAACTGCGTTTGGAAATCATGGCGTCATAGATGTCCATCAGTTTGCATATTTTGACATAGGGCGGCATCATCCTGTACTCTAATCCTACAGGATAACATCCGGGTTCTCCCTCATAAAGTGGTCCATGATGATACCGGATCATGTTACTGAGCACAGTACTGCCCAGATGGTTCTTTTCAATTACAGTAAATCCAAAATCATTGGCGTGCCGGCGCAGCAGATTAATTTCATTTTTGTTCAGGGTTGATGTCTTGTTTAAAATATCTTCCGGCACCATGGATTTTCCCAGATCATAGATGAACAAGCCAAAGGTCATCTCATCTATTTCTTCGGGGTAGTAATAGGAAAACATTCCGGAAGATTTATTACCCGCGAGTGCCGGCGATGACCAAAGTGATTTTTCCATTATTTTGGAAAAGGCGTTATTAAACCGGTGCAATACCTGGGAGCCCAAAGCGCAGACATTGGTGGCATGATTGTAAAAATAGTCATCATAAAAAAACCACTCCCTTGGCGCATATGCAAAGGGGTGGTGATTCTGTTCGGCAAATGATGCAAGTTCCGATGCCTGTTCTGATACGGCATCCACATCAAACTCTCCCTGTGTTTGACGGATCTGGTTCACAGCATTTTTGATGATGGCCTGGGCTTTGACACTTATGGATTCAGCAAGCCTGCGCAGTTCAAGGATTTCTTTAAGCCGTTCGGTAACGTTTTGGGTTTTGACAGGTTCCGTATCAAAAAATGAAGCAGGCAAGGGGTCGGGCATACCGGTAGATCCCATGTCTATTTTATTACCGGATGCGTCAAATACACCTCCATTGCTTGCCACCGGCACATGCCGAAGACCGTTGTTCCGAACAATTTTCAGCGGCTTTGTCTTATCTACCATTACATCTTTGGCTAAAAGCAGCGTACCGTTTCTGTCATAGACGTCCACTCCGGTTTTAACCCGTCCGCCTTGGCGGACAATCTCGATCAGCTTATCTATGGAAATTCTTGATTCAATCATGATTTATGGCGAACCTTTCCCACTGATTTTGACAGGCTTATAAACTCCTGTACATCTAAGGTTTCAGCCCGCCGTGAGGGATCAATGCCGGCGTTTTCAAGGGCAATCCCCACGATTTTTTTTGTTAAGCCCAGTTCTCCGCCGGACATGGCATTGTGAAGGGTCTTTCTTCGTTTGGAAAATGCTGCCTTAATTACACCGAACAGCAATATCTCATCCTCTTCTTCCATACCTTTGGTTTTAAAGAAATCAAATCGAAGGACCGTGGAATCCACATCCGGCCTGGGAAAAAAATTATTGGGCCGGATATCTGCAACCCGGCTGATTTTAGAAGCATATTGAACCACCGCAGAAAGCCTTGAATAATCTTTGGTACCGGCAGATGAAAGAAGGCGTTGGGCAAGTTCCTTTTGAAACATCAAAAATGCATGTGTTACAACCTGCCGGATTGTAATCAGTCGAAAAAGAATTTGGGAAGAAATATTGTATGGAAGGTTACCGACCACCACAAGTTTTTCTGTTCCGGCAATTTCCTTTATATCGGTCTTTAAAACGTTCTGATTGATTATTGTAACATTGTCTATTCCCTCATCAACCAATTCTTTTTCGAGCACCGGAATGATGCGGCGGTCTTTTTCAATGGCCACAACCTTCTTGCAGGCCCTTGCCAAAGGCAGGGTGATGGCACCCAATCCCGGACCTATTTCAAGCACGGTGGTTTCTTTATCAACTCCGGTTCTATCCACAATCATTTGGGCTGTCGCCGGGTTTGACAAAAAGTTTTGCCCCAACTCTTTTCCAGCGTATACTCCGTTTTTCTTTAATAATTCTCCAGGATGCGTCATTGCGCTTGTTGCTCTCCGTTTTTTTGGCTGTTTATCTCCAGAACGTCATATGTCATATATTTTGCTTTGGAAAAAGAATAAATGATTGACAGTAATGGTTTTCCTTTGAAACATTCAAGGTGAGTAACAGTAAATCATAGATTTTTATTAATTTCCATAAAATTTAACACCTTTTTTTCAGATATTTTTTTTACTTATTTAGATCTGGCCTACTTGACTTTGGTATATTTAAGAAGTAATTTTTAGATATACCACATGAAAAGTGGGTTGAAGCGCAAATCCACACCTTAAAGAAAATTACTACGACTAAAATTTATAAATAGTGGTTGAACGCAAACCAGGGATTCTTGTGGAATACAAGACGAGCGTAGGTTTTAACCGGAGAAATATATGGTGTATTTCGAGGATTAAGATTTACGGTTTTGGTTGGGCACTATATATGTGTTAAACAGGATTTACAGGTCTTAATTTAGGGTTTAAGACAAGGTAAAACCTAAGTTTTAAGAAGGATTAGATATGGAACCTACAGAATTTAGCAACAATTGGGAGAACTTCATTAAAATGCTTCTCCATCGTCTGGATATTCCAACTAAAGAGGATATTGCTAATATCCACAAAAGGCTTGACAAGCTAGAACAATTGATTTACCAGAATCATCCGTCGAGCAGACAGAGAAACAAAAGTCGGACGCCAAGAAAAAAGAGTGCATCTTCAATTGTGCTGAGTATCATCGGCAACCATCCTGAAGGCACTAATTTTAAGACCATTAAGGCAGCCACAGGTTTTGATGATAAAAAATTGAGAAATATAATTTTCCGGCTGGATAAAATAAAAAAGATCCAACGGGTCAACCGGGGAATTTATAAAAGGATTTAACTTCCTGAAAGGCTTTATTATTGAGCCCGGGATAACTCGAATTCGTAAACCATAAAATATGCGAAACAAACCCCATGCCCTAAGGTCTATGGTCGAAAAAATCGTCCATATGCTTGTCTTTTAAACCATCCTCGACGTTACGCCAAAGAATATCAGGAATAATTTTGAGTTCATTCATTGGTGCGCCTTGAAGGTAATTTAAAATGCAGGTGTATTTGTGGCAGAGTTAATTTTGACCATGGGCCTAAAAGGGTTTAGGGAAACCTTTGACAGGAAAATATATGAATCAGACTGCATTTACACCCGGGCAGGCCATTGGTGGCTATAGAATTAAACAGGTATCCCCCCTGCCTGCAATTAACGCTCATTTCATCCAACTGGTCCACGAAAAAACAAAAGCTGTCCACATCCACATTGCCAATGAGGATAAGGAAAACACCTTTGGGGTATTTTTCAGAACCGTGCCAACGGATTCCACAGGGGTTGCCCATATTCTTGAGCATACCGTGTTGTGCGGGTCCGAAAAATACAAGGTCCGGGATCCTTTTTTTTCCATGCTCAAACGAAGCCTGTCCACCTTTATGAATGCATTCACCGCATCAGACTGGACCATGTACCCCTTTTCCACCCAGAATAAAAAAGATTATTTCAACCTGATGGATGTTTATCTGGATGCCGCGTTTTTTCCGGATATTGATTATTTAAGTTTTAAACAGGAAGGCCATCGCCTTGAATTGGAACCAGGAGAAAACGGGGAACCGGAACTGGTTTATAAAGGGGTTGTTTACAATGAAATGAAAGGTGCCATGTCCTCACCCGCTCAGGTCATGTCCCGGGCCCTGCTTAAAGGCCTTTACCCGGATACCACCTATGCCAATAACTCAGGCGGCGAACCCGCAGACATTCCGAAACTCACCTATGAGGGGCTTAAGGCGTTTCACGCAACGTATTACCATCCGTCCAACAGTTATTTTTATACCTATGGGGATTTACCCCTGGAAGAGAGTTTAACGTTTATTGAAAAAAAGGTTCTTTCCAGGTTTGATTTCCTTGAAATGGATACCCGGGTGCCTTCCCAGCCCCGGTGGCAGGCCCCTAAAACCATGACCCAGGCATATGCCTATTCAGACACCGATAAGATAGCCGCAAAATACCAGGGCTGTGTGGCCTGGTTGACACCTGATATTGCAGATCATTTTGAGGTGATGGTTATGGCGGTGCTTGAACAGATTCTCCTTGGGAATTCAGCCTCGCCCTTGAGAAAAGCACTCATTGACAGTGGTTTGGGTTCTGCCCTGTGTGACGGCACAGGGTTTGATGCAGATAACCGGGACACCATGTTTGTCTGCGGGTTGAAAGATATCGAGGCATCTGCAGTCCCCGAAGTGGAGAAAATTATTAACAGCACCCTTGAGGCCCTTGTTACCAAAGGTATTGACAAAAATTTAATTGATTCTGCCATTCATCAGATCGAGTTTTCCCGTAAGGAGATTACCAACACACCATATCCATATGGTATTAAACTGATCATGGGTGTTGCTTCAATCATGATTCATAACGGTGATCCTGTAAGTGCCATCAACATCGACCATGATTTGAAAAAACTTCAGGAAGAACTGGCCAAGGGTCCTTTTCTGGAAGGCCGGATACGCCAATATTTTTTGGATAATCCGCACAGATTGCTGTTTACCCTTGCCCCGGATGAAGGTATTGAAGCCCGCCAGGCAGAAAATGTCCGTCAAGAGCTTCAAAAATTGCAAAAATCCTTGAATGACGCAGAACTTGCACAGATTAACGAAGATGCGGCAGCTCTGAAAGTACTTCAGGATGCAGAAGAAAATCTGGATGTTCTGCCGACCTTAGCGCTTGAAGACGTACCCCCTGACATTGAAATCATTCATCCCGACGTCATCAAGGACATCTCTTGCGCCACGGCCTTTGACAAGCCAACATCGGGTATCCTTTACTTTACCTGTCCGGCAGGTGCCGGAAATATTGCGCCGGATCTTTTTCCCATGGTACCGTTTTTCGCCCGGGCTTTTACCAATGCCGGCACAGCAAATTCTTCATATGTGCAGATGGCCGAACGGATGGATCTTTATACGGGCGGGATTTCCATCTCTCCTTTTTCCGGCACCCATTTTGACCATGAGGGCAAAGGCCACTCTTTTATAGCGTTGCAGGGAAAAGCCCTGGACCGGAATATTGACCATCTTTTTGATATGGTGGATGAATATATAAATGCCTGTAGCTTCAAAGACCACGACCGTCTCAAAAGCCTGATTTTACAATATCAGGCAGGTCTCGAAGCTTCCATTGTCGGGTCGGGACACAGATATGCCATAACCCTGTCTGCACGACACCTGTCAACAGCGGCCGGGATCAATGAACTGTGGCATGGCATTGCTCAGTACGCCTTGATTAAAGAGCTTACCGCCAGGGTAAATGATGAAAAAACAGGTGCCCAGGCCCTGGCCGAACTGGAGAAAGACCTATCTGCCATGGCTGATGCCGTCATGAGGAAAAATAATTTTAAACCTGCTGTTATCGGTTCTGTTTCCTCCATGGTCCAGGCGGATAAGCACATTTCAAAAATTTATGATAATCTGCCGAACAGCAGCAGCCAGGCATTTCATACGCCGCAGATAAAAACGGAGACCCTGCGGCCCTATGACGGCTGGATGACCAATACGGCCGTCTCGTTTGTCGGTCAATCCTTTAAAGCGGTGCGCATTTCACATGAAGATGCTCCGGCCTTGTCCATTATCGCAAAACTTTTGCGTTCCTTGTTTCTGCACCGGGAAATCAGGGAAAAAGGCGGGGCATACGGCGGATTTGCGATGTATAACATGGAAGAAGGTATTTTTTCATTTGGTTCCTATCGTGATCCCCATATCAAACGAACCCTGGATGTTTACGCAAATGCCTGTGATTTTATCACCCAGGGACAGTTCACCCAAACAGACGTAAAGGAAGCCATCCTTCAGGTCTGTTCGGAAATTGATAAGCCTGAAACACCGGCACCTTCGGCCATGAAGGCGTTTTATCGCAGGATCACCAAATTGTCCGATGAAATCCGAAAAGGGTTCAAAGATGCCCTGCTGGGTATGGATAAGCAAAAGGTTATGGAAACGGCCGGCCGGTATTTTTTCCGGGACGAGGCAGCCAAAGGTATTTCCGTAATTTCCTCAAAACCGCTGCTTGAACAAGCCAACCAGGAACTGGAGGCAGATGGGCGTGAACCGCTGAGGCTTCATAAAATATAAGTGCCTGTTTGATCATTGATGAATCGGTTGCAATCCCATGAAAATCAATTATTGTTTTCATGGGATTGCACTTAGATTTAGATCCGCCGATCGAAAATACTTTGTTCAACCCACAAATTTCAATTTGTACACCACTGGATTTGCCCGCATACTCATTTAAATATTTAACATAGCTCTTAAGTTGCAGGGCTAATCATCCAGTTTAAAGAAACGAAACCCTTTATTTGCTGCAACATAGATTATACATGCCGTGATTTTAAATTCAGGGAACATTTTCAAAGCATCCTTTTTATAGCCGAGAACCTGTGTGAGTTCTTCGTTTTCCGGTGCGTTCAGGGACAATATCCTGCCGGCTTCTTTTGAAGACAGATACTTGAATTCAATAATGGTTTTTGTATCTTTGTACTTTGTATGGTATTTTCCTGTCATCTCCCAGTCACTTCGGCCCGAAGGATAGTTTACCTCCATGGAAAAGGTAAAATAGCGTGACAGGTACCGGGTGCAGATCTCGTAAAAAGTGCAGCGGACAAAGTTTTCATTGATCTTGTCCCAGGCCTGGGCCGAAAACTGTCCAAGGTAGGTTTCATAAAAGGCCGCAAATAATTTTTCAAGATCCGGTTCGGCAAGAAATTGCCTGAAAAATTGCGTATACCCTTTGGATACTTCGTAATTATTGAGTTCATTGTAATAATCAACAAATATCTCGCGCATGGTATTGTTGGGAAGGCACATTGAAAA
Organism: uncultured Desulfobacter sp.; assembly: GCF_963664415.1. Taxonomy (NCBI): domain Bacteria; kingdom Pseudomonadati; phylum Thermodesulfobacteriota; class Desulfobacteria; order Desulfobacterales; family Desulfobacteraceae; genus Desulfobacter; species uncultured Desulfobacter sp. The sequence continues at coordinate 1,861,288 of NZ_OY761440.1, read as the reverse complement.
GTCATCAAAACAGGTGACCATGCCAAGATAAAAAAGCGAAACCGGATAATAGTCTTTTTCAAAAAAATTATGCATATTGAACTTGGAAACAAGTTGTTTCAGGTCATATTCCAGGGCGTTGTCAAACACCAGGGCATCCATCATGGCATCCGTATTCTCTTTAACCGTTGTAAGCCGTTGAATCCAGGAGACATCGGTTTTAAGATTATCGTCTATCAGTTCCCTTGGTATTTGCCCGTCATTGACAACAAGGTGTTTTAAAAAAAAGGTGACAATGGTGGAATTATATAAAGTTTGTTCAACATCGGGCAAAAACCGGTACCCGTCATAATGGTTCTCCATGATTTCAAGTATTTCCGGCATGCGGGCGCAATCAAACCCATAAGATTTAAACACATGGGAAAGATAATCTTTTGTTTCCTTATGGGTAAACCCCATCATGTTTGCAAACTGTTTTTGCAAGGTAATCATCTGGGCAATATTAAAGCCTGATGTCAAATCATCAATGGTAATGGGCAACACCCCTGTGATAAAAACCTTTCCTATGCTTTGCTGCTCAATGCCTGATTTGATGACCTTGAAAAAGGAGCACAAAAATGAGTCTCCGGTGGTCAGTGCCTTGTATAGATCATCATTACGAGAAGTGATCAGTTGGTTGGTGAAATTGTCGTATTCGTCGATAATCAGATAAATGGGGGGAAGCTTGTGCTCATCAACGGCTTCGATTATGATCTGAAGCTGGTTTGCAAGCGGCATATCCATTGCAATATTTAAATTGCCAAACAATGCACCATAACGACTTAGAAATTTTTTGATGGTCGGACTCTGGGTTGCAATAAAATTATCTTCAATCACCCGGACGTCAGGTTTGACAGAGACCACAGAAAAATTAAAGCGCAACACCATAAACGCATTTTTTGACTGTGTGGGATTTTGTCCGATCCAGGTTTTTCCAAAAAGAGAATTAAACTTATCTTTGCGGTTAATGTCGTAATAACACTCAAGGGTGGAACACCAAAGGCTTTTGCCAAAGCGCCGGGGACGCAGGAATACAGGTGCATTCCACTCTTCAAGAGCACTGATGTAAAATGTTTTATCAACATAGTAAAACCCTTGTTCCTGTATTTGTTCAAAATTTCCTACAGCGTATGGAATTTTTTTCATCGCCTTTCCTTTTCATCACAGATCCAAGGTCTTATTCGTGCTGAATTTTATCTTGCCGTTTGATGAATAATTGCACCTTTTGGCTGGCCAAAAGTATACAACGGATCACTTAGAAATCAAACGGTTTGGCAAACATGCTTCAGGGCAGGAGAAAGAAATACAATCGGCCGGCTTATTGTTTTGTGGGCTGAAGTCCGGCAGTCGATATGTTAGGTCAGCCCATGGGTGTTTATAAGAAACTCTATGTAACCCACAGAGATATTTCAATATTCGTTGTGGGCCGAACCACGGTCAAAGACCAAGGACGGTCCGTGACCGTTATAAAAAAGGCTTGATCGAAAACCGTAAATTTTGCCGATGACGGTGTGCCACGAAGGCAGACACTGTTGCAATAAACAGTGCAGCCATGCTGCACAAAAGATGAGGGAAGGCCCCTCGAAGCCGCCATACAGGTGGAGGCTTCAAACCACCGTAAGCTGCGCCGGTTAAGAGCTGGGGTGGTGAGCGTTACGGAAAAGGCAGGACAAGATCTTGTCAGGTAGGTTCCAAGGAGACGAACGCAAGTGAATCACTATTGAAGTGTCGAAAGCGTAGGGATGAGGTCAAAACCGGGGGGTAGTCGTTAACCCGGGATAAGTTCGGCGGTTACCTGTTTACTGGCCGGGCGGCCTCCGGCATAAAGGTGGCGTGAACTTGGTACAGGCTTTTGTGTGGAACGTGGGAACCTGTCGCCCTGATGCTAAGGGAGAAATACAAGCGGAGGACCCGTAAGTATGAGAGTACCGATGCAGGGCACAGGGGCGGAGCGACCCGTAGTAGTGATGAAGATTCTGTAATGGAATTGGAGCGAAGGGGAAGCATTGACCAGCTTGAAGTAAAGAAAACAACTGGAAACAGGAGGATTGGATTGAACCAAGCAAAGCCGTTTTGTATTCCTAAATCCGAAGTAGTGGAGGCATATGAACGGGTTAAAGCCAACAAAGGGGCTGCCGGATTTGATGGACAGTCAATAGAAGGGTTTGAGTTCAGCTTAAAGGACAATCTATACAAGCTCTGGAATCGGATGTCCTCGGGCAGTTATTTCCCCCCTCCGGTACTGAGGGTGGAAATACCCAAGGGAGACGGTCGAATGAGACCGCTGGGAATACCGACAGTGTCGGACAGAATCGCTCAACAGATAGTCAAGCAGCAATTGGAGCCGGAACTGGAAAAACATTTCCATCCGGATTCTTATGGCTATCGACCAGGGAAATCTGCCTTGGATGCAGTCGGCAAAGCCCGGAAGAATTGTTGGGAGTATGACTGGGTATTGGATCTTGATATTAAAGGCTTTTTCGATAATATTGATCATGATCTTTTGATGAGAGCAGTTCGGTATCACACGGATATCAAGTGGGTGATTCTGTATATAGAACGGTGGCTGAAAGCCCCGGTGATGATGACAGATCGCACACTATTCTATCCAAAGAAGGGAACCCCGCAAGGCGGTGTTATCAGTCCCTTGCTGGCTAATCTCTTTTTGCATTATGCATTCGACAACTGGATGGAGAGGGAATATCCGACCATACCGTTTGAACGCTATGCGGATGATGCAGTCTGCCATTGTAAAAGCCTTGCCCAGGCAGAATATTTGCTGAGAAAGCTGAACGAGCGAATGGAGAGTGTGGGGCTGGAACTGCATCCGGAAAAGACAAAAATCGTCTACTGCAAGGATACAGACCGGCAAAAGGATTATTCCCTGACAAGCTTTGATTTTCTGGGTTATACTTTTCGTGCTCGAAGATCAAAAAGCCGATGGGGAAAATTCTTCATTAATTTCTCTCCTGCCATAAGCAATAAAGCAGCAAAAGCAATTCGACAAACCTCACGAAAGTGGAATTGGCCCAGGCGCAGCGACAAGAGCCTGGAGGATTTAGCCCAAATGTTCAATCCTGTCATTCAAGGCTGGATTAACTATTATGGCAGGTTTTATAAATCTGCGTTATACCCGGCCTTAAGGTGTCTTGATCGCCGATTGGTGATTTGGGCAACAAGGAAATACAAACGTTTTAGAGGACATCGAAGAAGGGCAAGTCAATGGCTGGAACGAATTGCACGAAGACAGCCAAATTTGTTTGCCCATTGGCGATTGCTCTATGCATAGGCTGGTCAATAGGAGCCGGATGAGCGGAGACGTTCACGTCCGATTCTGTGAGAGCCTGAGGGGGCGGTTCCCTCGGGCTACTCGACTAGTTGGTCGCAAATTTTAATCCTCGAAATACTTCATGTATTCCGAAGGTTTTAATTTGCGCCCGCCTTGTACTCGACAAAATTTCCAGGTTTTCGTTCAGACACTAAGTAAGATGCTCCCGATTTTAGAAGCTGTAACGGACCCCGATACCGAAGGTGCGCGGATCGCCATAAGTCGCAAGCGACTTACTGCTATTTGAAACGAAAGAGGTCATATATTCTTCATCGGTCAGGTTGTTGCAGTAGGCATAGATGTCATAGCCCTTGAAACGATAACCGACCTTGATATCAGCGGTAATGTAGTCATCTATCTCGCGGAACTCCGCGTCGACATTGTCATAGTAGGGAACCTCGCCCTGGCTCCTGACATCCCCACGGGCATAAAATCCGTTGGGGTGGTAATAAGCGGCACCGATCCGCGCCGAATACGAAGGCGTATTCTGGATCGATTCACCGTCCCAGACAACACTACCGTCATCGTAGTCGTCGTATTCCGCCTCGATAATGCCGAACGCTGCGGTTAATTCGATGGAATCGGTCAGGAAATAGGTCAACTCCAGTTCCGCGCCCAGGGAATGAGAGCCGCCGGCGTTATCGGTCACCCAAGTATCATTTTCGTATTTAAGGTGTGCCATCGTGCTTGTCCATAATTTTAGCGTTTTTGTGTCAATTTGATATCTGATATCAGGACGAGGCGGAAAGGATCAGGACACTTTATGGGGGAGGACGCCGAATTGGGCGGTGAAAATTTTAGTAAAATGGCTTACATTGTTGTAGCCCACGGCATAGGCTGCCTCGGTGACGTTGTGCCTTCCCCTGATCAAAAAGTGTTTGGCCAGGTGGAGGCGGTGGCTGCGCAGGTGATCTAGGGGGGAATGTCCGAAAATCTGTTTAAAGCACCGGTAGAACTTGCTTCGGCTCATTCCTGATGTTGCGGCAAGGGTTGTTATATCCGGAGGATTAACCGGGTCCTGGAGCAAGTTTCCGGCAGCGTGGTGTATCAGTTCGATATCATAGGGGCTAAGCCTGTATTGCCGCAAGACAGAGCGGGTCTTATACCGTATCTGTTCCAGTTTATATGCCATAAGCTCCAAGGCCTTGCTCTCCATAAACAAGGCCCTGGAGGCAAAGGGGGTAAGCCAAAAAGTATTTTCAGGCGCTTGAAATGAATTTTCAAGCGCCTGAAGTTTTTTTAAGGTCTTACCGTGAACGTTAATGTGGCGGAATTATTGACGGTCTTTACTTTGCCGTACAGATCTTTTAACGGGCCATCCTGGGTGGTATTAACCCGCCATTTAATATTAACCCGCCATTGTCCGGCATTTTGCACCTTAAATTGGGCCTTACCCCCCAATACCATAGAGAAGATAGCAAACTTCTCCCCACCGAATGAAGGGCTGGAGCCTGTTATATAGGCATGGCTACTAGGTTCCCAGGATAGGGGCTTACCATGAAAACGAACATCAAATTCCACCATATCGCCTGGTTTTACCCGGGAAAGATCCGTTAAAGGCGTAATCTCCAGATCATGCCCCACCGGCTCAGGCATTGTCCACTTGTCTACGGTCAGATAAGATTTGCCAAAGGCCTGATGCTGAACAGACGCAAGTACTTTTTTAACACCATCAATTGCATTCATGGGTTTTAGGGCGAATCTGGTCCTGCCCTTTGTGTCAATATATTGGGTGTAACAACTTTTTTGGGATATGGCCTCGATCAAATAAACCCCTTGTTGCGTCTCTTTTTTCAATGCGATTTGTTGATTGGCAATATCAGAGATATACAGATCATAATCAGCATTACTTTCAAACGCTTTTGCTGCTTTAGGTTCGGGTTTGTACAATTTACTTTTATTTCCGGCAGGATCTGCCAGGTTAAATTCTGCAATACCGAGTTTGGCGTTGACGCTGTTGGGCATGTCATCAATGGGCATGGTATGGCCCCATCCAAGGGATACGGTTGCATGGCCCGGGGAGTGAATCTTGGATTCAAAGCAGTTTACCCATAAAGAGTGAGCGCCTGCAGATGAAGCCGTCAGTAACAGTGTGATAATCGAAATACAGAATACGTTTTTCATAACATCCTCGCTTTTAAGATAAAAATTGTGTTTTCAATACTTGTGTATACTGATAATCTTGCTGTCTTAGAAACGGTAGGTCACCTGAAGGCCGACCTCTCCCGGGTCACTATAGTTGATGCTCTCACTGTCATAAGTATCGTATCTTTCGTCAAAAATATTCTTGCCGTAAAGGTAGATATCATAATGCTCCGCCTCATACCCGATTTTGGCGTTGACGATTTGGTAAGCATCCCGTTTATATTTGTTGGCTCTGTCCGTGTACATTTCACCATAACCAATCAAATCCGCCCTGGCATAAAAGCCGTTTTCCCAACGATATTGGGCGCCGATATTAAATGTATACTCCGGCGCGTGAGTTGTTTTGTTCCCCTGGTAATCTCCTTCAGCGTCCTTATAATCGTCAAATTCAATGTGGGTATAGCCGAAACCGGCTGTCATGGTCAGTCCGGTGGTTATTTTGCCCGTCAACTCCAACTCAATCCCCTTACCGGTTGCTTTGGCTGCGTTGGTTAGATAAGATCTATCAAGTTCTAAAATCGTTTCCGTCACCTGCATATCGGAAATATCCATCAGATAAATACTGGCATTCGCGATCAATCTATTATTAAACAAGGTATTTTTTACTCCAATTTCATAAGACCATAGCTCCTCTTCATCAAAGGTGTAGTATTCCGGATCTGTGGCCATAAAATTAAACCCGCCGGCGCGGTATCCTTTGGATACGCTTATGTAAGTCATGGTTCCCGGCAAAGGACGGTATTCCAGGGCAAACTTGGGACTTATATCATCCCATGAATCATTGGCCTGCCTTGCGTTGAGATGATCCTGAAAGTCTTTTTCCGTTGTCTCGTAGCGCAAACCGCCGACAAGGCTGAACCGTTGGGACAGCGGATAGGTCAGATTGGTAAAGACAGCATAGGTAGTTCCATCGATATCTTTGTCCGTATAATAGATTGCGCTGCCATAATGCCCCTCAAAGTCATAATTTTGCTCATCCTTATCACCGTAGACGCCTGCAATCCACTTCACGCCGCCATTGTCATAGCTCAAGCGCAGTTCCTGGGACAATGTAGTGTATTCGTTGTCTTTATATGAATGATCTATTGCGCTGGTGTAATCAAAATCCCTGTTGGCATCGTCATTATAGACTCTTCTGGCCGTAACAGACGTCAATTCAAACGCGTCGTTGATCTCATACTTAATGTTAAGGGCTTGGGTTTGTTCTGAACTAGTGTTTTCCCCCTCTAAATTTGAGGAGACCTTGCGATAATCGGGTGTAGGCACTCCGTATTGAGACGCCCCAGATTCTAACAGGTTCCCATTTCCCCCGCCTCCGTCATATTGGAGTTGTGATGCAATAAAAGAGATATCCAATTGATCTGTGGGTGTCCAGCGCAGATGTGCCCGGCCGAACCAGTATTCTCTATCATCCTCATCATCCCCGGTTTCTGTATTTTTGATGGTACCGTCTTGCTGAAGAAATTTTCCGGCAATCCCGACAAAAAGCTTATCTGTTTGAATGGGAGTGCTGAGTTTGACGGTGTAGGCTTGGGTTAAGGGATCATCGGTCCCGGAAGAAAGCCATGTGCCGATATTGGCGGACAGGCTCCCCCGGAAATTGTTGTCCGGCTGCCGGGTAATGATATTGATTACACCGGCTTCCGAGTTTTTCCCATACAAGGTGCCCTGGGGCCCCCTGAGTACCTCTACCCGTTCAATATCAATAAATGTAGTCTCAAATCCAAGAATAGACTGGACCGGAACACCGTCTATAAAAAGTCCGGTGGAAAGAAGCATCGTAAAAATAGGTGCATGAATGCCTCTCATGGTTGGTGTGTTCATACCGATCTTGCCGTGGTTAAATATCATTAAATTGGGGACCAAATCGGCAAGATCAGAAATGGATTCAATTTTTGCGTCCTCAATTCCCTGGTTCGTAAATGCGGTGATCCCCATGGGTACGTCCTGAACGCTTTGCTCCTGTTTTTGTGCCGTTACCGTTATCTCTTCTAAACTTAGGGTATCCTGCGCTTCGGCAATTCCTGAGTTTGTTATGCACCAAACGATTAGAAAACCTTTCAAAATCCAGCTACGCAAACAATTCATCTTCTCTCCTCCTTGGTAATGGTTAAATGCTTCTTTTGTTTAACCTAACTTTAAAAGGCGAGCTAATCCATTTGTCTCAAGTTTCGATCCTATTGTGTCAATTTGATATCAGGATCTGCGGATCAGAATACTTTGTGGGGAGAGATGCCGAACTGGGCAGTGAAAATTCTGGCAAAATAGCTCAGATTGCTGTAGCCCACGGCATAGGCTGCCTCGGTAACATTGTGCTTTCCAGTGCTCAAAAAAATTTTGGCCAGCTGAAGCCGGTGGTTGCGCAGGTGATCCAGGGGGGAGTGTCCGTAAACCTTTTTAAAACACCGGTAGAACTTGCTTCGGCTCATTCCCGCCGCTACGGCAAGGTTTGTTATGTCTGGAGGATTAATCGGATCCTGGCGCAAACGTTCGGCAGCGTGGCGTATCCGTTCGATATCGTAGGGATTAACACCGTACTGCCGCAAGGCAGGGCGGGTCCTGGACCGGATCTGCTCCAGCTTGTAGGCCATAAGTTCCAGGGCTTGTATTTATTCACGGGGGGGGGGATTTACTCATACTCAACGTGCCGAATTTAAAGCGTAAATATAACTATTTGAAATAATTAAAAAAATCTAGATTTTTGTTTTTTATTATGCTATTTTCAATTTCATGGAGATTAAAAGACCTTTTACCGATGAAGAATTTCAAGCCACCCCAGAGCCTGTTCAACGATATATTATCCAGTTGGAAGAGGTGGTTGTAAAATTGCTCAACGAAACAGAGCATCTTAAAAAACGAGTCACAGAGCTTGAAAATAAGCTCAATAAAAATTCTCAAAATTCCAGCAAGCCGCCTTCTTCTGATCCCCCCTTTAAAAAGCCGGATAGAAAAACCCAAAAGGGTCAAAGAAAAAGAGGCGGTCAAAAAGGTCATAAAGGCCATCAGCAAAAACTAATGCTCCCGACATCTGAAAATATCATACTGCCAGGGGAGTGCGTATGTGGTTGTTCCGATGTCGTCCCTGATAGCCTTAAGGCATTTCATACCCATCAAGTAATAGAATTGCCTGAAATTAAAATGGATGTACTTCATTTCATCCTTCATAAAGGCGTCTGTTCAAAATGCGGCAAAGTTGTCAAGGCAGATATACCTTCAGAACATCAAACCGGTTATGGACCCCGCCTGAGCGCCCTTATTGCAGAGATAAGCGGAATTCAAGGAAATAGCCGTGAAACTGTTCGCACGTTCTGTCGGTCAGTCCTCAATTTTCCAATATCAACAGGCGCTATTCAGAAGGTTGTAGACCGGGCCTCAGAGGCTCTAAAACCTGTATACTCCCAAATTGCCAACATGGCTCGCTCGAGCGAGGTCAACTATATTGATGAAACATCCTGGTTCCAAAGCGGTGCTTTAAATTGGTTGTGGGTTATGGCCAATAGTTCTGTTGCATATTTTATGATTCATAAGAACCGGTCCAAAGAGGCCTTTCAGGCATTAGTCCAGGAATGGGACGGCATTCTCGTTAGTGACAATTACGGCGTTTATGCAAAATGGATCAACCTGCGACAAACCTGCCTGGCCCATATAATCCGAAAGGCAAAAGCTCTTGCTGAAAGAAAGGATGAAAACGTCAACCAATTTGGCAAACAGGTTGTGCAAGATCTTCAACTGCTCTGTCATTGGGCGAAATCTCCACCTGACAGTAAAGAATGGCGTAGTTTTTACGACCGATTTACCGAATTGATTTTCCAACACCAGGAAGACAAGAATGAAATAGGTACTATGGCTCGTTCTCTGATCCGACAGCTTGAATCTCTTTGGCTTTTTCTCGATATCGTGGAGGTTGAGCCAACCAATAACCATGCAGAACGGACTTTGCGCTATGGTGTCTTATGGCGGAAAAGAAGCAAGGGGACGCAGAGTGAAAAGGGAAATCATTGGGTTGAAAGAATACTGTCCTTCAAACAGACTTGTTTTATTCGTTCGCTTGAATCCTTTCCCATAATGGCTGACTTGATTCATTCATATTTCAAAGAGCAAGAGCCGGATCTTACCTGGCTCTGATTCCGTTTTATTTGTTATACCCCGTGAATGGATACCAGGGCTTTGCTCTCAAGAAACAAGGCCCGGGTTTTCCCGGTGTAGGGGCAGGCCAGGATTTGATTTAAGGCCTGGTGCATCTGCGGCAGGATTCTGTCGTGATCTGAAAAAGGGATCTGATCGTTAACTCCTTGTAAAAAGGGAAGAAAGGCCTCTTCATCATCCTTTGCGAAATCAAATAATACATTGGCATCAAAACCAATACCGATTTTAACCCGCCGGCCGGAACTGAATTCCTCTGCCAGGCCTGTGGCCCCGGGAAAGAAAAAGTGGCCGCTCTTTCCGGCTTCAACGAGGAAGTCGCTTTGAAGCGTCGATGAGTGTACTTCGGAATGGCCTTTTAAGCTAAAACCGATCCCGAACACCCAATCCGATGGGGGCGCATTCCCATTTTCCCGGTTTTTAAAACGGACTATCCTCTTTAGCAAAAAGAAGTTATGCTTCCCCTCGATTATCAACTGATGAGGAAGAAAATAGTATGAAACTCAAAAAGGCTGAATCCTGCGAAACGGTAGAAGAAATATATGAATTATTGAAACAGCTGGACAAAGAGAAACGGCTAATTCGCAGTCCGGAAGAACTCATTCAGGTTGAACAAGAAATTTTAAGCTATACCAATCGTTTAGCCGCGTTGATGCTAAAAAAAAAAGTCCAAACCAGTATAAACTCTCCGGAGCATAACGAACAAGAAAGAGAGTTGGTGCGTAGCTGGCCTGGCCGAATGAAAAGTGAAGGGTTTGAGACAGTTCAAATTCAAACCAGCTCAGGTTGCACGATCCCAATCCATGTTCGATACTATCGAAGAGCCTGTGACCGTCGAAATGGCAAAAGATATAAGGGCTTGTATGCTGCTTTGGCTTTGCTCGGGATTCATGATCGATGTACACCAATCTTGGCGGCGATGGTCAGCGCCTGGTCCGCGTTACTGAGCTCATTTGAGGAAGTACGTCAGGTCCTTTGTGATCATGGCACTATCCTGGATGTTAAGGTGATCCGGAAACTGGCCTACCGCTACGCAGAACGAGCACGGGTGGTACAGCAAATGGGTCTGCTCCCCTTAAATGAAGAGGACAACCTTCAAGGTCGTCGGGTTGTCATAAGCACCGATGGTGGCCGGACTCGATTGCGGGAAAAAAAGCGAGGTCCCCGGACAGCCAAAGGAAGAACCAGATATCATGGGGCCTGGAGAGAACCCAAGCTGTTGATTATTTATGTCGTCGATGCCCATGGGAAACAGGAAAAAAGCTTTGCCCCATTTATTGATGGCGGTTTTAATGGGCCTGATGGCTTGTTTCTGCTGCTGAAGGGCTATTTGAAGTCTCTTTGCATCCAAAAAGCAGACAAGGTGTTGTTTGTTGCGGACGGGGCTCATTGGATATGGAATCGAGTCCCTGGTCTGATCAAGGCACTGGGGTTGAATCCGGAGAGTGTGCATGAACTCCTTGATTTTTATCATGCAGTAGAGCATCTGGGAAAGGTTGCAGGATTACGAAAAAACTGGTCAGCCAAAAAACGTAAAGCCTGGGTCTCAAAACAGCGACGGTTTTTGCTAAAAGGTGAATCGGCAACGGTCGTACAAGAAGTACAGGCTCTTTGTCGAGGCCGGAACAGCAAAGCCATAAAGACAGAACGGGATTATTTTGTACGTAATAGGCACCGTCTTGCTTTCCCAACGGTAAAGGCATTGAATTTGCCGATTGGCAGTGGTGCGATTGAAAGTTCGATTCGAAGAGTTGTCAATTTGAGACTCAAGGGTCCCTGCATTTTTTGGTATAAAGAAAATGCGGAGAAAATGCTCATGCTGCGCTCATACTATAAATCGGGACGATGGAACTGTCTGAAACAAATGGCCAATTCACATATCTCATTGTTAGCTGCATAACCGTGAAAATGGGAATGCGCCCATCCGATGGTTCGATGATAAAGCTAACCTTTTCTTTGAACTGCAGGTTGATGTGTGATAGTTGCAGGCCCGAGGCAAAGGTATCAATGCATGCGCCACCGCTGCCGAACTGTTCGGGAAGACGGTAAACAAATTGGCCGTCGACTTTGGCAGAGGGCGAGAGGACGGGGTAAATTTTTTTCATATGATAAGGTATTCCTAAAATAGTCTTAAAAATAAAAATAGACTATATGGAGGAATATTTATTTTTTCAACTTATTTTCATGGAATCCACCTGCATAATGGGTTTGTCATATTGCTGCTACGGGCCGCCTGGGCTATCCAACCAAGCACTGCCCGTAGCCGAATCGACCGTTTTTACCAGTAGCTGATGGGGCATATAAAGCAGGTCATAGATACCAAACGCTTAGAAACGATAGGTCACCTGAAGGCCGACCTCTCCCGGGTCACTATAGTTGATGGAAGTACTGCCATAAGTATCGTATCTTTCGTCAAAAATATTCTTGCCGTAAAGGTAGATATCATAATGCTCCGTCTCATACCCGATTTTGGCGTTGACGATTTGGTAAGCATCCCGTTTATATTTGTTGGCTCTGTCCGTGTACATTTCACCATAGCCAATCAAATCGGCCCTGGCATAAAAACCGTTTTCCCAACGATATTGGGCGCCGAGATTAAAGGTATACTCCGGCGCGTAAGTCGTTTTGTTTCCCTCGTAATCTCCGGCAGCATCCTTGAAATCGTCAAATTCAATGTGGGTATAGCCGAAACCGGCCGTCATGGTCAGTCCGGCGATTATTTTTCCCGTCAACTCCAACTCAACCCCCTTACCGGTTGCTTTAGCTGCGTTGGTTACATAAGATTTATTAGTTGATAAAATCATTTCCGTCACCTGCATATCGGAAATATCCATCAGATAAATACTGGCGTTCGCGATCAATCTGTTATTAAAAAAGGTATTTTTCACTCCGATTTCATAGGACCATAGTTCCTCTTCATCAAAGGTATAGTATCGCGGATCTGTTGCCATAAAATTAAATCCGCCGGCGCGGTATCCTTTGGATGCGCTTATGTAAGTCATGGTTCCCGGCAAAGGACGGTATTCCAGGGCGAATTTGGGACTTATGTCATCCCATGAACCATTGGCCTGCCTTGCGTCGATATGATCTTGAAAGTCTTTTTCCGTTGTCTCGTAGCGCAAACCGCCGACAAGGCTGAACCGTTGGGACAGCGGATAGGTCAGATTGGTAAAAACAGCATAGGTGTTTCCATCGATATCCATGTCAGAAATATTGATCATGCTGCCATAATCGTACTTATAGTCGAAATTTATCTCATCCGTATCACCGTAGACGCCTGCGATCCACTTCACGCCGCCATTGTCATAGCTCAAGCGCAGTTCCTGGGACAATGTAGTGTATTGGTTGTCTTTATCCATATGCGATATCGTTGCGTTAGTGTGATCAAAATCATTGGTGGCATCGTCATTAAAGACTCTTCTCGCCGTAACAGACGTCAATTCAAACACGTCATTGATTTCATACTTAATGTTAAGGGATTGGGTTTGTTCTGAACTAGTGTTTTCCGGCTCTAAATTTGAAGAGACCTTGCGATAACCGGGCGTAGGCACTCCATAATTAGATGCTCCAGATTCTAACAGGTTGTCATTTCCTCCGCCTGAATCATATTGGAGTTGTGATGCAATAAAAGAGATGTCCAGTTGATCTGTGGGTGTCCAGCGCAGATGTGCCCTGCCAAACCAGTATTCTCTATGATCCTCATCATTCCCGGTTTCCGTATTTTCGATGGTACCGTCTTGCTGGAGGAACTTTCCGGCAATCCCGACAAAAAATTTATCTGTTTGAATGGGAGTGCTAAGTTTGATGGTGTAGGCTTGGGTTAAGGGGTCATCGGTCCCGGAAGAGAGCCATGTGCCGATATTGGCAGACAGGCTCCCCCTGAAATTGTTGTCCGGTTGCCGGGTAATGATATTAATTACACCTGCTTCAGAATTTTTCCCATACAAGGTGCCTTGGGGCCCCTTGAGTACCTCTACCCGTTCAATATCAAGAAATGTAGTCTCATATCCAAACATCGACTGGACCGGAACACCGTCTATAAAAAGTCCGGTGGAAAGCATAAATGTGCTATAAGGGGCATGAATGCCTCTCATAGTTGGTGTATTCATGCCGATCTTGCCGCCGTTTATTACTAAACTAGGGACAAGATCAGCCAGATCAGACAAGGATTCAATTTTTGCGTCCTCAATTCCCTGGCCCGTGAATGCGGTAATCGCCATGGGTACATCCTGAACGCTTTGCTCCTGCTTTTGTGCCGTTACCGTTATCTCTTCTAAACTTAGGGTATCCTGCGCCCCGGCAACTCCTGAGGTTGTCATGCACCAAACGATTAGAAGAGTTTTCAACATCCAGCCGCGTAAATAATTCATCATTTTTTTCATCTTTGTCCTCTTTTTTGTTTATGTATCCCTGCGAAAGTTTATTTAAACAAACTGTTAAAGGTGTGCTAACGTTTTTGTCAGAAATTTTAGCGTTTTTGTATCAATCTGATATCAGGACAAGGCGGGATGGATCAGGACACTTTATGGGGGAGGATGCCGAATTGGGCAGTAAAAATTTTAGTGAAATGGCTCAAATTGTTGTAGCCCACGGCAAAGGCTGCCTCGGTGACGTTGTGTTTTCCCTTGGTCAAATAATTTTTGGCCAGGTGGAGGCGGTGGCTGCGCAGGTGATCCAGGGGGGAGTGTCCGAAAACCTGTTTAAAGCACTGGTAAAATTTGCTTCGGTTCATTCCTGCCGCTGCGGCAAGGGTTGTTATATCCGGCGGATTAACCGGATCCTGGAGTAAGCACCCGGCAGCGTAGCGTATCCGTTCGATGTCATAGGGACTGACACCATACTGCCGCAAGGCAGGGCGGGTCCTGGACCGGATCTGCTCCAGCTTGTAGGCCATAAGTTCCAGGGCCTTGCTCTCAAGAAACAAGGCCCGGGTTTTCCCGGTGTAGGGGCAGGCCTGGATTTGATTTAAGGCCTGGTGCATTTGTGGCAGGATTCTGTCGTGATCGGCAAAAGGGACCTGGTCCTTGAATCCCTGTAGAAAAGGAAGAAAGGCCTCTTCATCATCCTTTGCGAAATCCGATAATACCTTGGCGTCAAAAACAATATTGATTTTAACCCGCCGGCCGGAACTGTAGTCCTCTGCCTGAATCGTGGTTCCGGGGGAGCAAGAGTGGCCGCTTTTCCCGGCTTCAATGAGGAAGTCGCCTTGAAGTGCTGAAGTATGAAATTTGGAATAGCCTTTTAAGCTGAAATTGATCCCGAACCCCCAATCCGAAGTTTCGGAGACAATGCTGATGTTTTCTTTGGACTGCAGGTTGAGGTATATCAATCGCAGTCCCGAGGCAAAGGTGTCGATACATATACCACCGCTGCCGACCTGTTCGGGAAGGCGGTAAACAGATTGGCCGGCGACTTCGGCAGAGGGCGAGAGGACGGGGTAAATTTTTTTCATATTATAGGTATTCCTAAAAATAGTCATAAAGTTAAAAATAGATCATATGTAATGTAATTTGTTTTTACAGCTTATCTTTATGAAACCCACCTACATAATAGATTGATATCTAATAGCTTATTTGTTTTTACATTACAATTATATTTAACTAACTTTTATTGACAATACTATTTTTATGTGACTAATAGAAATTCTTGTTAAATAGAACGGTAAATTATGTTTTATAAGAAAGTGCATGTTTACCTAATATTGCTTACTGCTTTGTTGTGGATAATGCCGGCAGCAATGAAATGCCTGCCAGTGAAGGTTATTGAGGATTTGATGAAAAATACGGAACAATTGTGGCAACGGATTTTCGACATACACTATCATAATGTTTATGGCTTTTTTTTGAAAAGACTGGACTCCCCTGAGGATGCCGCAGATGCTTCCCAAGAGACATTTATGCGGGTAGTCCGTCGTAACGGCACCGTAAAACTGGACTCTCCCGCCGGATATATCTGGCGGACAGCAAAAAATCTGGTTAAGGAAATTAAACGCGCCCAAGCGCTTTCTTCTAAATGGATGAGCTCTAAAGTCATGGACGTAGATCAACACATTTCACAGGCACCGAATCCTGAAGAGGCCATGAAATTTCAAAACATGAATGACGACATCCTCAATATCCTTAACCAGCTTCCGCCCCGGTGCCGGGAGGTTTTTATTCTGCACCGGTTTAAAGGGCTGTCTCACAAACAGATCGCCGGGAAATTGAATATTTCACCCAAAACCGTTGAAAATCACATGGTCAATGCCCTTCTTTTTTTTCACAAACATCTGCAACTTCCTTAAATTTACTCTTTTTAAAAGTTTCTTTTAGTGGTTTTTTAACCCTGAAGCATCTTAAATATTACAGGAGGACACAACCTTGAGTTTATCATGGGATGATCGCTTGAAACATGCTGCACGCCGGCTGGTTCAGGCCCAGGACAAAGCCTTTACATCCGAAGACCGGAAAATGCTTGAGATATGGCTGGAAGAGGACCCTGACAACCGTAAAGCATTTGAACAGATGCGTGATGTTTGGGAACATTTAGGGGTGGTGGAACCTGATTTTTCACCCGAAAAAAAATATGCCCACCGGGCAGAGTTAACCCACCAGCGTGAAGCTGAAAGAAAAACAAGCCTGAAAGCTTTGTTTAACCTGTTTTTTAAACCAAATAAAAAATTGGCGGCGGCCTTTATCTCCCTGGCAATACTGGTGATTTTCTGCCTGCCGGTAATCAAAATGCATTTGGTTGAGCCGGTTGAAACGTTTTATTCTTACAATACCGCCACCGGAGAACAAAAAACCGTCACCTTAAGCGATGGTTCCATTCTCAAAATGAATGTCAGCAGTTCTATTTCTGTGTGCATGAGTAAGGGGTACAGGCGGGTGGAAATGAATAACGGCGAGGTCTTCTTTACCGTCAAGCCTGATTCCGAGCGTCCCTTTGAAGTGCGTACCTCCAAGGGGCTGGTGCGTGTTCTAGGCACGGCTTTTAATGTAAAAACCCGTAAAGACATGGTGGCTGTAGATGTGGATCATGGCAAAGTACAGGTGCAAAATGCACCAAAAGGCCCGGGAGATATGCGGGTCAAGGCGTTAACGCTGCTTTCCGGACAGGGAGCGGATATTGATGCAGGCGGGCGTTTAGCCCCCGTACGCACATCCAATATTCAACAGGTTTTAGCCTGGCAGCAACATCAGGTTGTGTTTAAAAACACCCCGCTCAGCAGTGTGCTCCAGGAACTGGCACTTTACCACAAGGTCAATATAAAACTGGCTCTTGAAGATTTGGGAAAAAAAAGAGTAACCGGCACCTTTGATATGCATAATCTGGAGCAGACGCTTAAAATTATCGCCACAGCGGCTTCTCTACAGATGGAAAAAAACACCAACGGAACGATCACACTATCCGGGGAACCGGTTGTTAAAAGCCGGTCGTAAATTACAGTCGGCCGGATAATGGTTGAATCAAATGTCCGGACCATGGAAACCAAAAAGGAGCGGCAGGCATTCCGGCAGACCTTTTTAAGGGAATTGGCGCGATCTCTTTTTTAAAATCTATAGGTCAACTGAACGCCGAACTCTCCCGGTTGAGAGTATATAACTTCATTTCCGTTAGTCATATTGATAGAGTGATACTCTTCATCAAAAATATTTTTACCGTATAAATAGATATCATAACGCTCTTGTTCATATCCTAGTTTTACATTTACAAGATGATAAGGATCTCTGCTATATTTATTCGCGACATCCCAATATGTTTTTCCATACCTGTTTAAATCAACTCTTGCAAAAAAACCTTGTTCATCCCTGTATTGAACACCGATATTGTAATTATATTGTGGTGCATACAGATTTTTATTGCCGCTATAATCGCCGTTTGAATCTTTATAATCATCAAAGGTAACATCCGTATATCCGTATGCACCAAAGAGTGTTATCGTATCTGTTAATTTTGCAGTCAGTCCTATTTCAACACCTTTTGAAGTCGCTTTTGCAACATTATCTATATAAGTTTCTCGTGACCCCTCAATTGGGTAAATTTTTACTTGCATATCATTGATAGCCATATAAAAAATTGCACTGTTTACTACAAGTCTATTATCAAAAAATGAATTTTTTGCTCCTATTTCATAGTTCCATAGCGTCTCTTTTTCATACTGTTTTGGATAACCGTCCGGAGCGTCGGACTGGAATCCTCCTGCACGATAACCCTTTGAGATAGTTGTATAATACATGCTATCTTGATCGTGTTGATATTTTAAAGAGACTTTTGGAGAGATCTCATCATTGGATAAATCTAGTTTTGTAGCAGATTCTTCAAATTCTTTATTGTCCTTATCGTATCTGGCTCCTGAAATAAAAGAGAATTTATCATTTATCGCATAGTCCGTATGGATAAAAAAACCTAAAGAATCACCCTTTTGTGTTGATTGAACCGGGGAGGAGTTCGTTACCCAGGCTGATGCATCATCAATTTTTTCTTTATCTGCATAAACCCCTGCTATCCATTTGAAAGCATGACTGCTATTACTTAGTCTAATCTCTTGTGAATACCTCTCATACTCACTGTCAAAAATAAAATTGGGGTAAGATGTAAAGTCGAACGAATAAGGATAGATCGTGTGAGGAACGAACCACGATCTTATCCGATTGTTGAACAAGCCCGGCCCAAATGAGCCGGGTTTCCATATATATGAAAATATCTTTTTGGGGATTAAGGATCTGAAAGGCGTGTTATTTCCGGGCTCCTGAGATAAGACGCACCTATAGCGTTGCCCTTTTCAGGGCTTTCTAAAAAAAGCCGGATTATTTCATAGTGTTGTTCACCTCCAGTTAAATTGAGATTGGGTTTCTACCTTTTGTTTATCCTATCCTGTACCGACAGGCTTTATTCCGAGGATTTTCATAGGCTTCCCGCAATGGGGGCATTTAAAAACAGGCCTTGGCCGAAGCACTATTGCCATAATCCGAACGTGGAGAATCATCTGTACTATGAAGAGCAATTTCTTGGCATTCCCGTGAAGAAAGCCGTAATCTCTTGCCCTACGAAATCCCCTGGGCAACACATGAAGCAGGATCAGGTGCAGAAACTCCTCTCCTTTAAGGGTTCGCCTGCACATCTCTTTGGTTTTACCGTCAATATACATGAAGGTAACCCGGCCGTCCTGATTGGCAATGATATCACGTTCGCTGATCACTCCCCGGTATAAATATCTGGACAGGTACTTCAGGGCAGACATGCCGGTTCCGACCCTGGCACAATCGACAATCCATTTGGAACGAGCACCTTTGGGAATTGGCAAATTCTCTTTATTCAATCCGTTCAGGAAACGTGCCCGAAAAACTTTGGCCAGGGCTTTTCGATTAAACAAATACTTGCCTTTTTTCTTTTTCCATTGCCGCCTGGATGGGTCAACACCGCCACCTGGAACAACTACATGAATATGCGGGTGAAAATCCAATCTTCTGCTATGAGTGTGAAGAACCATGGTCATACCGATTTGGGCCCCAAGGTGCCGGGGATTTAGCCCAAATTCTTTCAACGTGCTGGATACACATGAAAACATCAGAGAATAAACTGTCCGTTGATTCCGGTATGCAACTTTCCTGAACTGACAGGGCAAGGTAAAAGTTACCATGAAATACTGGACGGGAAGCTGTTTATTTTGCTGCCGGTCAATCCATTGGCTTGTCTCATGGTTTTGACAATGGGGACAATTGCGGTTTCCACAGGACAGTGGATGCAGTTGTGTATGATTGCAGTCTGGACAGACCGTATAAATCTGCCCGGCGTCTGGTGTGCGGCAACGAAGTATGGCGTTTAAGGCTTTGATCTGTTCCGGCAATGCCCTATCCCCGTAACGAGTCAAAAATGCATCATAATATTCTTCAATGATAGGAGAAAGTCGCATGATTACACCTTCCAGAAATCTACATGAATGGTGTTAATCAAATCATTGATGGTCGTCCTGCAGTCCTTTTCCGTGACATCAGTAAGGTGTGCGTAACGTGCAGTTGTTTCAGGACGGGCATGGCCGAGAAGAGCCTGGATGTGGCGAAGGCTTAAGCCCTTTTCAAGCAGATGGGTCGCAAAACTGTGGCGCAAAGAGTGTATGGAAACTTTTTTTTGATACCGCAATCGGCGACTACAGCCTTCATGGCATTTTGGACACCACCCCGGTCCATATGAGATTTTGCCTTCTGGATGGTTTCCAGTGAACCGTTGGCATTGGGAAAAAGCAGTTTGGGGTGTTGATGTCTTTTCCATAGTTCCCGCAGTCCGACCAGGGTGCGGTCCGGTAAGGGAATTAGCCGGTCTTTATGGCCTTTCCCTCTCCGGATATGGACAAGTTTTCGTGCTGCATCAACATCTCTCACTTGCAGGGACAATGCCTCTCCCAAACGCAGGCCCATGGAATAAGTTGTCAGCAGGAAAACCCGGTAACGCAGTTTGCGTGTCGCACCGATGAGCTTTTCCACCTCACCAGGAGTCAAAATATCCGGAATGGTTTTAACCTTAGGCGGCTTAACAATATTCAACCAATTCCATTCTTTTTTCAAAACAAATTTCCAGAAATGCTGGAGTCCAAGGCGATCAATTTTGACTGTACTCCATGAATGAGAGTCAACCAAATCGGAAAAGTAATCTTCAAGTTGTACGGGTTCGAGTTTGTCCGGGCAGCAGTCAAAGTAATCTCTTACCCGCCGGATGGCCCTGGAATAAGCATCAATGGTTTTTTGAGCCTTTCCCTGAAGTCTAAGGGTTTTTAAATGGCGCTCATAGAGTTCGTTAAAACGGTTTACTTCGGATGTGTTCATGGTATACTCCTTTAATTATAGATAGTTGGGATCTTCCGTTTGATCCCACAATTAGGAGTATACATAACTTTGGGGTTTTCCGCCGCGCGAGCGGCTTCGTTCAACAATGCATCTGACTTTAAATTTCGGTAGGTTGTAATAGATTCTAAAAGATAATCATTTATATCATAGGATATTTTTAAAGCATGGGTAGTTGTACTTGATTGATCATAACCTTGCTCATCCGTACTTACACTTTTATCACCCGGCGTATAGGGGATAACATAATTAATATTTCCATCATCATATTCAATTTTAGATGAGATCAAAGATATTTCAAGCTCATCGGCAGGTGTATATCTTAAATGGATTCTCCCGTAGTCATGTTCCCTGTCATCGGTATATCCACCGAGAAGCGTATTTTCTATAAACCCGTCTTTTTCATAGTGTTTTGCCGATACGCCTATATAAAATTTATCCTTTACAACAGGACCGCTTGCACTAAAAGTATATTGTCTTTTATCATCCTCACCAAGTTCAACGCCTATTTTCCCTCTTGTTTCATTATCGGGCTTTTTAGTGACGATATTGATAACCCCTGCTTCCGCCTCTTTACCGTAGAGTGTTCCTTGGGGGCCTTTTAATACTTCAATCCTTTCTATATCCATCAAAGCTTCATTAAATCCTTGAGCATTTGAGATGGGGATACCGTCGATAATTATACTAATCGGCTGAGATATCTTAGAGAAGGTATTGGAAACACCTCGTATTACAGGTGAAAAAACACCTGATGATTTATCTATCAAAGCAAAATTTGAAGTGTATGGCGCAATATCTTGAACCGATTCTATTTTGCTGTCTTCTATGGCAATCTCATCAAATACCGTCATAGAAATCGGTACTTCCTGTACACTTTCTTCCCTCTTTTGTGCTGTTACCGTTATCTCTTCCAGGTGCTTTTCGATATGGGCTTGTCGGCTTGTGGGCTTTTGTGTGTTGTTTTCCTGCTGTTCTGCGACAAGTTGTTTTTCCGTGGGTTTCTTTTCCTTTAAAACAGCGGTGTTGTTGTCTGCCATCTGAAAGGTTAAGCCGGTTCCCTGGTCAGCCATGACGGGTACGGCAAACAAAAGCAATGAAATAATGGTGACACAAAAAATTGCTCTGACTGTTGGACTGTTCATCTTTTGTCCCCTTTTATTAAATATCCATTTTTGTTTATGAGATCTGAAAAAGTATACTTAAACGAACTATAAAAGTTGCACTACCTTATTTGTCCAAAATTATATCAGTTTTGTGTCAGATATCTGATATCGGGACGAGGCGGGATGGATCAGGACACTTTATGGGGGGTGACGCCGAATTGGGCGGTGAAAAGTGTAATAAAATAGCTCACATTGTTGTAGCCCACGGCAAAGGCGGTCTCGGTGACGTTGTGTTTTCCGCTGGTCAATAAATGCTTGGCCAGGTGGAGGCGGTGGCTGCGCAGGTGATCCAGGGGGGAGTGTCCGATAACCTGTTTAAAGCACCGATAGAATTTGCTTCGGCTCATCCCTGCCGCAGTGGCAAGGGTTGTTATATCCGGCGGATTAGCCGGGTCCTGGAGTAAACACCCGGCAGCATGGCGTATCCGTTCGATGTCATAGGGGCTGACACCATACTGCCGCAAGGCAGGGCGGGTCCTGGACCGGATCTGTTCCAGCTTGTAGGCCATTAGTTCCAGGGTCTTGCTCTCCATAAACAAAGCCCGGGTTTTCCCGGTGTAGGGGCAGGCCAGGATTTGATTCAAGGCCAGGTGCATCCGGGGCAGGATTCTGTCGCGATCGGCAAAAGGAATCTGGTTCTTGAATCCCTGTAAAAAAGGAAGAAAGGCTTCTTCATCATCCCTTGCAAAATCTAATAATACGTTGGCGTCAAAAAAAATACATATTTTAACCTGTTGGGTCACGCTGAGGTTCTCTGTCATGACCGTGGCCCCGGGATAAAAAAAGTGACCGCTCTCCCCGGCTTCAATTGAGAAGCCGTCTCGAAGCGTCGAAGCGCTTACGCTGGAATGGCCTTTTAATTTGAAGGTGATTCCGAACTCATAATCCGTTGTTTCGGTGGCAAAACTTGCATTCTTTTTGGGCTGCAGGTTGAGGTGCATCAGGCGCAGGCCCGAGGAAAAGGCGTCGATATGTACGGCACCGCTGCCGACTCGTTCGGGAGGGTGGTAGACGATTTGCCTGTTGACTTCGACGGAAGGCGGGGGGACGTGATTAATTTTTTTCATATATTATAAGGCATTCCTAAAATAGGCGCAAGATATGAAATAGATTTATATGTGATGTAATTTATATTTTCAACTTATTAATAACTAACTTTTGCCAGGGCGATGCAGGAGGCGTTCCCTTTTCACGAATCAAATCTTGCAAATTGCAGGTTCAACCTTCAACTTGCATGATTCTCATGTTTCAAGGGCATACTGCCGGAGATCCGGGGCCTCCATTTTCATTTTTTTTAATTTTCTTTTAGGGGTTTTTCGACTCTGAAGCATTTTAATAATTACAGGAGGGCACAAAGTTGAGTTTATCACGGGATGAACGTCTGGAACATGCTGCACGTTGGCTGGTTCAGGCCCAGGACAAGGCCTTTACACGCGAAGACCGCAAAATGCTGGAGACGTGGCTGGAAGAAGACCCTGCCAACCGTAAAGCGTTTGAACAGATGAGTGATGTCTGGGCGCATTTGGGTGTGCTGGAACCTGTTTTTTCACCCGAAGAAAAATATGCCCACCGGGCGGAGTTAACTCACCAGCGTGAAGCTGAAAGAAAAATAAACCTGATCCAAAACGTCCCTTTGAAGTTCGTACCTCCAAGGGGCTGGTGCGTGTTCTGGGCACCGCATTTAATGTCAGAGACCGCAAAGGGCGGGTGGCGGTGGATATGGATCATGGAAAAGTACATATAGAAGGTGCGCCCAAAGGCCCGGGAGATATGCGGCTCCGGACAGTCACGCTGCTCTCCGGACATGGCGTAGATATTGATTCAACCGGGCGTTTAGCCCCCGTACGCACCTCAAATATTCAACCGGTTTTAGTCTGGCAGCAACATCAGGTTGTGTTTAAAAACACCCCGCTCAGCAGTGTGCTCCGGGAGTTGGCACTTTACCACAAGGTCAACATAAAACCGGCGCTCAAAGATTTGGGGCAAAAAAGAGTAACAGGCACCTTTGATATGCATAATCTGGAGCAGACGCTTAGAATTATCGTCACAGCGGTCTATCTGAAAATGGAAAAGGACACAAACGGAACTATTACACTATCCGGGGAAGCGGTTGTTAAAAGTCGGTCGTAAAATATAAAGCATCGCTCTGGCAATAGTTGATCCGGAAAAATCAAAAAGGAGAGTTGAAAAATGAACAGTACCACCGTCAGAGTAAGATTTTGCACCACCATTATTTTACTGCTTTTATTTGCCATACCCGTCATGGCTGACCAGACATTCATTACCATCAAACCCGGCACCTTGCAGGAAGTATTGGATGCGTATTCCAAAGCCACCGGCACAAAGACCGTCTATTTAAACGAGCTGATAGAAGGCAAAAACAGCCCCGGTGCCCAAAACGCATCCCCCGGAGAAGCCCTGCAACAAATTTTACAGGGAACCGGTTTAACCTTTCAAATGGCAGACAACAACACTGCTGTTTTAAAGGAAAAGAAAGCCACGGAAAAACAATCCGTCACAGGACAGCAGGAAAACAAAACCAAAGAGTCCACAATCCAGCAAGCCCGTAGAGAAATGAACCTGGAAGGATTGACGGTAACAGCCCAAAAAATGGAAGAAAATATTCAAGATGTCCCTACCTCTATAACGGTGTTCGATGAATTCGCTTTAGAAGAAAAAAGAATAAAATCGGTTAAAGATATCGCAGCTTATACCCCAAACCTTATGCTCGTTGAAGCCGCGGCCCCAGGGGTTCTATTGCCTACGATCAGAGGGATGAGGACAGATGAAGGCTCTACTGTAGGTCCAGTAGGTATGTATATAGATGGTATTCCCATGCTTGGGACCGGAGGTTTTGACGCGATATTAACGGATATAGAACGGATCGAAGTTTTAAAAGGCCCTCAGGGTACCCTTTATGGGAGGGGAACGGAAGCGGGCGTTATCAATATTATAACCAGAAAACCGGATAATGAAATCAAGGGAAAAATACAAGCCGAATTTGGAAGTGACGCTAAAAGGGAATATAATTTAAGTATAAGCGGCCCTATCGTAAAAGATAAATTTTTTATCGGTGTAAGCGGAAGGCATTATGAAAAAGATGGATTTATTGAAAATACCTATCTTGGGGGCTATACTGATGACAGAGAAAATAACTTTGGGAAAATAGATCTTAGATATACCCCTACCGATGCGCTTGATATATTTTTAATCTCTTCCAAGCTTAAACATAAAGACGGGGGGGCAAGTACTTCTAAGAATGGCTCCAACAGACAAAACGCCAATAATGAGGAGGCGATTGAACCTGAGACTGTCTTGCATGCCCTGAAAGTGGAATATGACTTTGATAACTATAAAATTGAATCAATTAGTACATATAAAAAGTATAAAACAATTTGGAAACGAGACTACGATTTTACTCCGGAAGCCAGCCTGCATACAGTATTTGGTGATGGAAATACACAAAAAAACATTGCCCAGGAATTCAGATTAAGTGGGGATAGGAATCAACTAAAATGGCTGATTGGGGTAAATGCCGATAAAGAAGAATCAAATGCAGATTATGATGTAATTACCAATAATATAAGCGCCAATACAAAAAACGCCATAGAAGGAGACTCTTATGGCGTATTTGTTCATGCGGATTATGCGTTAAATGATAATCTTTCCCTAATCGGAGGTCTTAGGTACGATAAAAACAATTATGAGTTTAAAGACCAAACGCTTAACTTAGACGCCTCGTTTAGTGAAGTATCTCCTAAAATAGGAATTAAATATAATTTAAATCAAAACAGTTTGCTTTATTCGACTGTTTCAAAAGGATACCGCCCGGGTGGATTTTATAAGTGGGCCCCTGATGGATATTCTAAAATTTATGATAAAGAAACATTGTGGTCTTATGAAATCGGTTCTAAAAATAGCTTTTTGAATGGAAAAATTATTGTAAACACGGCCATATATTATATGGCAATAGATGATATGCAGGTTACTATAGCCACTGGTGATACTTATAAAACTTATAAAACAAATGCGGCAGAGGCGACTTCAAAAGGTTTGGAGTTTGATCTATCTTATAAAGTTACAGATACTCTATCTGTTTTTGCAGGCTTTGGTTACAACGATACAAAATTTGATAACTACCAGGATGCCAAGGGCAATTATTCCGGTAACACAAATCTATACGCACCCGAATACAATTATAATACAGGGATACGATATAGACATCGAAGCGGGTATTATGCGCGGGTTGCTATAAACGGTTATGGAGATATGTATCTTAATAAAGAAAACACCTTAAAAAGAGAGGCTTTTCATCTTGTGGATACCAAAATCGGGTATGAAAGCGAACATTATGGTTTTGCTAACCTAAAATTGACCCCTTTGAGGGCCAAATGACAACCTAAAATTGACCCCCCACTTTGCATCAGTACTCTGGTATTGAATGGAGATTTTTAACCCATTACCGGAGACGAAAAGGAGAATGCTTAAAGTGGATCAGTATGATTACATCCGAACAGCTCACCGTGTTTATGGAAAGGCCATTAAAGAGCTTGCCAGAGAAACCGGCCATTCAAAAAACACCATAAAAAAAATTTTAAAGCAGGAATACATTGGCTACAAGCAACGATCTAAACAGCCATATCCCGTTCTTGGTCCTTATATCCAGGAGATAGACCGCTGGCTTGGCGATGACAAGGACAAGCCATACAAACAGCGACATACAGCAACCCGGATATACCATCGTCTGAAATCGGAACTCGAGTATTCCGGTGGAGAGACGACGGTTCGCCGTTATGTGCGTGAGGCAAAGCTGAGGCTGGGTTTAACGAATCAGCAGGCATTTATCCCATCAGATCCGACGACTGCCCAGGAAGCCGAGGTAGACTGGGGAAACTGTCAGGCAGTTATTGCCGGCGAACCCGTGAAGCTGAAATTATTTTGCATACGTTCAAAATGTTCGGGCAAACACTTTGTTCGCTGTTATCCCTGTGAAAGGCAGCAAGCTTTATTTGACGCTCATATCCAGGCCTTTTCATTTTTTGGAGGCGTGTTCCCAGTTCTTATCTATGACAATCTGACAACAGTCGTACAAAAGGTATTTAAAGGAAAAAAACGTCATCTTCAGGAATCTTATAATCGGTTCAAGGCCTATTACAACTTCGATCCAAGGTTTTGCAATCCCGGCCAGGGCCATGAAAAAGGTGGGATTGAAGGCCTGGTCGGCTACGCTCGAAGAAATTATATGGTTCCTATCCCACATGCTGACAGCCTGGACGAATTGAACACGCGCCTCCTCGATGATTGCATGGCCTATGGAGAGCATCGCATCGCCGGTCAAACACAAAGCGTCAATGAATTGTTTGAATCAGAAAAGCAGGTATTGCTGCCATTGCCGACAACATCGTTCAGTAACGTTGAGACGTTCATGGTCAGGGTAAACAAATATGCCACCGTTATTATTGACAAGAACCGGTATTCTGTCCCGACGCGCTATGCTTACATGAGAGTGCAGGCGATAGTAGAGATAGACCAGGTGATCATTTATTGGAGCGGCAGAAAAATAAGCACCCATCATCGGTTATATGGAAATAATAAGTGGAGTTTAAAACCGGAACATTATCTGGAGTTGATTCGTCAGCGTCCACAATCATTTGATACCGCCCGGCCAATTTTACAATGGCGTGATCAATGGCCGGATTGCCTGGAAAAGTTATTAGAACATTTTCGCCGGAAAAACGGTGTAACCAAAGGTACCCGGGAATTTGTCACCGTGCTGATGCTGTACGAAAAATATGCTGTCGACAAGATCGAAGCAGCCGTAAAGGAAGCACTGAAAAGCAATGTCGGCTGCAGCAATGCTCTCAAGCAGATTTTACACAGTCAAAACATCTCTATGGAGTCCCAATTTGATCCTTTGTCGAACTGGGAGACACTGCCCCCTGCTGACATCTCGGCATACGAACAGCTTGGAGGTATCTTATGAACCCAGCAGTCCAGGCAGTCCTCACACAGCACTTAAAAACGCTGAAGCTCTCGACGATGGAAAAAGAGTTGGAAGGTCAGATCCGGCAGGCGCATGAGGCGGCCTGCGGCTACGATGAGTTTTTATTGAATCTTGTTGAAGCGGAAGTTCAAATACGGCAGGAAAACGGTCGCAAGCGACGTCTCAAGGAAGCCAGGTTCCCGATGCAGAAACCGCTTGAAACATTTGATTTTGAGGCTGCCCCTGATTTGGACGCCCGGTTGATCAAAGAACTTTCAACAGGGACATTCATTAAAGAAGCCCGGAATATAATTTTGATAGGTAAAAGCGGAGCCGGTAAAACCCATCTGGCAACCAGCATCGGGATGGAAGCCTGCCGGTATGGACATCGAGTTCGTTTTATTACTGGTTGTGGGCTTGCAAACGAACTGACGGAGGCCAGGGAACAACAGGCTCTGGGTAGAATGATAAAACGATATGCCGGTTATGGGCTGTTGATTCTTGATGAATTGGGGTACGTCCCGTTCAGTAAAATCGGCGCTGAATTATTGTTCCAAGTCCTTACCGAGCGCCATGAAAGACGTTCGATCATCATCACTACCAATCTTGGTTTTGGTGATTGGACGCAGGTGTTTGGCGATGCAAATCTTACCGCTGCTCTGCTGGATCGTGTCACTCACCGGGCTCACATTATTCAATGTAACTGGGACAGTTATCGACTTAAACAGACTTTAAAATCGAGAGGATAAAGAATGAAAGAACTGGATGTATATAATCCCCTGAAAGGTCGAAATGAAACGATAAGGATCGAGATCTCCGAAGACTGTACGACCTATTTTGAAGAGGCGGAGAAGAATGATGATATCCTGAGCATTACAGACACAGATGCCGGTTTGTTAATACAAGAGTGTGGGTGCACAAAACCGATTCTCATAGCTGTAGAATCACGGGAATCAATTAATTACAGCCAAAAAGGAGCGTTGAAGGCAATAGCCGACTACTGCGTTGGGTAGCCCGTCCGGCCAGGGCCAGGGGATCGGCCCGGCGCCGGGCCGATCCCCTGGCCCTGGCCGTTACCCA
The DNA here is from genome assembly GCF_963664415.1 of uncultured Desulfobacter sp. Taxonomy (NCBI): domain Bacteria; kingdom Pseudomonadati; phylum Thermodesulfobacteriota; class Desulfobacteria; order Desulfobacterales; family Desulfobacteraceae; genus Desulfobacter; species uncultured Desulfobacter sp. The sequence goes on along the minus strand of NZ_OY761440.1, from coordinate 1,832,608 downwards.
AACCGGAACTATATAAAAAGCGATAAGAGAATGATTTTAACAACAGGGGGGGTCAAAATTGGGTTGTCGAGAGGGGTCAATTTTGTGTTGCAATTCCGAACATTACGATATTTATCTTTATGCGGATAATCTATTCGATGAAGAGTATAACTCAATCGAGTCTGATAGTATTAGTTATTCCCCTCCAAGGGAGATCGGAATCCAATTGACTTATAGGTTTTAACCATTTAATAGAGGAAGGAAATGATAAAAATATCAAATAAAATTAAAGTAATATCATGATATGGAACAACTTTACTTAATTGTGAATCATTAAGTAAGGTTGTCTCCTAATTAGGGGTTGATCATAAGATGGGCCACTCATGAGAAAACCAGATTCAGGACATTGTCAACAGTTTGTAATTCCAGCGGTATTTTTCAGGCTCTGAAAAGATGAGCACAAAGTGGCCGACGTTATGATCAAGCCCCAAGGGGGCGATCCTGCCCCGGATATCCTGGAACCCGGCATTTTTAAGCATAGCAGACAATTACGTTGTTGATTAATTATTGTTTGACTAAGCTAAACTCATAAGCTAAAAGCTTTTTCATGAAGGAAAAAGCGTTAAAAAACAGATTTGCCCGGCCGGGCAAAACCGGCAGTGCCTGGAGTTTTTTAAGGGCGTTTGAGCAGTTTTGTTCCGGCGGGTTTAAACACGTGATTCTGCCCTCGGGCATTGAGCTTGTGTTCGTAGATGTGCCAACGGGAAAATCTGCCGGGCAGCATTTTGATATCGGTGCCGCCCCTGTGGAGTTTTCCTTTTACCTGTCAGGATACGGCCACGGGGATATGACCTTTTGTGCAGGCCGAACAGAACGAATCAATGTCAGTCCGGGCTCGGCCATGATCTCTTTTAATCCCGGGTGCCGCTGCCGGGCCTGTTTGAAACCTGTGCAACATTTCAGGGCTCTGAACATTTACATTTCCCCGGCCGCCCTGGCCCTTGCTCTTCAGTCAGATATCGATCAGGTTCCCGCCTGCCTCTTTCGGGTGCTTAACCATCAGGACCGGACCCCGTTTAACCTGGCCTGTGATATCAGCCCGGCCGCCCGGATGATTCTGGACCAGATCTACAACTGCCATTACCAGGGTGCGTTTTACAATATCTATCTTGAATCCAAAAGCATGGAGCTGATCCTGCGCCTTCTGTGGGAAACCGCCGAATACCGAGAGCCGAAAATATCAGACCGTTTTATCCCGGACCATGATAAAGCCTGTATATCCCGGGCCAGGGATATCCTGATCAAGGCGGTTGACACGCCGCCATCTTTAAAGACCCTGGCCCGGAAAGCCGGTATCAACGACACAAAACTCAAGCGGGGATTCCGCCAAATGTTCGGCACCACCGTATTCGGCTACCTGCGCAGATACCGTATGGAACAGGCCGAAAAGATTTTATCCCGGGGCACCATGAACGTGGATGAAACTGCGTACACCTTGGGGTTCCACGATACCGCCCATTTCATTCGCCAGTTCAGGCAGCATTACGGCACCACCCCGGGGACCTATCTTAAACAGGTTCACGCCCCCGGGGAGGAGCAGGATTGCATCCGCTTTAAAACCTGTACCGGAAGGTCAGGCCCACGGTAAGGGGATCGCCGTTTCTGGCCCACCAGTCACTGCCCATTTGAAAAGCCCGGGTCGCATAGGCCTCATCAAACAGATTTCTGGCCCACAGGTAGAGATCAAACCTGTCGGTCTCATATCCGGCTTTTACATTAACGACCTGGTAACTTCCCTGGGATTTATTATTGTCCGCCGTATAATAGATGGTGCCGGCACCGTTAAGTTCAGCGTTGACCATCCAGTGATCCAGGAAACGACAGGTGCTTCCGATACTGTATGTGTGGGATGGGGAGTTGGGGATATTTTTTCCTGAGTAATCGGCAGTACCGTTGGTATATTCATCAAAGGCGGCATCCACATAGCCAAGGCTGCCGTACAGGTCCACCCCCGGTAGCGGCCGGACCCTGAGTTCAACTTCAACCCCTTTGCTGGTGGCTTCGGCGGCATTGTCGATGACATAGTCCGGATAAGAGGGCTGCTCCACCTGCAGGTCTTCCCAGCTGATATAAAAAAGGGCTGCATTCAACTGGATCCGGTTATGGGCCAACTCACTTTTAAACCCCAGTTCATAATTCCAGGTATATTCCGAATCATAGGCAGTACCTGGATCCGAACTCAAATTGAATCCACCACTTTTAAACCCTTTGGCTACACTGGCGTAAGGCCGAAAATTTTCAGTCAACTCATAAATCAGGGCAAATTTGGGCAAAAGCGCTTCAAAATTTTTTTCGGATGATCCGGCACTGGGAGTGTAACCGATCAGATCACCATTTTTCCACAGGTAATCATAATTTTTACGCTCGTATTCATATCGCAGGCCTGCGGTGACAACCAGGTCTCCCATTGTGTAATCGGCCTGCCCGTACACGGCTGCCCCCTTGCTGTCCATGTCCCCGTATTGTTCCGACGATACGCCATAAGCCGGCACATCATAAATGATACCGCTGTCATCTGTGGTGTTGAAAAGGTATGTGCCCACAGTCCATTTTAATTGACTGCTGTTGGTTGAATTTAAACGAAACTCCTGGGTATATGCCTGCCTGTCGGTTTTTGTGTTCAGGCGATAGTCATCCCGGGGTGTGAAATCCACATCGTTTCTGTTCTTCCGGTCACTGCTCAGTACGCCGGTGATGGATGTCAGGCGGATCTCATCCATGTCATAGGCGATTTTAAGGGATACATTTTTGAAATCCTTGTCCACATCGCCGGGGTCGTTGACGCTGATATCAAAATTGCCGTCCATCACCTTGTCATAGGATGTGAATTCAGCGTAGTTGGTATTGTATTTTTGAAGATTGACTTTCAGATCTGCGGTCAACCTGTCCGAGGGTTGATAAAAAAGTGATATCCTGCCGTCATAGGTTTTGCCCTCATTCACGTTGTCATCATTGTCCACCGTGTTGGTAAAATAACCGTCAGACGAATTGAATTTTCCTGCCAGGCGGACAAACAGCTTGTCTTTTACAAGTGCCCCGCCGCCGGCCAAGGTGGTATCAAAGGTATTGTAGTTGCTGTAGGATAAACTAATATTTCCGGCCCAGTCATTTTCAGGTTCTTTGGTGATCACATTGATTACCCCGGCTTCGGTATTTTTCCCGTAAAGTGTCCCCTGGGGTCCCCGGAGCACCTCAATTCGAGCCACATCCATTAAATTGATATCTGCTGACGGGTAAAACACATCATCCACAAAAAATCCGTATACTGAACCGCCGGTCATAAACGAGGTGATCCCCCTGACTGAGGCGATGTTGTCCGTTGCCCCTAAGGGTCCGGTCCGGGTCAGATACATGTTGGGCACCCGGTCGAAAAGGTCCGAGGTCTGGGTGATGGAACGGTCTTGAATATCAAATTCATCCAGTGCCGTGATACTCATGGGAATCTTCTGGGCATTTTCTTCGGTTTTATTGGCCGTTACTGTGATGTTTTCAAGGGTTGTCCGTTCTGTATTTTCTTTGGCATATCCCGGGACCCATGCCGGTAGAAAAAATCCTGCCGCTACAATTAAGCAAAGCACTTTACATTTCATTTTCATTTCCTTTTGGGTGTTGTCAGCTAATCGATATTTGATAAGTTTAAGCTGATTAAAATTTATAAATATATAAATGTTTCTCATGCGGAAATATCATGTCCCATGGAGAAAGGGATTGTACATAAGGGTTTAATTCTGGTATTGGCGGGTCAAAAACGGATCTCTTTTATGACGGTCACAGGCTGACCTGATCTATCGGGATATCCACGCTAAACCCACAACGAATGTTGAAAGACCTGTTTAAATTGCGGACAACGCTAGGGGATTTGTTGATCGAAATCGGCAATTGAGGTATAACCAACCACCTGAAAATACTATAGGGCTGTGGTCCTGATATGATAATGTAGGGGATATATGATATGAAATTCAAAAAATTAGTGGTCCTTGTATTCTTATGCGCTGTTGTTTTTCCGGGGTGTTCAAAAGTTACCCGGGAAAATTTTGACAAAATCAATATGGGCATGGGCTATAAAGACGTGGTGGAGATCATTGGCGAACCGGACTCTTGCGATGGTGCCCTGGGGGCCAAAAAATGTGTGTGGGGAAATGAAACAAAAAATATTACCATCAGCTTCATAGGGGAGAAAGTGATTCTTCCCGCAATGAAAGGACTTTAGATTTTGGAGGAAAAATGCAGTTTATCGTAATCGGCCGGGACGGCACAGATGAAAATGCCCTGGAAAGAAGAATGGCCGCCAGGGAGGCACACCTTGAAACCGCTAAAAAAATGCACGAATCAGGTAATTGGCTCTATGCCGCCGCCATTCTCGATGACAACGGGAAAATGGCAGGCTCTATGATCGTCTGTGATTTTGAATCCCGGGAAGCATTGGAAAAGCAATGGCTTGACAACGAGGCTTATGTTAAGGGCAATGTCTGGGAGACCGTCGAGGTTAAGCAAGCAGCCGTCGCCCCTTTCTGGGCACCCAAATAGTTTTTTTAGCGATTTAAAGAAGAATAAGGATCGAAAATTTTTTATATGAAAGTCTCCAGCAACTAACTGGATTCTTTCTATCTTTGTTGTGGGCCGAACCACGGTCAAAGACCAAGGACGGTCCGTGAACGTTTATAAGGACCATGTGAATTTTACATGGTCCTTAGTCTTTTGATATTCAACCGGTAACAGACATTTTAGAAAGCAGCCTTGCGGATATGTTTCGGTCAATCCACATTTTAACTTCCTTGTTTAAGATATTTCGAACTATAACTTCGAAATATCTTAAAGTAAAGCATCGGTTAATATTTAGTTGATAAAAATCCTTTGGATGTTAAGTTTGTTTAAAAAGGTGGGCCAGCATTTTTTTCGCCTCTTCAGGCAATCCATCCCCGGCCCCTGCAATATCCAGGGTATGGGTGCCCAAAAGACGGTACAGGGCTGAAAATTCCGGTATTTTTTCGTCAATGTCAGTCAGGTGCCGGGACACTGTTTCATGATCCCCCCGGGCCACAGGGCCTGTCAAGGCGCGGGTACAGCCCCTGGACCCGATATTGGAAAGGGTGCCCTGGATCAGGGGGGATAAAATGTCAAATGCTACATCTTCCCGAAGTCCTGTTTCCATAAGGAGGGTCAGGGCAAATTTTACCAGAGTCACAAGGTAGTTGGACGCCACCACAGCCGAGGCATGGTAAAGGGTTTTGGATTCCGTTGGGATGGCAAAAGCCTGGGCGCCAAGGGCTGCAGCAATGTCCTTACCCTGGGAAACGGCATCGGGATCCCCTTCAACAGAGATGTTGATTCCCTCAAAGGGGCTTGCCTGACCCGGTTCATAAGGGGCGAAGGACTGCAGGGGGTGAATGGAGCCCACAACGGCACCGGATTGCTTTGCCTGGGCGAGAATTTCTGAAGAATGGGCGCCTGACAGATGAAAAACCATGGTTTTGGGTCCAAAGGCGTTTTGTCGCATAAGATCGCCGCAAACACCTTCTATGACACCGTCAGGGGTGGTGATAAACACAATATCCCCGGCCCGGGCACAGTCGGCAGCCGAATCAAACACGACGCCGCAACCGGCTGCGGCCTTGGCGGCCTTGGCCGAAGCTTTGCTTTTGCTGAAAAATCCTGCAGGTTCATAGTTTTTTTTAAAAAGAAATGTGGCCAGGCAGATGCCCACCCGGCCACATCCAATCACGGAAAATTTACGTTTTAAAGTATTCATAAAATATAATGCCTGCACGAAAAATTTGTGTTCGTACGAAAAGTTGCCTTTTTGCCTTTGGCATCCGGGCAACTTTTCGTTCATACACTATTTGTATGAATGGTCCTGGGACGGAAAACTGCCGTCCTGAACCTCTTTAATATATTCAGCAAGCCCCTGGTTTGCCAGGGCGGAAATATCCACGAATTTTTTCACGAATTTGGGTATAAACCCGTCATGCATACCCAGCATGTCATGGAGCACCAGAATCTGGCCGTCGCAGGAGGGGCCGGCACCAATGCCGATGGTGGGAATGGTCAGGGCTGCGGTGATTTTTTCGGCAATGGAAGCCGGAATGCCTTCCAGAACCACGGAAAAAGCTCCGGCTGCTTGAACATCCTTGGCATCCTTGAGCAGACGCTCTTCATCCCGCTGCACCTTGAATCCCCCCATCTGGTGTACGGACTGGGGTGTCAGGCCAATGTGGGCCTGGACAGGTATTCCCGCCTTTGCCATGGCTGAAATGGCAGGACAGACATCTGCGCCGCCTTCAAGTTTTACAGCGGTGGCACCGGCTTCCTTTAAAAAACGTCCGGCGTTTTCAACAGCTTTATCCATGCTGCTCTGGTAGGACATGAAGGGCATGTCACCCACCACCAAAGCTCTGCTACAGGCCCGGGTCACAAGTTTTGTATGATAAATCATCTCATCCATGGTTACGGGCAAGGTGGTGTCCCAGCCCTGGACTGCCATGCCCACGGAATCACCCACAAGGATAAGATCAATTCCCGCGCGGTCCACCATGAGGGCACAAGGATAGTCATAGGCGGTGAGGGCGGTTATTTTTTTTCCCTCCTGCTTCATCTTCATCAGGCTGGAAGTGGTAACTTTTGTGCTCATAAGTCTCTCCTGATTATCTATTTTTTATAGTTCCCTGCCGAATCAAGCCATTTTCTGTACCGGACCATTCCGGCCAGCGCCTTGACCGCTCGTTCCGGTGAGGGAAAAAATACCCCCTTATAGTCCAGATCGTCATAAGGGTAAAGGGCGCGGCTCAATTCATCGATTAAAAGACTGACACCGATGACAGGCTTGTTGTATTTTTGTATCATTTCAACGGTATATCGGATGTAATCCGCTTCTGCCTTAATAAGGTCTGCCATGAAAATTTCTGTCTTTTCTTTGGTCATATCGGGATCTGTTTTCAACACACCTTTTGCCATGGCATAAATGAGTATACGTCTGCCGTGGATGCCCAGGTGGATGACCGCATCACACCCATCCCATTTTAAAAGTTCCTCCAGGCAGAGTTTGGGTATTTCCGGATCTGTTTCACCCACGATATCCACAGGATTTCCATGGCTCCAGAAGTCCGGCAGATGAGTATTAAGCCGCTCAATGACTTTTTTGGACAGTTGGGGTACATCAAGCCCGTATTCCGCACAAAGGTCCGTAGTCACAACACCCCATCCGCCGCCCAGGGTCATCAGGGCCACTCGTTCCCCTTCTGGCATGGGCAGAGAAGAAAATACGGTGGACATATCTAAAAGCTCCATGGGCTGCTCCACCTGGATGATCCCGGCTTGGGTGCAGGCCGCATTAAATACGCCTGAATCCGATGCCATGGCTCCGGTATGACCGGCGGCAGCCCTCTTTCCATCTTGGGTTCTTCCGCCCTTGAGGAGCACCACGGGTTTGGTCGTTGACAAGCGGCAGGCGGATTCAAAAAAACGACGCCCGTTTTGCACGCTTTCGATATACAAGACTACGGTGCGGGTCAAATCATCAAGTTCGAGGGCCTGCATATAATTTTCAGTGGTGATCATGGCTTCGTTGCCTGACCCTACAAATAACCGGATGCCGATACCCTGCTGCTCGGCAAAGGCAAGAAGCTGGGTGCCGATATTCCCCGATTGGGATATAATGGCGGTTGAGCCGGGAAAAGGAAGGGCATTGGCCCCGGAAGCGTAAAGTGATGCATGGGGATTGCACATGCCCATGGTGTTTGGGCCGATGACCAGTATCCCGGCTTTTTGGGCTGCGGCTATGATTTCATCCTCAAGCTGTCTGCCCTGCTCCCCCAATTCCCTGAAACCGCTGGTGATCAGCACCATGCCTTTGACATGCTTTTTTTCCAGGGCAGGGATCAGGCCCATTACCCGGCTTGCAGGCACGGTTACCATGGCCAGGTCCACATCACCTTCTATGTCATCAATGGTCTTGTAGACATCCCGGCCCATAATCGTGCCGCCCTTGGGATTGATTAAAAAAATTTTACCTTTGAACTCCCCGGCATAGGCGTTTGTGAGCAGCAGATGCCCCCATTTTCCCGTGACTGCAGAAGCGCCGATAAAGGCAATGGATTTTGGATAAAAGGTGGTGTATAAATTTTTGAAATCAATTTTTGGATGCTGTTGAGTGTCACAGTGTTCAGGTTTTTCAAGAATTATCAACCCGTCAACGGCCACGGGTGATCCATCCGGACTGATAATCAAAGGGTTGATATCAATTTCGCAGATGCCCGGACAGGCCATTGCCAGATCAGACAGACCCTGGAGTACGGATTTTAGTGCCTTACGGTTTACAGCCTCCTCTCCCCTGAATGATCCCAGAAGGGCCTTGGCTTTCAACTTATCCAGCATGTCCTCAAGATCCGCGTTAGACAGTGGGGCAAGCCGTAAAACCATGTCCTTTAACGCTTCGGTGAGTACACCGCCCACCCCGAACATAATCACCGGACCAAACTGGGGATCTTTGAACATACCTGCAGTAAACTCCCTTTTACCCTGGATTTGGGGCTGGATAAGAAAAGCTTGGAAATCTTTACCCGCAAGAGATTTAATTTTTTTGGCCGATTCCTTCAGATGCCTTTCATTGGTGATGCCCACTTCCACCATGCCGGCTTCGGTTTTATGCAGCACCTGTTTAGCTATACCCTTGAGTACAACAGGGTAGGTCACAGTCTGGGCAGTGCTATTAACATCTTTGATGGATTCCAGTCTTATTTCCTGGACCACGGGCAGACCCAGTTGTTTAAAAATTATTTTTGCCTGGTCTTCGTTGAAATTTTGAATTCCGTTTTTTATGGCATCTTTAATGGTTGCTGCAATTTTTTTCAGTTGGGTCATGGTTTAACTCCGTTCTATATCTTTTTTGAGTTTTAAACATTTTTTAAACCCGATTTTTAACAGCCGGAAATCGTTTTTGAACAGTTTTAAAACCATTGTTTTTTAATTATATTTATTTGTTTTGAACTTATTTTAAACACTGAATTAATCAGATTTTGAACATAGTGTTGAATTTATTTACATTTTATTTATATCATATTTGAATATTTAAACCCAACCTCAACCATAACTCTTCTTTAGGAATAAATGCCAACACCGTTTTAATTTTTCAACGTTTTTTAAACCTCTTTTCAACTATTGATTGTTTTTTTTGAACAATTTTGAAGTTATTATTTTTATGAGTTTTTTATCTGTTTTGAACATGTTTTAAACACATTATGTATTGGTTTTTAACATTAGATTGTGCTTATTGGATTTTTATGAATACGTTTTTAAACATTTCAGAAAGTGTGTTGATAAGTTTATAGACCAGGTCGATCTATAATTGTTATTCGCAATCAAAATGCGACCCGTCAGGCATCTTTCAATATGCCTGACGGGTCGCTATAAAGAATACACGTGAAAAGGAAAACAATATAAAGAAATTATCGTCCCCTTTAGGGTTTCATCGGTCTGTTTTGAATTTTATCAAGATTTAAAAACGGTAAAGGAGACGTTGTATTGGGATCCAGTATGATCAGGTGATTTCCGTTTTGAAGATCTTTGAGTACAGCCATGCTTTCAAGTTTGAGATATCCTTCCAGGGAGATGGCATCAATAATCTTGCGTTTGGCCGCAGCCTCGGCCTCGGCGCGTACAAGAATGGCCTGGGCTTCGATCCTGGCAGCCTCAAGCTGGGCATTTGCATTGATGAGCATTACCTCTTTTTTCTTGTTGGCCTGTATCAATTCCGCTTTTTTTTCCGCTTCGGCCTGGGCTTCTTTTCGTTCCTGCTCCACCCTGAATTTTTTCAGCTCTTCCTTGGCTTTTTCAGCAGCCTGGGCAGCTTCCTTTTTTCTCATAACTGCATTGGTAATGATGGAGGGTAAAGTTACATCTCTGATGAGCAGTTTTTCAATTTTAATTCCTTTTTGGGCCAAAATAGAAAGCCCGGCAAGCAGTTCCTCCTGGATACGCTGTTGAACCGCCTGTTCATAAAAATTTTCCGCCCGGGGCACGCTTTTGCCGATTTCGCGCATCAGGCTTCGCAACAGGGGCATCATATGTACATCAATAACTTCCCTGGGCGTGCCGGTCTCTTTGAGCATTACAGGGGCCTGCTCTTTAATCAGCCGGTACTGAATAGACAGGTCAAATCTGGTGATGAGCTGATCGCTTGAAGGAACCCCCATATCTTCTTTATGGGTTTTTTGCCTGGCATCGAAAAGCGTGATTTCTATCAAGGGATTGATCACATGAATACCTTCGGTATAAATATCGGGCTGAACTTTACCGAATAAGGTACCTACACCCACGTGACCTGCGGGTATGGTTGTTAAAAAACGGGAAACAATAAAAAATAAAATAAGAATGACTATGATACCGCCGATAATCATGGAAACGAATTTAGATTTTCGTTTTCGGGTGGTACTCAGTGCGTTAAATTGCGCATCAGTGTTCATGTTCTGATCTCCTTGTTTGATTTTTTACCATGAAGTACATAAAGAGCATGAAGAAGTTAATCCTTCATGCTCTTTATGGTGAATTCGTGTCTGAACGAAATTTATGAATTAGTATCTGAACGAATGAGATTGTTCCGGCTTTAAAATTTACATCTTTATTTTTTAGGCACTACGTTTTGAGGATTTCCTGCCAGATAGTTTTTTAGGTTTTCAACAGCCATGGACATCAGTCTTTTTCTTGATGCAAGGGTTGCCCAGGCAAAATGGGGTGTAATGTAACAATTGTCAGCCGTCAGCAAAGGGCAGGATTTATCAGGGGGTTCTTTAGCGAGGACATCCATGGCAGCCCCGGCAATACGTCCTTTATTTAAAGCTTCTGCCAAATCGTTTTCCACGATCAACGGCCCCCGGGATGTATTGACTAAGTATGCCGTTTTTTTCATTTGCGCCAGGGTCTCCTTATTGATCATTCCTTTTGTCTGGGGAGTCAACGGACAATGCAGGGATATGATATCACTGGATTTGATCAGGTTGTCCAGATCCGAGTACGTGATGCCGGCGGGAAGATCAGGCGGAACAGAGCGGTTGTAGATTAAAATATTCATACCAAAGGCCAATGCGATGCGTGCCACAGCCTTGCCGATACCGCCATAACCGACAATGCCTAATGTAATGCCTTCCAATTCCACCAAAGGATAATCCCAATAACAGAAATCCTTTGACTCTGACCATTTTCCATCTGTTACCGTCTGACTGTGGTGGCCCACCCTGTTTGTCAGTTCCAGAATCAGGGCAAAGACCATTTGCGCTGACGAAGAACCGGAATAACCGGGAACGTTGGTCACCGTAATCCCTTTCTTTTTGGTATGTTCAAGATCGACGACATTCACCCCTGTTGCTAAAACTCCGATATACTCCACCTTGTTCATTGCTGCAATGTCTTCAGCCGTCAGCAGGGTTTTATTTGTCAGTACAATATTGGCGTCAACCGTCCGCTTCCGTATCTCTTCGGGGCTTGTTCTGTCGTAAACTTCCAGATCACCGATTTGTGAAAATTTATCCCAGCTGAGATCCCCAGGGTTCAGGGTAAATCCATCAAGAACAACTATTTTCATTTTTTTACCTTCCTTCCTTCTTTATTATGTCCAAGCAAGCAGGAGATGGGCATCATAAAAAAAATATTAAATTAACAATATTGAACTGTCACTGCTATCCACCCGGAAAATACGTTAAATACCGGGTTTCAATCAGCACTGATAGGACTATTATTGTCCCTTAACACGTTAAATTTTAGTTGTATACAAAATTTAACACTAATTTATATAACAGTCTTGATTTGCACCTTGTTGAATGCTATTACAGATTTGGTTTGTTCTTTGTGCACAAGAACAAATTGAGTCAGACCGTTGAAACCTTAGTATTGTTTGTATGTTATGGGTGAACTGCTCATGGCCGGTAAATTCGCCGTATGTGTTTGCAAGATGGAAGGCCTGACGTTCAATAAGGAATTATTTGATCGGGCTTTTATCTTAACATAATAGTGTTAGATGTTTTAAACCTAAACTTCAACAGAGGAATAAACATGACTGAAACAATTAGATGGACAAGAACCGATGAAGCACCTTTACTGGCAACTCATTCTTTGCTTCCCATTGTTAACTCTTACCTTAAAGGATCCGGGATTGAAGTCGAACTTAGAGATATCTCTTTGGCCGGCAGAATCGCAGCGAACTGGTCTGACCGCTTGAAAGACGATCAGAAAGTGTCCGATGATCTAGCATTCTTGGGTGAGCTTGCTTTAGCCCCAGACGGAAATATCATCAAACTTCCTAATATCAGTGCTTCTGTTCCCCAATTAAAAGCCGCTATCAAAGAATTACAGGCCGCTGGATATGACGTTCCCGATTATCCTGATGAACCTAAGAATGACGAAGAAGCAGCCATCAAAGCCCAATATTCCAAGAACCTGGGCTCTGCGGTTAACCCTGTCTTAAGGGAAGGAAACTCCGATCGTAGAGCAGCTGTTGCGGTTAAAGAATTTGCCAAGAAAAATCCCCACAGCATGGGTGAATGGTCTGCTGACTCCAAAACCGACGTTGCTTCCATGACCGAAGGTGACTATTACGGAACTGAGATTGCAACTACTCTTGAAAAAGCATGTGACGTTAATATCGAACTAGTTGGTGCAGACGGATCAAAAACCGTTCTCAAAGAAAATCTTGCACTGGAAGCTGCTGAAGTTATTGATGCATGCGTAATGAGCAAAAAAGCGCTGCGTGCGTATGTTGCTAAAGCGATTCAAGAAGCTAAAGATAGAGGCGTTCTGCTGTCTGCCCATCTTAAAGCAACCATGATGAAAGTTTCTGATCCGATTTTCTTTGGTCATATTGTTTATGTTTATTTCCAGGAAGTTTTTGATAAACATGCAGGCGTTTTCAAAGAAATCGGTGTTAATCCCAACATGGGTCTTGGCGATCTTTACGCCAGAATTGAGACTTTACCTGCCGACAAGAAAGCTGAAATTGAAGCCGATATCCAGGCCTGCTACGCTAAAAGACCGCCGCTGGCAATGGTTAATTCCGATAAAGGCATCACCAACCTGCATGTTTCAAGTGACGTGATCATCGACGCTTCCATGCCTGCAATGATCCGTAACTCCGGAAAAATGTGGGGAGCGGATGGAAAGGCTTACGATTCCTTAGCCATGATTCCCGACAGAGCCTATGCCGGTGTTTTCCAGGCCACCATTGAAGACTGCAAGAAAAACGGTGCGTTTCATCCCCCCACAATGGGTACCGTACAGAATGTTGGTCTGATGGCTAAAAAAGCTGAAGAATACGGATCACATGACAAAACATTCGAGATTCCCGCTGCTGGAACCGTTAAAGTTGTCGACACTGCCGGCAACGTTCTGCTTGAACGCCCTGTCGAAGAAGGCGATGTTTTCAGAATGTGCCAGGTAAAAGATGCCCCGATTCAGGACTGGGTCAAACTGGCTGTTAATCGTGGCAGACTAACTGGTTTCCCGGTTATTTTCTGGCTGGATAACAATAGAGCCCATGATGCTGAGCTGATTAAAAAAGTTGAAAAATACCTGCCGGATAATGACACATCCGGTTTGGATATTCAGATTATGGCACCGCCTGAAGCGTGCACCTATTCTTGCGGCCGTGTAAGACAAGGCGTAGACACCATTGGCGCTACCGGTAACGTATTAAGAGATTACCTGACTGACTTGTTCCCTATTCTCGAACTTGGCACCAGTGCTAAAATGCTTTCCATCGTTCCTCTGATGGCAGGTGGCGGACTTTTTGAGACCGGCGCCGGCGGATCTGCTCCGAAACACATCCAGCAGTTCCTGGAAGAAGGTCATTTAAGATGGGATTCCTTAGGTGAATTCCTGGCATTTGCCGAATCTTTGGAATACATTGGAAATAAAGGCAATGCGACTGCTAAAGTCTATGCCAAAGCCCTTGGCGAAGCCAACACCAAGTTCCTGGAAGAAAGAAAATCTCCCTCTCGTAAAGTCAATGAAATTGACAACAGAGGCAGCCATTTCTACCTGGCAATGTACTGGGCAGAAGCCCTTGCCGCACAGGATGACGATGCAGCCTTGAAAGAAAGATTTGCAAAAGTTGCTGCCGCCATGAAAGAGAACGAGCAGAAAATTGCTGACGAGCTTCTGGCCGCACAGGGAAGCCCTGTTGATATCGGCGGTTACTACTTCATCGATTTTGACAAGACTACTGCTGCAATGAGACCTTCCGCAACACTGAACCAAATCGTTGATAACGCCTAAGTTTATATAACACTTAAGTCAATCAACTGACGTTCTTAGGCCCAGCTACCGAAATGATTTTGGTGGCTGGGCTTTTTTTATCAGAATGCACGGGAGGTTTCCTTGATCATTGGATGGATTTTTTCAATGATTGAGAAAACTTTTTCAGGATCCAGTTCCAGAATTGTTAGTGCAGACAGGCCGGAGAGGTCCTTTATGAGTTGATCATGGTCTAGTTCAAATTCATCGTTGGTTTCCAGGGTAAGATCGCCTTCTTCCAACTCAGGGGTTTTCTTTTCTGAAAAAAAGAGAAACCCCAGTTCCCTGGCCAGGGAATTAGCAAGGCTGAGCAAAAGCAGTTCTTTGTCCGTATTCTCTCCAAACTGCTCCCAGTGGTGAAATTCGGCAATTTTTATAATCTGTTTGGAAAAGTGCATTTTTCTCAGCAGAACCCCGCCAAAGGTGGTGTGGATTTCGTGAATGGCACGCTGCAGATCCTCATCATTGATAGGGACATCCGGATACATGTCCACAAAGACCTTCATCAAAAGCATTTTTCCGATATCATGGACCAGGCCCATCAGGAAAATGGTTTCCAGGTTATCCAGCCCTATTTCTTCGGCCAGGCGTCTTGCCAGGGAGGCCACGGCAAAGGAGTGAATCCAGAGTCTGTCCATTTCGGCTTTAAGTGCTTCATCGTCAGAATTAAAAAGGTTTTTTGTTGCAAGCGCCGAACATACGCCCAGGGTGTGTTTAAGGCCAAGCCGCACCAGCGCACCATTCAGGCTGTTTACATCGTCCAGGCCTTTGTAAAGTGAGGAGTTGGCAATGGTAATAAGCTTGCTTGAGATCACCAGATCCTTTTCCACTATTTTTGCCAGATCATCAACAGAGGGGTCTTTGCTGGCCAGCAGCTCTTCAACCTCCTTAACAATGTTCGGAAACACCGGCAATATGATATTTCCCGTATAAAACCGTTTGATTATTTCAGCTACACCGTCGCTGTGTGACATACTTTCTTTATCGATTTGTTCTTCGCTGGCAGGTTCAAAGCCTAATTGTGATAAACTTTGGACCAACTGAACTTTACTTATCGGTTTTGTCAGGTAGCCGTTGCATCCGCGTTTAATGCAGGCATTGATTGTGCCCAGGTTCATCCGGGCAGTTATCATTATAATCTTTGCCCGGTTTTTTTTGGGAATTTTGTTCTGATCCTCTTTTTTGCGGATGTGTTCAAGAAGCTCTTGACCGCCCATACCCGGCATGGATACATCAAGGGTGATGAGATCAAAAGGTTGGTTTTCCGTTTTTGCCTTGTCAATTTCCGCCAGGGCCTCTTTGGCATTGTCCACGGCAACGCAGGTACCCATATCCGCCATTTTTGCAAGCAGAATGTTTCTGGATATATTTTCGTCATCCACAATGAGAATTTTCATGTATCCGTCCTTATGGTGAAATTACCCTAACGTTGCATAAAAATTTAATTAACGGAGGGCTTTATTACTGGAATATCATCCATGATATCGGTTCCGGATTCGTCAAGTCCTTGCATTATTACGGCCTGGGAGGTTGTGCCGTCAACCAGAATTTTTAAGGGTTTGTCAAACCGGATGTGTTTCAAATACCGGGTGGTGGTGACAGTTTCCCGGTCGGCAAGAAAATCATAATCAATAAAATCATTACTTTTGTTTTGTACAGTTATATAAGGAATGCCAAGTGAGGTGATATTTTGAAAAAAATGAGACCCTTGAGAAAAATCGGCCTTGACGCTTTCAATGGTGGTTTCCACCATGACTCCCACGTTGGAAATATCGCTCCATACTACGGGAATGCCCAGCCACCGGTCCGAAGATCCCCAGCGCCCTGGTCCGATGAGTGCATATTTTGTTTGGGTATTATTGAACATGGCATTGATTTTGTTGATTTCACCTGCCACCAAAGACATTTTATTTGATTCAAATGTTTTGGGATCTACATACACAATATCTTGTATATTTTTGTATTCGCCGTTGCCAAGGGAAAGGGTCGAACGGCAGAATGCGTTTTTAATGTCTGTTTCCGAAATTGTTACCCCAAGATTCTGTTTATATTGACACATGGGCCGGATTTGCAGCAAAGAGAACCGCGGCTTTGACCGAACACCTTCAACAGGCAGGTCTACGGCAAATTCCACTTCAACGGATGCGCCCATCCAGCGTGTCC
This sequence comes from uncultured Desulfobacter sp., assembly GCF_963664415.1. Classification (NCBI taxonomy): domain Bacteria; kingdom Pseudomonadati; phylum Thermodesulfobacteriota; class Desulfobacteria; order Desulfobacterales; family Desulfobacteraceae; genus Desulfobacter; species uncultured Desulfobacter sp. The sequence continues at coordinate 1,816,132 of NZ_OY761440.1, read as the reverse complement.
CTAAAGCCGTGACTTCGGCCAGGATGTCGGCCAGGGGAAAGGTGTTGTATTTCAAAATATTGGCAAAGGTGAGTACAGGAAATTCTTTATCTAAAAACCGGTCCCGGATACGGTTATCCTGCATATTAAAGGAGGAGCAAAGCATTTGGACGGAAGGATGGTCCTTGGCATCAATAATGTTCAGTTTTGTCAAGCAGGGATCTTCACCAACACCTAAAGATTTTTCATGAATCGGAATTTCGTCCATTTTCAACGAGTAAAAATATTTCTGTGAATTTTCCAGAATATCATCAATCATGGAAAACTGAGGTAGAAACTGTGGATACTTCGGGCAGAGCCGGAGGGTTTTTTCGCCGCCCATGACAATCTTTCCAAGCCCCAGGGCAAGATAGGAAATGCCGTCTTCGGCTTTGAGGTGGCCAATGGGATAGAAATTGTAGGACTGGGCAACTCCTGAAACAGCCGGGTAAAAATAGTTTTTGTGCCGGGTGCCGGTTATTTGCTGAAGTACTACGGCCATCTCTTCGTCCTCGGTTCTGTGCATGGTGGACCGGGCATAGGATCTTGGGGCTTTCAGGTAGGTTGAGGCGTATACCAGTTTTACGGCCGTGATCAGCTGCTCCAGGCGGTTTTCAGTGCTTGTGCCGGAATTGGGCAGCATATAGGTTTTATAAATTCCCGCAAAGGGCTGGTAATGGGCGTCCTCAAACAGGGAAGAAGACCTGACGGCAATGGGGTAATGCACATGTTCAATATACGCCTTTAAACTCATTTTCAGGTGGCGGGGCAGCCTTGCTTTAAGAAATCGCTTTACCACCTGGGCATCATCGGGCTCTTTATCCTCTTCTATAAGCTGGGATAGCTTGTTATCTTCCACAAACATGTTAAATCCGTCTGTGGCGATGACAAAGGTCTGGGGAATGGTAATGTCAATTTCCGGAAATTTTTGCTTCAAAGAGGGGTCTTGGCCCAGTTGATGGGACATGAAAGCAAGTCCCCTGGCCTTTCCACCTAATGATCCGGTTCCGATTTTCATGAAATCCGTGTCTATGTCAAATTTTTCAGGGTCAAATTCAATGACAAGTCCCTGGCGGGAGTCTTTACGCCGGTCACGGATGCGCTCTATGAGAAATCTTTTAATTTCTGATGCGTCGGTGAAATCTTTAATGGTATAGGGTTTAAGGCTCAGGGCGAAATCGACTTCACTGCGGGCAAGCAGCCATCGGGAAAAATCATTGTGCCTGGCATGGTGGAGTACTGATGCATCGGGCATATCCGGCAGCAGTTTTTCAACCTCCCTTAAATTGGAAGCCCGGGCGATTTCATTGTTGTCCGGCATGCGGAACACAAATGCCCCGAATCCTAAATGTGTTACGAAAAAGCTCTTGATCTGGTCATGTAGATTGTTGGAATTTTTATTGATAAACTGGGCGGGTATGGCTTCTGCAATGTTTCGATTCTTTTCTTGCGTACTTAGGATCAGGGTGGGCAGATCCGGAATTTCAGCTTTGATCCGGGTTAAAAGCTTGCGGCCGGCATGGGGATCTTCCTGCCCGTTAATGGCGTAGCGCATATCCGTAAAAACGCTGAGGACATAGGGCTTATACCGCTCAAACAAAACCATGGCCTGTTCATAGTCATGGGCCACAAGCAGTTTGGGGCGACCCCGCCTTTTTAAAATCCTTTGCTCTTCATTAATGGAATCATCCATGACCGACTGGGTCTGGATGACGATGTGTTTGTACAGAATCGGCAATAGAGAAGAGTAATGATAGGGGGAATCCTCTACCATTATAATAACCCTGACCTTTGCATTTTCTGTGTCAAAGGCCACGTTTTTTTCGTCTTCAAAATTTTTTATGATGGCCAGCAGCAGATCGGCCTTTCCTTCCCATATATAAGTTCGGTCAACAGGGGTTTGCAGGTCTGCATTCGCATAGTGATTAATATCGTAGGTATTGTGAAACAGCAGGTAAAAGGGAATCTGCGAATATTGCTTTTTCACTTGTCTACCGAAGGCATAGACATCCATCCCGGCCAGTCCAGGCATGGCAAGAATCAGATCAAACGGTTTGTTTTCGAGGTGCTCAAAGGCTTCGGAGACTGAGAATGCAAGGGTCAGTTTCGGTGGTTTAGACAGGTTCAGACCCTTGTATTGATTTATAATCCGGTTTGAAAGCCGCCCCTCTTCTTCCATGATAAACGCATCATAGGGACTGGACACCAGAAGGATATCCAGGACCCTATAGGCCATGAGCTCATGATATATTTTTATGGAAGGTGCATCAGCGCCTGTTTCGTCTGCCATCGGATTTTTTCCCGGAAGAGGGGTTTTTTATACATTAGTATAACTGGTATTTTACAAGCTTACCATCCAATCCTCCAATTTCCAGATTTTTTTTCCATGAGGGAGCCAGGGGCACATGTTTGATAAAGCCCGGATCGCCGAAATAGACATAGGCCTTACAGCTTTTGCACTTCTCCTTTAAAAACAGGCCAAGATTCTTATAGAATAATTTCATATTCTGATCTTTGCCCATGCGGATACCATAAGGGGGATTGGTTACGATGACCGCGTTTTCCACCGGCTCAAGTTCTTTGAAATCTGATAGATCAACATCAATTTCTCCGCCATGGTGAAGCCCCATCAGGTTGGTCCTTGCTGCTTCAACGGCAGATTCGTCTATATCGCTTCCACGGACAAGCCCCCTGGGTAATGGCCGGATGGCTTTGTCTGCGCAAGATTTCACCGCCTCCCATTCCCGGACATTAAAATCAGGCAGCCGCTCAAATCCAAATTCTTCACGAAAAACCTGGGCCGGAATCCGGCTGTAATGCATCAATGCTTCGCACAAAATGGTCCCTGATCCGCACATGGGGTCCAGCAACGGTTCTTCTCCCTGCCAACCGCTTAAGGCAATAATGGCTGCAGCCACGGTTTCCTGCATGGGGGCAGACACCCTGGCTTCCCTGTATCCGCGCTTGTGCAAAGGCCCTGAACCTGCGTCAATGGAAATGGTGGCCCGATTTTTATGCACATGAACATTGATCATGATCCAGGGATCCTGGGTATTGACTGAAGGCCTGCGGTTCGTTCTGTCCCTGAAATAATCCGCAATGGCGTCCTTGACCCTTAATCCTGCAAAGTTGGAATGGGTGATCTGTGACTCAGACACGTTGGACGCAATGGAAAATGTTTTTTTGGGTGTTAGAAATTCTTCCCATCGGATTGTTTTGGCACCTTTGTACAAATCATCCTTATCCTTGCATTCAAACTCCACGAGGGGCACGAGCACCCGTGATATTAAACGGGAAAGATAAACTGTTTTATAAAAGGTGGATTTATCCGCTTCAAACCAGATCCCCCGGAATACTGGTTGTGCATTCTTACCACCAAGGTCCTGAATTTCTTTTAAAGCCAGGTCCTTGACGCTTTCAGCGACCTGGGCAAAATAGCGGGATTCCCGCTCGTAAATATATTTAAGCTTGGCCAGTTTCCGGGTTTTGCCTTGTCCCTTCTGGAGAATGGCCTTTTTGGGTATGTTCAACTTGGGTTCCTAAGCCTCCTGCTGGTAAATATTAATTCAAGAATTTATATCAGATTTTCTATGAAAGTCTCAATAAATTGTTGAATTACTTTCTTGTTTTGTTGCCGGCTGTGCCCGGTAGTTGACAGGCCAGGTCAGCCCGTGACTGTTTGTATGAAAGTTTTCAACAAGCAACTGGATTCTTTCTATCTTTTTTGTGAGCCGAAGCCTGGGTGTAGATAGACCAAGACGGCCCATGGCCGTTATCCGGCAAGATCGATAAATCCTTGGATGTAATCGGTTGTGCTGTCTTGATCCCGGATACCCACACTGATCTCTTTCCATATGCCGTCGGGCCCGATGGAAATGGCTTTTAATCCAAATCTTTTTTGACTCTCTTCCACAAGCCAGCGGGGCAGGGCCGTGATTCCCCGGCCAGATGCCACCATCTGGAGCATGATATCTGTGGTTTCAATGGTTTTATGCTGTTGGGGACGGCATTGGGCCGGAATCAGACACCGGGTGAAAATATCCAGACGCTCTAGGGGGACAGGGTAGGTAATCAGCACTTGGTCCAGGAGATCTTCGGCAAGGATATGGTCCCGCTGGGCCAAAAGATGATTTTGTGGAACAGCCAACACATGCTCATACTCAAAAACCGGCGTGAAAGACAGCGTTTTTTTTTTACGGGATCCGGGGTGATGAGCAGGTCGATTTCAAAATCCAGCAGCGCTTGTATTCCGTCAAATTGAAATTCCTGTTTTACATCAACTTCCACATCCGTCCACTGGGCAAGATATTGGGCGACAATGGTTGAAAACCAGCGGTAACATGGATGACACTCCATTCCGATACACAGCATTCCCCTTTTGCCTTGTGCATATTGTTCAAGCATCTTTTCGGCCAGGGCAAACTGGGGAAGTAGTTTACGGGAAACCCCCAGTAAATAACGCCCTGATCGGGTCAGGCGCAACCCCCGGCCATCTTTTTGCCACAGCCGGGTGCCGATGCTTGATTCAAGTTTTTTAATGGTGTGGGTCAGGGCCGGCTGGGTCAGGCAAAGGGCTTGGGCTGCAGCCGTCAAGGTGCCCTTTCGGTCAATTTCGTTTAATATGGACAAATGAATTCGGTCAATCATAACTGCCCCGCAGGTAAAAGGCGTTTAAAACCATAATTAAAAATAATTGGTTTTATAGTTTTTATCATATTTATTTATGATATATAGTCTGATCGCGGTGGTCGGGTCAATAAAAACCATCTGTCGGAAAAGCAAAATTTGGATGTATATGAAAATATAATGATTTATGCTTCTCTTTTAATTTTACGTAAATAGATGATTTTAAAAAATTTTTTTCCTGTTTTTTTGCGTATCAAAACAAAAAAAATAGATTGATAAGCGTTTCCTAAAATATAGATTGACAAGCGTTTCCTATTTTATTAGATTTTTTAATCTTTTTTTATGAAGTTTTAAGAAATTTCATGAAAAAGGATAATTAGGGACGGTCTCCAAACCATTGATTGATTTAGATACGCCATAACGAACGTAGTGACGTAGTAAGGCAGTGGAAGGAACTTTTACCGATTTTGGGCATTGAAGAGTCTGTTGCCGATGCTGCAAACAGATTGAGAAGCATTATCATCTAAAACGAGGAAATGTAAAATGGATGTTATGGGAAAAAAAATCAAGCGTCTCTTGATTGCAAACCGCAGTGAGATAGCCATTCGTGTAACACGTGCGGCACATGAGCTTGGGATAGATACGATTGGCATCTACTCCCAGGAGGACAGATTTGCACTTCATCGGTTTAAGACCGGGGAAAGTTATTTAATCGGGGAAGGAAAAGGACCGATTGAAGCCTATCTTGATTATGAAGGGATTGTTCAGCTTGCCAAGGAAAAAAATGTAGATGCCATTCACCCCGGATACGGATTCCTTGCAGAAAAGCCTGAATTTGCCGACGCGTGTGCCGAAGCCGGTATCAAATTTGTCGGGCCCTCCCCGGAGGTTATGCGACAGCTTGGCAACAAAGTCTCTGCACGTAAGGTGGCCATAGATGCGGGAGCCCCTGTTGTTCCGGCCAGCGGCCCACTGCCTTATGATGATGATAAAGTTATTGAGATCGCAGAAGAGATCGGCTATCCGTTGATGCTTAAAGCCAGCTGGGGCGGCGGCGGCAGAGGCATGCGGGCCGTGAATAGCACCGAAGAGGTATTGACACAGGTTGATGCGGCCCGAAAAGAGTCTGCCGCAGCCTTCGGCAGTGATGAAGTTTATTTTGAAAAGCTTGTCAGGAAAGCCAGACACCTTGAAGTTCAGGTGCTTGGGGATTCCCAGGGCAATATCATTCATCTGTTCGAGCGCGACTGCTCTGTTCAAAGAAGAAATCAGAAAGTTGTTGAAAGAGCCCCTGCCACCTTTCTTTCCGATGAAAAGCGTGAAGAGCTGTGCAACGCAGGCTTGTCCATTGCCAAAACCGTTGGATATGAAAGTGCCGGAACCGTTGAGTTCTTAATGGATATCGACACGGAACAGTTCTACTTCATGGAAGTCAATCCAAGAATTCAGGTAGAGCATACGGTAACAGAGCAAGTGACCGGGGTTGACATTGTCAAGGCACAATTAAAAATTGCTCAGGGCATGCTGATTGGACAGCCCGGAAGCCTTATTCCAAAACAGGAAGATGTTACCCTCAAAGGCCATGCCATCCAGTGCCGTATCACCACCGAAGATCCCGAAAACAACTTTATTCCCGATTACGGAAGAATTACAGCCTACCGGGCAGCAGCCGGATTCGGCATTCGTCTGGATGCCGGAACTGCTTATTCCGGGGCCATCGTTACCCGTCATTTTGATTCCCTGCTGACAAAAGTAACGGCTTGGGGTGGAGATGAAAAGGAAGCACGGTTGAAAATGCATCGCGCCTTAACCGAATTCAGAATTTTGGGCGTTGCCACAAACCTGCAGTTCTTAGAAGGCCTGATCCGCCATCCAACCTTTGTAAAAGCTGAATATACCACCAAGTTTATCGATGAAACAAAAGAGCTCTTCACGTTTGCCAAACGACGCGACCGGGCAACCCGACTGATTACCTTTTTGGGTGATGTCATTATCAACGGTAATGAAGACGTTCAAAACAGACCCGTTCCGGCAGCCCATGTGCATCAGCCCACCGTCCCCAAATTTACTGCCCAGCAGGCTCAGCCGGGTCTCAAACAAATGCTGGACAACGAAGGTCCCCAGGCTGTTGCAGACTGGATGAAAAAGCAGGACAAACTGCTGATCACCGACAAGACCATGCGCGATGCCCATCAATCCCTGCTTGCCACCCGGGTGAGAACCTTTGATCTTGTGAACATTGCACCCACCTATGCCGCGCTTCTGCCTGACCTGTTTTCTGTGGAGTGCTGGGGCGGGGCCACCTTTGACGTGGCCATGCGGTTTTCCAAAGAGTGCCCCTGGGAACGGCTCCAGCAATTGCGTGAGCGCATGCCAAATCTGTTGACCCAGATGCTGCTTCGCGCCTCCAATGGTGTTGGCTATACCAATTATCCGGACAACGTAATTACCTATTTTGTTAAACAGGCAGCTGAAAACGGCATGGATCTTTTCCGTGTTTTTGATTCTCTGAACTGGGTTGAAAACATGCGGCTGGCCATGGATGCGGTCCTGGAAAACAATAAAATTTGTGAAGCCTCCATCTGCTATACCGGTGATATTATCGATCCCAACAGAACAAAATACAACCTGAAATATTATGTTGATATGGCCAAAGAGCTGGAAAAAGCAGGTGCCCATATTCTGGCCATCAAGGATATGGCAGGCTTGTTAAAGCCAGCTGCGGCAAAAGTGCTTGTCAGCGCATTAAAAGATGAAATTGGCCTGCCCATTCATCTTCACAGCCATGATACCAGCGGTATTGCCGGTGCAACGCTGCTTGCGGCAGCAGACGCAGGCGTTGATGCCATTGATTGCGCAATCGACTCCATGAGCGGGTTGACCTCGCATCCCAACTTAGGTTCCATTGCCGCTGCACTTAGAAATACCCCCAGAGATACCGGCCTTGATCCCGAGTCCCTGGCGCTGGTTTCCAATTACTGGGAAAAAGTAAGGCAGATGTACATTGGTTTTGAAAGTGAATTTCACAGCGGAACCTCTGAGGTGTATCTGCATGAAATGCCCGGCGGCCAGTATACCAATCTGCGCCAGCAGGCCAGAGCTTTGGGTATTGAAGAAAGATGGCCTGAAGTGGCAAAGGTATATAAAGACGTCAACGAAATGTTTGGCGATATCGTAAAAGTAACACCCAGTTCAAAAGTGGTTGGGGATATGGCCTTGTCCATGATTACCAGCGGTATCACCAAAGAAGATGTTCTGGATCCGAACAAAGAAGTCTCTTTTCCCGAATCCGTGGTGACGTTTTTTAAAGGCATGATGGGGCAGCCTCCCGGAGGTTTTCCCAAGGAGTTGCAGAAAAAGATATTGAAAGGCGAAGAACCCATTACAGTTCGTCCTGGACAGTTGCTTGAAGCGGCTGATCTGGATCAGGAGCGTGCCCAGGCCGAAAAGCTGGTGGAAAAGAAAATTTCCGACTGCGAACTTGCCTCTTATTTAATGTATCCGGATGTATTTGTGGATTACATGAAGCATCGCAGAAAATTTGGCAATGTCAGTGTTCTGCCGACCCTTAATTTTTTCTACGGCATGAGACGCGAAGAAGAACTGTTCGTTGATATCGCCTCCGGAAAAACCCTGATTATTCGTTTCATGGCCAAAGGCAAAGCGGATGAAGAAGGAAATAGAGAGGTCTATTTTGAACTGAACGGCCAATCCCGTATTGTTAAAGTGCCTGACCGCTCCAAAGTACCGGAAAGAGCACCACGGGAAAAGGCCAACCCCGCGAATATGGGTGAAGTTGGATCACCTATGCCGGGTCTGATCTCTGCGGTTTGCGTTTCAGAAGGTGATGAAATTGAACGCGGCGATGTGCTGGTAACCATTGAAGCGATGAAAATGCAGACCAATGTGGTTTCTGACATTCCCGGTGTTGTGGAACGAATCGCCACATCTGTGGGAACCCAGGTTGATGCAAAGGATCTGCTGGTTGTTATTAAACAGGCAGACGATTAATTCATATTTTTGACCGATCATGACAAAGGCCGATTTTACCCATTGGGTGGATCGGCCTTTTTTTAATTCATTGGCATACCCTTCGGCCACCTGGTATTCTTTTCAAAATATTTGAAAAATTCGTCCTGGTTAAAATTCATCGACTTATGTTTCGTAACTTCCTATTGAGCTGACCTCGTAAATTTGGTAATTTTAACCAATTACAAGAAAAATCATGTCTTACCAACTCTGACTCTGGGACGATACATACTTGTTTTTATAAGAAAGTTTGTGTAATCGACAGCGATTTTTCAAACTTTGTTGTGGACGGAATCTGGGTATTGATAGGCCAGGATAGCCCATGGCGGCTATTTACGTTTATTATTTTAAATTCGGGGGAAAAATGAAAAAAATTTTGGATCTGCCGATTTTTATTAAATTTATGGCTGTGGGTATTGGTACAACAATTCTGCTGGTCGGTGTTCTGCTCTTTTTTTATGTCCGCTTCGACAAAGTTGAGACCGTTGAATCCTATGCGGAAAAAGCAAGATCAATTTGTCTGATCAGTGAATCCGTCCGCCAGGAAATGGAAGAGAAGTGGGCGTTGGGTCTTTTTTCCATGGAAGAGATTAAATCCTACGCCGGTTCAGGCCGGATGGATAAACTTCTGGCAACCGTGCCGGTGGTTTCCGCTTGGAAGTCGGCCATGCGCAAGGCTGAACAGGGTGACTATTCCTTCCGGGTTCCTAAATTCAGTCCCCGAAATCCCAAAAATGAACCTGATTACGGCCAATCCCGTAAAATTGAAGGGCCGGTCCTTGAAAAGATTAAGCGAGAGAATCTGGATGAGTATCATGTGGTGGATACACATACCAATTCGGTCCGCTATTTTCTACCAATTCGCCTGTCCGAAACCTGTCTGATCTGCCATGGGGATCCGGGACAGTCCAAAACCCTCTGGGGGCGGGACGATGGAAAAGATCCCACCGGCGGTCCCTTTGAAAACTGGAAAGCCGGGGAAATCCATGGCGCCTTTGAAGTCATTCAGTCCCTGGATGAGGCAGATGCACAACTTCGATCCAGGGTTTTTAAAGCCGTTGGGCTGATAGTTGCCGGTACGCTTCTGGCTGCGCTGGTGTTTTTCCTGGTGGCCCGGTCCATCACTGGCCGTTTAAGAGAGGGCGTGGCGTTTGCCGATCGTATGGCAGAAGGGGATTTGAGTAAATCAATTGATATTTATTGCGAGGACGAGACAGGACACTTGGCTACGGCCATGAATACCATGGTCAGAAATCTGCGAAGGATGATAGAGAACATCCACCAAGGGGTGGAGACCTTGTCCGGTTCTTCTGAGCAATTGAACGAGGCATCTCAAATCATGTCTACCGATTCTTCGGAATCTTCTGAACTGGCCGTATCCGTTGCCGCCGCCGCCAAACAGATGAGTGAAAGTATGATCAGTGTCAGGGCCTCCATCGAGGAAACCTCCGGTAATGTTAATTCCGTTTCAGCCGCAGCCGAAGAGATGACGGCGACCATTAATGAAATCGTAGCCAATACGGAACAGTCCAGGCAAGTGACCGAGACCGCCGTGTCCCAAGCAGGGCAGGTATCGGAACAAGTGTCCCAACTGGGATCGGCTGCCCAGGAAATCGGGAAAGTTACTGAAACTATTACCGATATCTCCGAGCAGACCAATCTTTTGGCCTTAAATGCCACGATTGAAGCGGCCCGGGCCGGGGAAGCCGGCAAGGGGTTTGCCGTGGTGGCCAATGAAATTAAAGTGCTGGCCAATCAGACGGCTGAGGCGACCACTGAAATTCGGATGAAGATCGAGCGGATGCAGGGCTCCACCCAGGAGACTACACAAGGTATTGAAGAGATTATCCGTGTCATTAATGCGGTCAATGAGAGCGTCAGCGCCATTGTGGATGCCGTGGAACAGCAGTCCCAGGCCACGGCGGAGATTGCCGATAATGTTTCCCAGGCCTCACTTGGTATTTCCGAGGTGACTGAAAATGTGGCAGAGTGTTCCGTGATTTCCGATGAAGTGGCAAAAAGTATATCCGACGTCAGTTTAGCGTCAAGTGAAATCTCGAACCGCAGCATTAACGTTAAATTCACAGCCCAGGAGCTGTCAGCACTGGCGACTAAGCTTAATGAATTAATGAATCAATTTAAATTGTCCTAAATTTTTGAAAAAATGGGGAGAAATATGAGACTTAATTTCAAATATAAAATTATTCTGCCTGTGTTTTTTCTGCTCGTTGCCGGTTTAGGAGGAATGGCCTTGATCTCTGGTTCCAAAGCTAAAAGCGCACTTAAAAACAGTCTGGTCAACCAGCTTGTCAAAATCAGCCAATCAACTGTCTTAACAATGGATGCATGGGTGGATGCCCGGACCAAGGATATCGAAACATGGCAGACTATGGCAAGTTGCCGGGATCTATTTAAAGAAGGAAATCAAGGAGAGACGGCCCGGGAAAATATAAACCAGATGTTTGCACAATTGCGCCAAAGATATGGCTTCTACGAAGGGATAAGCATTGCTGATGGAACCGGTGAAATTATTTCGGGATCTCCAACTTCAATCATAGGAAAAATCAATGTTGGGAAAAGGGGTTATTTTAAAAGCGCCATGGCAGGTCAAACCCAAATTTCAAATGTATTGCAGAGCAAAGCCTCGGGAAATCCGATTTTTGTTATTGCAACGCCCATAAAAAACGGGGGAACAATTCATGGGGTTTTATTTGCCGTGGTGGATCTTCAGGCATTTTCATTCAAGTTTACAGATCCTGTTAAAATCGGGGAAAAAGGCTATGCATACCTGATAGACAGCAACGGGATGGTTGTTGCACATGCTGATAAAACGAAGATCAACAAGTTGAACCTGGCCGATACGGAATATGGCCGGCAGATAATAAGCCAAACTAGTGGCTGCTTTCCGGCGATAGTGGACCAAAGGGCGGTTCATAACGCCTTTGCCCGCTCAAATAAAATCAATGTTATTGCAGTTGTTCAGTCTGATGATCAGGAAATGTTCGCACCCACCAATGCCCTGACCCGGTTTAATCTTATCCTATCCGGCTTTATAATCCTATTTGCCATAGCCATTGTCTGGATAACGGCCTCAATAATTGTCCGGCCGGTCAATGCAACTGTGGCAGCGCTTAAGGATATCTGTGAGGGTGACGGAGATTTAACCCAGCGGATTGCCATCAAAAGTCGGGATGAAATAGGAGAACTGGCAAAGTGGATAAATAATCTGATATCCAGGTTGAATAAAATCATTGTGCATATCGGCGTTGATTCGGAGACGGTCTCTGCGTCTTCCGAAGAACTGCTCTCAGTGGCGGAACTTATGCTGGAAGATTCGCAAAGCCTTACCAACAAGTCTGAAACTGTAGCCGGTGCCGCAGGTGGAATGAGTCAAAGCATGGACTCCGTGGCATCGGCCACTGAACAGGCTGTTGACTATTTGGCATCGGTGACGGACTCTACAGGACAAATAAAAGAAAATTTAGATCAAGTGGCTGAAAACTGTAACAAAGCCAGGCAAATAACCCAAACTGCGGCAGAGACGGTAAATGCGGCAACCCGTAGAGTTGTTACATTAGGCACCTCGGCTAATGATATCACAAAGGTTACCGAAGTGATCACTGATATTGCCGAACAGACAAATCTGTTAGCCTTGAATGCCACCATTGAAGCGGCACGGGCCGGCGAAGCGGGAAAAGGCTTTGCCGTGGTGGCGGCAGAAATAAAAGGACTGGCCGCTCAGACAGCTGATGCAACCATGGATATAAAACAACGGATAGATGAGATCCAGAACTCTTCAAATGCGACGGTTCAGGAGGTTGAACAGATCACCCAGGTTATTTCGGAAGTGACACGGATTGTTTCTGAAATTTCTGAAGCCATAGAAGGACAGTCCGACTATGCATCCATGGTTGCTGAAAACATTGAGCTCGTGTCATCCGGAATCAGTGAGGTTAATGAAAATGTAGGTGAAAGTTCCAAGGCGTCAACACAAATCTCCAAGGAAATTACAGAAGTCAACGAAGTGTCCGAAGAGATGACCGAGCGCAGTGTTCGGTTAAAGCAAAGCGCACAGGAACTTTCCACCCTGTCAGGCAAATTGAGGGACATGATCGGTGTGTTTAAAGTATCGGTTGAAGAGGCCAATGTTGATAAAAAAAAGGCATATGTCCCATTTTTAAAAGACAAACTGGGGCTGTAAAAAAAATGTAACCAGGATTTACCTGAAGCCATCTTTGTCAGAGACGTTTTCAAGACAATCCAGAATGCTTTTGCATGCGTCTTGTAATTGAACAATCAGCGCGGATGCATCTTTTATGTTTGACTCCGCGCCCATTTGTTCAAGCCTGTAGGCGGTTTGCGCCGCTGATTTGGCGGCCAGATACTTGAGCATGCCCTTTAGCTGGTGTGCGCTTTTTTGCAGTTCCGGCCCATCATCGGCAGAAATACTTTCCATAATCCGGGTTAAAACAGGGCCATGGTTTTTTTTAAATGTTCGGGTACATTTATCCAACAAAGATTTATTGGCGCTCATGATCTCCCGGAGTTCGGCCATATCCACAACATTTTCGTCGTTTTCTCTTTGAATAATTGATGCGTCTTTGGGGTAGATAGTGGTTTTGCCGTAACTTTCCGGCATAGTTCGTTCAATTGCATCTGACAAAGCTCGCGCAGTCAGGGGCTTTGTGATGTAATCATTCATCCCGTTGGCCAAAAAGAGCTCTCGGTCCTGTTTCATTGCGTGGGCGGTCAGGGCAATAATGGTTACCGGCGAAAGGTTGTGTTCTTTTTCATACTTGCGAATATTCATGGCGGCATCCAGGCCGCTCATCACGGGCATCTGGCCGTCCATAAGGATCAGATCAAATTGCCCGGCTTTGAATAAATCCAAGGCTTCCTGTCCGTTTTCAGCGATTTGGATATCCGCTATATTCATTTTTTTCAAAAGGTTTTCAGCCACAATGCGGTTCATTTCATCGTCTTCTGCCAGAAGTAGTCGGCATGAACAGGTGAGCTTAAAAGTGTCGGAATCTGCCTGCATTCTTTGGGTGTTGCCTTGGGTCTGCATGTTGATTAAAGAATCGGGAGATGACAAACAGCCAATAAAATCCGCATACTTTACGGGTTTGTTTAGGTTTATGATTCGGGGGTGGGGGGCGTTACTTTGTTGATGATTTTGACGTCCAAGGAACGCAAGACGCACAAAAGTAGTATCTGAAATATCGCAGGTCTCGGCAGCGGCTTCAACCAGATCTGTTGACGGTATTCCGGGAAGATCCTGGTCAAAAAAGACATAGCTGAACGGTGTGTCCGATTGCCGGGCTGAAAGGATTTTGCTGCAGGCATCAATGATATCACAGGCTTCCTGGAACGGATATCCCAAAGGTTTTATATATTCGATCAATACCTGTCTGGCTGCCGGGTTGGCATCGGCGATTAATATCATCGCATCCTGTTCCAGACTCACGTCAGGTATTGGGTCCCCTTTATCCTGCTGCTTAAATTCTATTTTGCACCAGAAGGTGGACCCCTTATTCTCCTGTGAGGATACACCGACCTTTCCCCCCATCATTTCGGTCAGCTGCTTGCAGATCGCCAGTCCAAGTCCGGTGCCGCCATATTGTCGGGTCATACTTGCGTCCACCTGGGAAAAAGATTGGAATAATCCGCTTATCCGGTCTGTTGGAATACCGATGCCCGTGTCGGTTACTGAAAATTTGAGCTGCACGCCAAACGAGGTTTTTGATTCTAAACCGACCTGAAGCACAACGCCGCCCTGCCGGGTAAATTTAACGGCATTTCCGCAGAAATTCATGATGATCTGGCGCAGCCGCACCGGATCGCCCTTTAGCATCACCGGCACATCGGCTTCAAAAATTCCCGCAAAAAAGAGGCCTTTTTCAAATAGGGATATGGATATAATATCTGAAAGCTCTTCTATGACTTGTCTTAAATTAAATTCAATTTCCTCTATATCCAGTTTTCCCGCTTCGATTTTTGAATAATCCAGGATATCATTAATGACGTTGAGAAGCGCGTTGGACGAGTTTTTCATGAGCATAGTAAAATGGCGCTGTTCTTCGGTCAAAGAGGTCCCCAGAAGAAGTTCAACCATGCCGATCACCCCGTTCATGGGGGTTCGTATTTCATGACTCATATTTGCTAAAAATTGATCTTTTGCAATATTCGCCGCTTCTGCCCGTTCCTTGGCCTGGGCCAGCTCTTTGTTAGACTGTTCCAGTTCAGACGTCCGGTTTTGGATTTCAGATTTAAGCAGTTTGGAATACTCGGCGCTCTGGGTCTGGTTTTGAGCAAGAATATCCTGGTATTTTTTTTCCAGGACCCTGATTCTTCGGTCTCGCTGCTCTTTGTGAGCTGCGAGCAGTGCCTTTTCTTCAGACAAAAGGCGTTCTTTTTTATGGAGGTTTTTGCAAAGATTGATAATATCCCGGGTCATGGCAAACGCCGTGGTCGGGTCAAGCGCCTGGGGTATTTCACATACAATAACAGAATTCATATCTTGTAGGGATAAAGACAGCAACGGCCCGTTAGGTCCGGTTAATACTTGTCCGCTGTCAACAGTTTGTCGCAGTTGGTCGGCAAGGCCGGTATCCGCAAGAGAACCTGATAAGGATCCAACAACGCCGCCTGTGTTCAGCAAAATTCCAAACGTGTAGGTTGGAAGATATTGATTCAGCAATCCAAGAAAACTGGCATTGATTTCGTCATCTGATTCTTGAAGAATATCATCAAATAAGTTCATCAGTATCATCGTCTCCAAGGGAATAAATCTCTTTAACCCTTGTAATTTCCTGGGGCAGATCATCTATAATGGCACGGTAGCCCATGATATTTTTTTTGATGTGGAAAAGCAGAGGCGGGGATTTTAATTTTTGTTGTGTTTCCGGGTATGCCATATACCCAAACATAGAAGCCAGATATTCCGAAATTTGCAGGATACCATTGTGGCTGTCCGGTTCCACATGGTTCATGATATCGTGATGACATTTTATCCCCTGGCAAAGATCAGGTTTCAACCCCCATTGCTCGGTCAGCAGAGAACCGATGATGGTATGATCTGTTCCCATGGTCATACGTTCGTGATCAATCAGTTTTTGGTTCTCCGGTTCAAATGTGCGGCAAAATGATTTGAATTTTTCCGGGGCCACCTGATCCTCAACGATCAGGCCGATATCGTGGAGAATACCGCATAGAAAGTCATCCTCCCCTTTTTGAACAAAAATTCGTTCGGCAACCATATTGCAGCAAATGCTTGTCACGGCACAATGGGCCCACAATTTTTTTCTGGAAAATTCTGTGGTCGTTGAATCTTTTAAAAAAAGATTTTTCACTGCGTCGAGAACAATCATGTTTCTTAGGTTGTCCATCCCGATGTAGGCAACCGCTTCGGATATGCTTTTGATTTTTGTCCTCAGGGAAAAGTAGGAAGAGTTGATCAGCTTTAAAATTCGTAAGACCAATGTCGGGTCAACCCGGATAACCGTTTCAAATTCTTCAAGGGAAGAGGTATCTTCTTCGATCATCTTCATCAGGCGGGCCGCAACAGGCGGCACCGTTTTCAGCGCTGTAAATTTATCCAGATATAGTTTGGCCTTATTATGATAACCGGATGATTTCATGTGGTTTTCCTGATCAGTGACGCCGAAAAAATACCGCTTTGGAAAAAGCGTGTTCAGAACCTGTTATTGGGCAGGGGAGAATCCCAATTCGGCCATTTTCTTATCCACCGCATCCTGCTTTAATGGTTTTATGAAATAGGCTTTACACCCAGATTTGATACAACCGATGACGATGTCTTTTTCACCATGGGAGGTAACCATAATGACCATGGATTTGTGTTCTTTGAGTCCGGCATCAATGGTTTTAATTTTTTTTAAGACCTCCATCCCGCTGATATCTTTAAGAGAGATATCCAGCAAAACCAGATCAAAGGGTTTTCCTTTTTCAATGCCTTTTTGATAGACTTGCAGCGCATCAGTACCGGAAGAGACCGAGACAGATGGACCGTACTTACTGAAAATCTCCTCCATTACGGTTCTGCCGATTTCTTCATCATCAACGATGAGCATTCTATTCATAGTAAATCATCGCTCCATAGATGTTTTAATTTGTATTTCGAAATTATTTAATAATAGGCTGATTTCCGGGTGTATAGCAAGTAAATTTTTGTGATTAGCCGTATCGCAGCGAATTACGAATCCGGTTTAAAAATCGATGATTTTATTTAATTTAGCAGACGTTAAAGCGATAGGCGTTTGTATTCCTAATTAATTATCAGCTTGCCGCAAGCGCGTTAATTTTACAGGGCGGCAGCCAATGTTATGAGATGTCATTGGGGCGTCCTGAGGTTTTTCAGCCCGGCATACACCTGATCAAGTCCATCTCCAATTTGACGGATCTGCAGGATAAAAGAAGATGAGTTGTTCCGGGCATCCAGAGGAAATCGATCAAATTCACCGTTTTTGCGCATGGCGCCCAGCTGGGCCATAAACCGACTGAAAGCGTCGTTGAAAGCATGGGGCGACAAAGAATTTTCAGCAGTGCGGGCATAGGTTTCCAATTGTGAAAATTGATTCTCTACCGTATCCATCAATCTGTTAAAATCAGGCTCTATCTGACCTTTAAATACCCCTGTGGAATGGGCGACAATGGAAGATAGGGCAATCAAGATCCTGTGGAGTTTGGCGAAAAGATCCACCAGGTTAAGCAGTTCCTGTCGCTGTCCAGGGATGAGCCCGGGCTCTATGGCTGCATCCGTGCATTTCTGGGTGCAGTTATCCAGACTTTCCCGGGCCTGAAGTCGTCCGGAAAGAAGTTGGACGGAATCCGGGATTTCACTGAAATAGGCCTTTCGAAGCCGACTGAAATGGCGGTGCTGGGCCGCGATCAGATCGCCCACGGCATGTCGCAGCGTCTTTCTGGCAAAGTTCGGCCACACCACAAAAGAGACCCCGATGCCGATGCCGATGCCTAAAAACGTGTCAAGCATACGTTCGGCCCCGCTTTGCCACGGGTGAGGAAAGGCTGCGCTCAGAACGATCACCAGATCAGCAGTCAGGAATGCGATAAAAACAAGATAATTTCGCCCTTTGAAGTAGAAAATTAAAAACAGCAACGCAAAGGCAAGAATGCTTATAGCAGCAAGCGGCAGCTCCAGAAAAGCGATAAGGACACCCGCAGCTGCCCCTGCAGCCGTGCCGGCCAGCCGTTTCCAGCTGATGTGCAGGGTGCCGCCCAAAGAGGGACGCATGATTACCAATACGGTTATCGGCACCCACAGCGCATGGTAAAGGGTTGTCTGCTTGACTATGCCCACGGCTAAAGTTATGGCAACAGCGGCCCTCAGGGCGTGCCGGAAGATCTGGGAGGAAAAGGTAAATTCTTTGGACAGTCTGACCCGTTTACTAGGCTGCATGGGGTTTTACCTTCAGTTGGAAACGCTGGTCTGCCAAAGCCATCATGGTTTCAAGTTCGCCCACCACATTTTTCAGTTCATACAGGGCCGCCCATGCCTCCAGGAATTTATTTTGCCCATGATCTCCTTTCTGATACCCTTTCATCTCCACAAGAGCGGTCTGGATTTCTTCCAGGTCGGTATGGATGGGGGAAAAATCGGGTTTGATATACATGCCGCTTTTCATTTCGGTAAAAAGGTCAAAGGCCTCGCCGATGCCTGCTGACGCAGTGTAAAAGGTCTCTTTAAGTTCGTCAAATTCGGGGTTGCCATCGCAGAAATGGATGTGATGAAACAATCCCATCAGGGTTTCAAACAGCCGGACCAGGGAAAAGTAATAAAGGCCGGGTCCGCCTTGGGTTCGGCTGCCCTTTAACGGGTCCACATTGAAGCTTTCCATGAAAATCCGGTACCGGCGTATGGATGCTGAAGCTTCTGAACTCAGGTAATTTAAGTTTGCATCTGTGACTCTGGGGTTTTTGATTCTGGCGCAAAGTCCGTCAAAAAAGAGCCCCATATCTTCAACCGCCAACTTGGCTGCCGACAAAAGCACCTTTTCCGGATCAAATGGCCACAGGTAAAAGTTGATTAAAAATGAGATCAGGCCGCCGCCCATCAACCAGGCCGATCGTATGAGCCCGGGAATTATTGCTGCAGGGGAAAAAATAGAAATCATGGTGACCACAAGACATCCGATGCCGATGGTGGAGGCGGAGACACCTAAAGCTGCAACAAAAAAACAGGCAAAGGATAAAATAAAGATAAATGCCAGGCTTGCACCGGTATTACTGCCGATGACGGCAGCTATGGGCACGGTAAGGGATACGGTTCCCAAAAGGATCAATCCATACATTTTCCGGCGACTGAAGGTACTGCCGGTACGGAACAGGATTGTACACAGCGCACCGATCAACCACCACAAAAGATCATGTCCGCGCAGCCCAAGGAGCAGGGCTGCAGTCAAAGAAAGCAGGCAGCATACCGTAGCCTTGGCCGCATATCTGGTAATGAACAGCCCGGGATCTGTGGGGCGTATGAATTCAATGTAAAACCGATTTAAAAATCGGGGCATGGCAGGGGGCCTTTCATTTTTTGCATAAGGTCTTTAAACAAGCTGACCTTAATTCTAAATATCATAAACAGTGGGGGATTGCACTTGATGATTATATCCTGAGCCGCCATTTTCTAACCTTGCAATTCCAACCCTTTAAATGTATTCTGATTTCGTAATCCTTAAGCAATAAACTCTGCCTTTTTTCCTAAATCGACCGACACAAGGCGAATTCAACCTAATACGAATTAAGCGGCAGATATTTTCTTTACAGATTCGGTATATGGTGTCCGTTAAAATGAAATCTAACTCCGTATTTGGCATAAAATATTGCATGCAATTTTCATTGACGCATCTCTTTTTCAGCATTTTGATTTCCTGCTTTATTTTGTTTTCATTGGTTTTTGCCCAGGTTTCAGCAGCCTCTGATGTGGGCGATGCCCAGCCGGTTAAAATAAAACGTATATTAATACTGCATTCTTACCACAAAGGATTTTCCTGGACCGATAATATCGAGGAAGGTATTAGAACGGTTCTGGATGGTTTTCCTGTTGAAATTTTCAATGAGTACCCGGACAGCAAGCGCCGGCCGCCGGCAGGGGCAGGTGTCCACATGCTTGAGTATCTGAACTGGAAATACAAAACCCTTCCCATTGATCTGTTGATTATTACCGGAACAACGCCCACTATCGCGGCCGTCCAAAAAGAGGTTGAAGCGGCTTTAAAAGACGACAATTTGGGCTTTGTACCGGTGTGGCTTCATGGATTGTCCACGGTTGAACTTCAGCAGAACCTGGCAGCGATTTCCCCGGATGATGCCGTTTTACTGGTGCTTTTCAACCGGGATAAAGATGATGTGTACTATAGTAATGAGGCGGCAGCAGAGCTGATCGACCGCGCAACATCGGCACCCGTTTACGGTATGTGGGATTTTTACCTGGACCACGGCATTGTCGGGGGAATGCTGGCAAGTTCCCGGGACCAGGGACAAACAGCCGGAAAACTTGCCCTTGAGATACTGCAGCAAAAAAAGATACCCTCTGTGATCACAAACAGTCCAAATGTCCCGATTTTTTTGTGGGATAAGCTTCGTTCCTTTGGTTTAAATCCGGATTTTCTCCCACAGGATGTCCAAATCCACAATTGGCCGGAGCCGAAATCATGGCACGTTGCCATTGCCGCCGGGCTGGGGCTTTTGCTTTTGGCACTGGCAGGGCACAGCCTGATCCGGCTGTTTTCAAAAACAGACCCTACTTTTACCAGATCCATGCCGGACGTCTTTCGCAGCAATTTGCGTCAGGCCCTTATTCTTCTGAGTATTGTTTTGGTGACAGGCCTGGCGGTTCAATCCTGGTTTGTGGCTAAAAATGAAATGGCCCAGATACGTCAGAGCATTTTTAACGAAAGAAAAAATTTAATCAAGACCATGGTTAATCGGGCTTTGGCTCATATTGACTATGAGCGCTATCTTCTGGCTCAAAAAGGTGTCTCAATTGAAGGCATTAAAAAACAAATATTAAAAGGTCTGGAAACCTATGTTTATGCCCAAGGGGAGGGGTATATTTTTATCTGCACGAATAAGGGACGTGTACTGCTTAACCCGATTCAGCCGGAATTGATCGGTAAAGACCTCTGGGAAGCCACGGATCCCAACGGCATAAAAGTCGTACAGAGTTTGGTTGCCGCGGCCTGTCGAGCCGGAGGGGGATTTGTTCAATATGAATGGAATAAGCCGTCTCTTGGTCGTGGGGCCCAAAAAATTTCGTTTGCACGCAAATTCAATGACTGGGGCTGGGTGATTGGCAGCGGCCTGTACCTGGATGATATTGAAAATAATATACAATCCTTTGGAAGACAGCTGCGCAACCAATTTATTGTAGAGCTTTTAATTATCTTCAGCCTGACATTAGGCGTGATTTTTCTTTTGAAACTGGCCTCCCGCCGTTTGATTGCAACTGTTGATAAAGAGCTTTTCAAGCTCCAAAGAGCCATTGCAGAGCATGATGTCAACGCGGATGATTATTCTTTTCATGAATTTCAAGCCATCGCGGCTATGGCCGATGAGAGCTTTAAAGAGCTGGCCCGGACCCAGGCATCTTTGGTGGACGCCGAATCCCGGCAGCGGGAAATCCTTGAGCAGCTGGATGCCGGTGTGGTCATTATTAGTCGGGCGGATCTTGTGATTCGTTATGTTAACCCCGCCGCTGCAAAGCTTATCGGTACGGATCAGGAGAGGATCATCGGCCATGAATGCATGCAGTATATCTGTTCGGCGGCAAAAGGAAGTTGCCCGATTACGGACCTTGGGCAGACCATGGACAACAGCCGGCGGATGCTTTTAAGTAAAGCCGGTAGGGAAATCCCAATTATTAAAACCGTCCGGGCGTTTACCTACAACGGGCAGCCGGCTCTTTTGGAAACATTTGTGGATATCACAGAGCAGCAAAAAGCGGAAGATGCCCTTCGAGCAGAACGAGATCTATTTGCGGCAGGCCCTGTGATCACCATTTCCTGGAATCCTGAAAGTCACTGGCCTGTGACCTTTGTGTCCAAAAATGCTAGTCAGATATTAGGGTACACGCCCGAGCAGATGATGGACAGCTCTTTTAGATATTCAGAACTGATACACCCGGATGACCTGACCCAGTTGTTATCTGAAGTAACTGGATATATTGAAGACGGAACCTTGCATTTTGAGCAGACTTACAGGCTTCGTACCCAGAGCGGCGACTACCGATGGTTTTATGATTTTACCCGCCTGCTGCGTAACGATGCCGGTAATGTTGTTCAAATTCACGGTTATATGTTCGACCAGACCGATTATGTAAATGCGCAGATGCAGATCTCTAAAGATCGTGAACGCCTGGCCAACGTGATCAGGGGTACGGATGTCGGCACCTGGGAATGGAATATACAGACCGGTGAAACCGTATTTAACGAACGATGGGCCCAAATCTGCGGTTATACCCTTGGGGAGTTGTCGCCGGTTTCCATTGACACCTGGATGCAGCTTGAGCATCCGGATGATTTAAAAAAGTCAGAACGCCATTTAAAGCGGCATTTTGCAGG
Source organism: uncultured Desulfobacter sp. (assembly GCF_963664415.1). Taxonomy (NCBI): domain Bacteria; kingdom Pseudomonadati; phylum Thermodesulfobacteriota; class Desulfobacteria; order Desulfobacterales; family Desulfobacteraceae; genus Desulfobacter; species uncultured Desulfobacter sp. Next base: position 1,793,864 of record NZ_OY761440.1, on the reverse strand, counting down.
TACCCTGGAAATTTATGATATTGAATGTCGGATGAAGCATAAGGATGGGCACTGGGTCTGGGTGCAGGATAAAGGCAGAGTGATTTCCCGGACTGACGATGGTAGGCCGTTGATGATGTTCGGTACTCATACGGATATCACCGAGCGTAAACAGGCCCAAAACAAATTAATGACCGTCAATGAAGATTTGAAAAAACAGACAACTCTGGCCACCCGGATGGCGGCTAAAGCTGAGATGGCCACCCGGGCAAAAAGCGAATTTTTGGCCAATATGAGTCATGAAATCCGAACACCCATGAACGGTATCATTGGTATGACAGGGCTGCTGCTGGATACGAATCTCTCCGAGGAACAACATCTTTATACCAGCAATGTTAAAGCCAGTGCCGATGCGCTTTTGATTTTGATCAACGATATACTGGATTTTTCCAAAATAGAGGCAGGCAAACTGGACATGGAATTTTTGGATTTTGAATTGCTGACCTTTATGGATGATTTTGCCCAGATGATGGCTTTGAAGGCCCAGGAAAAAGATCTGGAATTGATTTGCGGGGTATCTCCCGAGGTTCCGGGATTGCTTCAGGGCGATCCGGGCAGGCTGCGCCAAATTTTGACCAATTTGACAGGTAATGCCGTTAAGTTTACCAAGTCCGGCGAGGTGGTGATAGAGGCGAATGTCGAGCATGAAACCCAAGAAGAGGTTCTTATTTATTTTTCCGTAAGGGATACGGGGGTGGGTATCCCCCCGGATCAACAGGATCATTTGTTTGAACAGTTTATCCAGTTGGATGCTTCCATTACACGTAAATACGGCGGTACTGGGTTGGGGCTTGCCATTTCTAAAAAATTGGTTCAAATGATGGACGGAGATATCGGCGTTATTTCGCCGGTTTCCGAAATCGGTCCATCAAAAAGCCGTCGGCCAGGCTGCCTGTTTTGGTTTACGGCAAAATTTAAAAAGCAGTCCATATCTGAAAATGGCCATCATCAGAAAAGGATGTCGGATGTCCTGAAAGATGTTCGTATTTTAATTGTGGACGATAACCCAAGTCATCGAAAAATACTAATGGGGCAATTGACCGGCATGGGAGCAAACGTGTCTGACGCGGCAGATGCCAAAGCCGCTTTGGAAAAAATACAAAGCACGGCCCAACAAAATGTGTTTTATGATCTTGTGATACTGGACACGCAGATGCCTGATATGAGCGGGGACGCGCTTGGTTTGGCCATTAAAAAGGAACCCTATGGGGCAGATCTTAAATTGGTGATGCTGGTGCCTATAGGCCGACGCGGAGATGCACAGTATTTTGAATCCAATGGGGTTTCAGCTTACCTTACCAAACCATTGCGGTACTCGGAACTTGGAGATACCCTGGCGAGTGTTCTTTTGGGGGAATCGGCCGGTAAAAAAGAAAATAGCCGGAGCCGACATTCAGATGATGAAACCAAGCAGGCCAATGTGAGGATTCTTCTGGCAGAAGACAATCTCACAAACCAAATCGTGGCCAAAGGCCTTCTGGGTAAGTTCGGATATTGTGTGGATGCAGTGGCAAACGGCATTGAGGCGATCAAGGCCCTTGAAAAAATTCCATATGATTTGGTGCTGATGGATTTGCAGATGCCGGAGCTGGACGGACTTGAGGCCACCCGGATGATCCGAAATACGGCATCCGGCGTTATTCATCCGGAAATCCCGATCATTGCCATGACGGCCAATGCCATGGCCGGAGACCGGGAAAAATGCCTGAACGCAGGCATGAATGATTATATCAGCAAACCGGTAGATCCGATTATTCTGGCCGAAAAAATTGAAAAGTGGCTCAATCGCACCCAGGCCCGTAACCCGGAACGGCCCTCGGTGGATGAGGAAAAAAGGGATCAGAAAACAAATGAGAGACAGGCGCCGGATACGTTCAATCCGGAGACCTTGATGGCCAATCTTATGGAAGACAAACAGCTCGCCGCATCGGCCATCAGCGTTTTCCTTGAGGACATGCCGGCACAACTTGATATTTTGACGGAATTGATCAACCAGGGCCGGGCCCAAAAAAGCGGTGCACAGGCCCATAAAATAAAAGGCGCATCCGGTTATGTGGCGGCAGGCGTTTTTCAGAAAACCGCTCTCAAAATGGAACACGCGGGCAAAGCCGGGGATTTAAAGCGCCTTGAGCAGTTTTTGCCGGAGATCGGTGAGCAGTTTTCCTTACTTAAGCGTGATCTGGAAGATTATTCTGCGCGTTTAACGGCATCCGATTATTGATATGAATTAAATCATCAGGTGGAACTATGAATGATAAAAAGGCGTTTACAAGCGGATGTAAGATTTTATTGGCCGAAGATGATAAAATGAATCAGGTGGTTGTCACAGGCCTGATTAAAATGTTGAATCTAGGGCGGGTTGAAATTGCGAATAACGGTAAAGAGGCAGTAAAAAAGTATAGCGCCCATCGTTTTGATCTTATTTTAATGGATGGAGAGATGCCGGAAATGAACGGCATTGATGCCGCTTGTGCCATTAGAACTATTGAAAAGGATAAGGGGCTGTCACGAACACCGATCATTGCGCTGACGGCCCATACTTCACAGGAGGACAAGACCCTTTTTTTTAATAGCGGTATGGATGAATTTTTGGAAAAGCCCCTTAATCCTGATGCGCTGGCCCAAGCCGTTCAAAACGTTATCCGGCAGGAACGTTTTGAGGCAAAGCCTGAAGATATCCGGGATTTTGAACGCACCCTGGATGTTCAGGAACTAAAACGGATCATGGGGGGCGAAAAATCTCTTTTAGATCAATGCCTGCAGGCCTTTGAAGCCGACTATCCACAGATCGTGTCAAAGATGACTGTTTGCATAGAACAAAATGAGTATGATGGATTAAAAGAAGATGCACATCGTTTAAAGGGAATGCTGAAATATTTAGCCGCACACAATGCCGCCAATTTGGCAGAGAAACTCGAATTACTCGGAGATGCCGGAAACGTGACAAGCGCCGATCTTATTGTTCAAGTACGGGCTTTAGATGATGAGTGTCTGAAAATCATATACAGAATCAAGCAGGTATTGGCGGGAGATTTTTTCTGATGGCAGGGGGGGTACAAACATAAAAAAAGGCCGATCTAACACATAATTACGTGGATCGGCCTTTTCTTTATTCAAGTAGGCTTAACTTAAAGTTCAATCTGGAGATTGGGTTTTAAGCAGCCTCTTTTCCTAGTTTAATACCAAGTTCCAGAGCCTGCGTGTTCAGGTCAAAGAAAGCCGGAGGCATGGCATCCTTGATAACACTGATCGCTGATTCGGGTTTACAGATGCCTGTTGCACCGATCAGAGCGCCAACGACACAGACACTGTAAACAATCGGTTTTCCGAGTTCTTTAACAACTGTGTCATACATGGGCAACGATAGGATCTTTGCATTGACATTGCCGGGGGTAACATATCTTGGGTCAATTATCATAAGACCACCCGGTTTAATCACGTTGACATATTTATCATAGCCTTCCTGCATCAGGGCGACAAAAACGTCAGCCTCTTCAACTTTGGGGTAATAAAGATTGCCGTCTGAAATTAAAATGTCGGCACGGGTAGCGCCGCCACGGGCCGCAGCGCCGTAGCTCTGGGACTGAATAGCGTTTTTGCCCTCAAAGATTGTAGCTGATCTGGCAAGGATAATGGCTGTAGTGATAACCCCTTGTCCGCCAGAAGCTGTAAAAACCATTCCTGTTGATTCCATTGTGCCTATCCTTTCTTCATTACCTTGTCAATGACGTTTGTTTGGTAAGCGTCGCAATATTCGAGTGCTTCTTCGTCAACAAAAACGCCGCGTTGAATAAGATCCGGATTTTCTGCCAGTTTTTTGGAACCCATGGGTACGGTATTGTCCTTGTACCATTCCATCATCTGGGGCGCCTCTCCGGCCTTATTCTTTCTGCCGAACTGGGTGGGGCACATGGACAGAATTTCAACCACTGAAAAGCCTTTGTGTTCAATGGCTTTTCTGATTGTATTCTGGGCTTCTTTGGCATGGTAAACGGTAGTTCTTGCCACAAACGTTGCACCTGCGCCTTTGGCCAGTTCAACCAGGTCAAAGGAACGATCGGGAACACCATAGGGTGCTGTACTTGCTTTTACACCACAGCCGGACATGGGAGAGTACTGTCCGCCGGTCATGCCGTAGATCCGGTTGTTCATGACGATGGCTGTAATATCGATATTTCTTCTGCAGGCATGGATGAAGTGGTTGCCGCCGATGGCCGTGGAGTCACCGTCACCAAAGGGAACAATAACTTTCAGGTTGGGGTTGGCAAGCTTAACACCTGTGGCGGTCGGAAGGGCTCTGCCGTGCATGGTATGTGCGGTGTTGAAATCCAGATAACCAGAGATTCTTGAAGAACATCCGATACCGGAAACTACGGAAACGTCATCGTTTTCTAATCCCAGATCATGAATGGCCCGGAGAAGGGCACCCATAACAGTTCCGTGTCCACAACCCGGACACCACATCTGGGGGAAAAATTGGGCCCGGATATATTTTTTTACATCAAATTCGCTCATGTTATACCCCCTTTCCTGTGATCATTCTCAAAGCCGCTTTAATGTCGGTGGGTTTGATGATTTGGTTGTCAACCCGGTTAGAGAAGTAAACCTTTTCAGGCTCAGCCACAACACGTTTTACCTCGTTGACAATCTGGCCCATATTCATTTCAGCTACAATCACGGCCTTTCTATTAGCACATTTTTCTCTGACAATGTCATCTGCAAAGGGCCATACAACCTGAAGCTCTAAAACGCCGACCTTGATGCCGAACTGATTACGATAGTCTTCGGCAGCCTGGAGGGCGGATCTGGTTGTTGTGCCATAGGCAACGATGACATAGTCGGCATCATCCATGTAGTACTCTTTGTACATGGCGATTTCGTTTGCTTTACTTTCAATTTTATCTACCAAGTGGTGGATCAGCGCGTCAACATTTGCAGGACTGACATCAGGAAAACCCATAATGTTATGATGAAGACCGGTCACGTGGAAACGATGACCTGCACCGAAATCGGACATGGGACGCTGGCCGTTTTCATCGGTAAGATAGGGATAGTATTTTTCACCTACGGGGATCGTGGTTCTGATTCTGTCCACAACTTCGATCTCGCCGGGTTCAGGAATGACCACTTTTTCTCTCAGATGCTGGGTGGCCTCATCAAACATTAGAACAACAGGTGTCCGGTATTTTTCCGCCAGATTAAAACCTTCAACCGTAATTTTAAATACATCCTGAAGGTTGGAAGCTGTCATGGCAATAATGCTGTGATCACCATGGGAGCCCCATCTGGCCTGCATTGTGTCACCCTGGGCAACGTGGGTGGGGTTACCTGTGGATGGGCCGCCTCTCTGGATATTGGCGATAACACAGGGGACCTCAGCCATACAGGCGTATCCGATGCCTTCCTGCTTCAGGGAGAAACCGGGGCCGGAAGTTGCGGTCATAACCTTTTTTCCGGCAAGGGCTGCGCCGATGATACAGGCCATGGATGCAATTTCGTCTTCCATCTGGATAAATTTGCCGCCTCTTTTGGGAAGCTGAGCAGATAAACCCTCTGCAACTTCTGAAGACGGAGTGATGGGATAACCTGCAAAAAAGTCACACCCGGCATACAGGGCGCCTTCAATACAGGCATCGCTTCCTGGAATAAATTGTATATTCTCAGCCATTATTTATTCCCCCTCCTCAACTAAAATTTGAATTGCCAGATCAGGGCACCGAAGTTCGCAAAGTTTACATCCAATGCAGTCTTCAGGGCGGGCTGCCACAGCTTTTTCCTCGCTGTCCAGTTCCAGAACCTGTTTTGGGCAGAAGTGAACGCAAATACCGCACCCCTTGCACCAGCTCTTGTCAATAATGTGTTTGACGTTTTTTCCTTTTGCCATAATTTCCTCATCCTCGGTTTAAACCGGATTAAAATTGGGCATGTGTTAATGAGATCTAAATGTGCTTGTCAAAACTTTCCAAATGTAATCATTATGGACAGAACTTGTATTGGAACCAAGGGGTGCCCATAATGAATATGGAAAGGTTGGTCTCAGTTGCTTCATAAGGTTAAGGATAAATCTAACTGCCGCATCACTAAAATTTTTTCACCCATGGTTGATTAAAAATTTTTACCATCCTGCTCTATCAAAAATAAAATCTGTTTACAACTTTTTTCTTACATTTTTTAAACAGACGCCGAAGATGCCTTGTTTATTGTCTTTTGATGTTTTACATTTTTTATCATGATGATACAAAAAACAGATATGGTCAGTGTGATTATTCCCACTTTTAACCGGGCATGGACCCTTGAAAGGGCCATTGATTCAGTTCTTGCCCAGGACTATACGCCCATAGAAATCATTGTCATTGATGACGGGTCAACGGATGAAACCCAGGAGGTGCTGGCTGGATATAAAGATGAAATCCGGATACTGGTCCAGGAAAATAAGGGGGTGAGTGCGGCCCGGAATCTTGGGATTCAAGAAAGCCAAGGCCATTTTATTGCCCTGCTGGATTCCGATGATGCCTGGGAAAAAAATAAACTGTCCTGCCAGATGGACTTTTTTCAATCCAACCCCGGCGCCATGATCTGCCAGACCGAGGAGATCTGGATCAGAAAGGGCAAACGGGTCAATCCCAAAAAAAAACATAAAAAACCCTCGGGCATGATTTTTGAGCCCTCTCTGAAACTTTGCCTGGTCAGCCCTTCAGCTGTGATGATCAGAAAACAACTTTTTGATCAAAAGGGGATGTTTAACGAAGCGTTTCCGGTATGCGAGGATTACGACCTGTGGCTGCGTATTTCCCATGATACGCCCGTGTACCTGATCGACATTCCCTTAACGGTTAAAACCGGGGGGCATGGGGATCAACTGTCCGCCTCACATTCCCAGGATAAATACCGGATACAATCCATCCTGAATTTAATTGAGTCCAATGTGCTCTCCCCGGATCAGGCCCAGGCCGCTTTAAAGGTGTTTAAAGAAAAATGCCGGATTTTTGCCGGCGGGTGCCTGAAACGGGGCAGGGAAAAAGAGAGCGCTTATTACCTGACGCTTGCCGACTGCACAAGGTGATTATTTTAGAAACTGTAAATTGATTTTACTAATGGAACGTGGCATTTTAAATATATTTTAAAAAAAACAAATAGGTGCAAGGAGAATTGCAGAATGAAGTTTCAAAAAATAGTAGATGATATTTACCGTCTTGCGGTCAACATTGAAGACGAAAACTATCTTTTTGAGGGAATATGGCCCATACCCCACGGCATTTCCATAAACGCCTATCTTATCAAAGGTGAAAAGAACGTACTCATCGATCTGACCCAGGACATTATGGATTTTCCCAAGGCCATTACCGGGCAGATGGAAGGCCTCTCTCTGGCGGTGGAGGACATTGATATCATCGTGGTAAACCACATGGAGCCGGACCATGCCGGTTGGCTTCGGGAATTTTGTAAAAAAAATACCAAAGGTGTGATTTACTGTACCAAAAAAGCAATTCCTTTGCTTGAAGCCTTTGGTGAGGTGCCGGCGGACCGGGCCGTGGCTATTACGGACGGTATGACCCTGGCAGTGGGCGACTATGAACTTCAGTTTTTTGAAACGCCCAACATCCACTGGCCCGAAACCATGATGACCTATGAGACAAAGCGCAAAATTCTGTTTGCCTGCGATGCCTTCGGCTCATACGGTAAGGTTCCGGAGGATGCTGTTTTTGATGACCAGCTTTCCCAGGAAAAACATGCGTTTTTTGAAAATGAGGCGTTGCGCTATTACGCCAATATTGTTGCTGCATTTTCCGGGCCCGTACTCAAGGGGCTGACCAAACTATCCGGATTGGATGTCAAGATCATCTGCCCGTCCCACGGAATTATCTGGCGGGATAACCCCGGCGTGATCATCGACCACTATAAACGCTATGCCGAGTACAGCAAGGGGCCGGCAGAAAGAGAAGTCACCCTGATCTGGTCCAGCATGTACGGCAGTACAAAGTCCATGCTGAATCTTGTGGTCGAAACAATCAGAAAACACAAGATTCCGGTGCATGTTTACCGGGCCCCGGGCGATGACATCGGTTATATCCTGGCCAGTGCCTGGAAGTCCGCCGGGCTTATTTTCGGTATGCCCACCTACGAGTATAAAGTTTTTCCGCCCATGTCCCATGTGATTGACGAGCTGCTTGTAAAGAAAGTGGCCAACAAAAAGGTCTTCAGATACGGCTCCTATGGATGGGTCGGTGGTGCCCAGCGGGATTTTCAATCCAAACTTGAAAAATCAAGCTGGGATCTGCTCGGATTCTACGAATGGCAGGGGGCGCCCACCAGCGAGGATAAGCAGGCTATGGTTGAAAAGATTGATGCCTTTTGCGAGGAACTGATTAAGTTTACTGAGTAAAACAGATAAACGGTGGGTACAAAAGCGTGCCCACCCTCTCACCGGGTACCGGGTATGTTTGGCAGCCGTAGGGTGGGCTAAAGCTAAGCGTTGCCCATTCTTTTCACTCAAGGCCATTGATTACTTTAATAACGTCTGAAAGACGGGTTGAAAAATCAGGCAGCAGGGTTTCGGCCGTCTGAATATCTTTGTTTTTGAGTGCATCATCCAGCTGTGTTGCAGATTCAAAAACAAGGGTTGCACTGATATTTCCTGAAACCCCTTTAACGGCATGGGTAATTCTTTGCGCTGTTTCTATATCTCCGGAGCGCAGTGCCTGTTGGATTTTATCTACCGTATCTGCCTGATTCCCGGCAAATTTTTTTAAAAGATCCCGGTACAAATTCATGTCCCCGGCCAGACGAGTTACCCCCTCCTGGATGTCGATCCCCGGCAGGGGTCCCCAATTATCAGATAATGCGTTAGGGTCAATTCCTTTGTTGGGTACGGGCTTCTTTGTCCGGCTGGATTTTTTTGAGGATGGTTTCACCCATGTGCGCAAGGCATTGAGCAGTTGCTTGACATCTATGGGTTTGGTAACATAGTCATTCATTCCCGCGGCCAGGGTTTTTTCCCTGTCTCCGGTCATGGCATTGGCCGTCATGGCGATAATGGGCAGATCCTTAAATCCCGGCAATTGTCTGATTTTACGGCTGGCAGTGTAGCCGTCCATCTCCGGCATGTTGATATCCATGAGCACAGCGTCATATTCTGTTTTTTGAACCGCTTCTAATGCCAGAAGGCCGTTATCTGCCAGATCCACAACAAAGCCGTTATTTTCTAGAATCCCTTTGGCCACCTGCTGGTTCACCTCGTTGTCCTCGGCCAACAAAAATTTTGCCCCCTGGATTTGTTTAACGCTGGGTAATTGCTCTTTTGGGTGCTCAAAGAAGTGTAGGTGCTTTTTTTCTCCCAGTACTGTTATGATTGAATCGAATAATGAAGACGGAGAAACCGGTTTGATCAGATATCCGTCAAGTCCCAGACGATTGCCCTTTTGCGCCAGTTTCTCCCGGGCATAGGCCGAGACCATGATAATTGTAGGGATCTTTTCTTTCAAAACGGTCTTTATCTTTTTAAAGGCTTGCAGTCCATCCATTCCCGGCATCTGCCAGTCCATGAGAATCAGGTCAAACGGTTTGTTCTGTTCCCGGGCCGTCTCTATTTTCGCCATTCCCGTTTCTGCATTGTCCGCTTCAATCGCCTGAAAGGACATGGCTTTGAGCATTTTTCCCAGCACCGTGCGCGATATGGGATTATCGTCCACCACCAGAATTTTTTTCTTTAGGTTTTCGGCAGCGGCGAAGTGTGATGCAATCGTCTGTACATCCACGCGTTTTAAATAAACAGTGAAAATAAAAGTGGTGCCCCGGCCATACTCGCTTTTCACTTGGATCTGGCCGTTCATCATTTCCACCAGGAATTTGCTGATAAACAACCCCAGACCTGTGCCCCCGTATTTTCGGGTCGTAGATGAATCTGCCTGGGAAAAGGCTTGAAACAGTCTGTCCTGTTGGGTTTGGGTCAGTCCGATGCCCGTATCCTGAACGTAAAACTCAAGTTGCGTCTCATTTGCATCATCACCGAGCACGGCACATCCGATAATAATTTCGCCTTCTTTGGTAAATTTTACTGCATTATTGGTCAGGTTAAGAAAAATTTGGCCCAGGCGGATGGGGTCTCCAATAAGCTTGTGGGGAATGTTTGGATCAATGTTATAAATGACCTCCAGCCCTTTTTCCTGGGCCTTGATTCCTACAAGATTGGTAACGGTCTCCAGAACGTCTTCCAGGGAGAATTCAATGGATTCCATATTCAGTTTTCCGGCCTCAATTTTGCTGAAATCAAGGATATCATTGATAACGCCCAAGAGGGCCTTGGATCCGTTTTGAATTTTGTGGATGTAATCATGCTGGCGTGAATCCAGCTCTGTCTGGAGTGCCAGATGGGCAAAGCCGATAATTGCATTGAGCGGGGTTCGGATTTCATGGCTCATATTCGCCAGGAAGTCACTTTTTGCTCTTGTGGCATTTTCAGCCACCCGCCTTGCTTCTTCCAGGTCAAGGGTTCTCTCTTTTACCAGGTCTTCCAGATGATCCCGGTGGTCTTCAAGTTCCTTTTCCGCTTCTTTGATCCAGGTAATATCTTTGGCAATGGATGCAATGCCTATATGCTTGCCTTTGTCATCTTTTAAGAGGGAATATGTAAACAGATGGGGAAGTACGGTTCCGTCCTTTCTGACCCGGGTGCCCTCAATATTTTTTAATACTTCTCCCTTGATACATCGCCGGTAAAGGTTCTGGTGCGTGATATCCGTTTCATACGAGGCAAGTATTTCGATATGTTTACCGATAAGCTCTCTTCTGGAATATCCGTAAGCCTCAACGGTGGCCACATTCAGATCCACGATGTTTCCGTTAAGATCCGTGATCAGAATCGGGTCCGAACTGTCTTCAAAAACTTTGGATAGCAGGCGAAGTCCCTGTTCCGCCTTTATTTGTTTTGTAATATCCTTGGCCGCACCGGCAAGTCCTATGATCTGACCATTTTTGTCCAGGACCGGTTCATAGGCCGACGACACCCATACCAGGCTGCCGTCTTTGCGGCGTACACGGAGCTGTGTCTCCTGGCGCCCTGTTCTCTCAATTGCCATGTTGGTGAGCCTGCTATAAGCATCCCAGTCCCGTTTATCATATATTTGAAGGGGATAGTCCTTCATTGCCATACATTCGGCCACGGTATAGCCTGTCATCCTTTTAACGGCTTTATTCACCCAGAGTAGTTTGCCGCTAAGGGTCTGCCAGGACTGCCAGTCGTGGGTGTGCTCCGATATGATTCGCAGTTGCTCCTGGGATGATTTAACCTGCTGGTGAAGCGCCAGCCGCTCCGTGATATCCATTGTGATGCCGGCAAATTTACTCGCCCGGCCCGTTTCATCCCATTCAACAGGCTTGCCCACAGAAGTAAACCAGGCCCAATCGGAATTTTTACGGCGGAACCGGTAATCGGTTTTGATAGACGTAATTTTACCTTGAAGACACTGCTGCAACTTTTCTTTATTTAAAATTGTATCATCCGGATGGACCAGGGTATTATATTCCTTAATCGTTTTTGGGATCTCTTCTTGGGTATAACCGCATTTAATGAACAGGTGGTAAGGTTCACAGAAATAGGTTCCGTTTTTCAAATCAGTCTGCCAGTACAGGGCATCTGCGGTTTCCAGAGAATAGAGAAACCGCTCCTGGGACTGGGTGATTTTTTCAAGCAGGCTACGACGTTCGGTAATATCCATAGTCAGACCTGCTATTTTGGCTATCTGTCCCTGGGCATTCCATTCCACAACCTGTCCTGCGGCATGAACCCATGCCCATCCGGCGTGTTTACGGCGTAGCCGGAAATCGTTTTTTAAAATCGTTTCGCCCGCAAAAATTTTCTGAAACGCCTCATCCAGCAATGCTATATCATCCGGATGAACCAAAGAAAAAAAGTGCTCCAGGGTTAGCGGAGCCTCCTTTTCTAAATATCCTAAGGAGACGAAAAAACGTAATGAACTATAAGTGATTTCCCGGGACGGCATATCAATTTGCCAGTGAAAGGCGCCAGCTGACTCCAGGGCAAAGTGGAGAAGCTCTTCGCTTTTTAGTAACAGTTTTTCGGTCTGCTGCCGCTTGATGATCTCTCTTTTTAATCGCTTGTTGCCCATTAACACCACCCCAATGATGATCAGGACAATAAGGGCTGTTGGGGCTGAAACGGTCAAAACGTTGCGCCAGGCTATATTTTTTTCATAATCAAGGGAGACCCACCGGTCAATATAGTCGGCAACTATTGCCTGGGATTGTCCCTGTTTATCAATAAATTCAAAGGGGGGGCGGTCGGAGGCGTTCCCGAGTCTGATCAACGGATGCGCTTTAAGCCATTGCCGCTCTTCATCAGTCAGCGATTGAAGAAAATCAATGGGTTCGTCATTATGGGCAAGGCAACGGTCTGGAACGACAGCATATAAAAGTAGGAAAAACGTTACGAAAAAAAGTTTGAATACACGCCGCACCATCGTATCCTGACATTCCTTTTCTTGGGGTGATGACTGATTTTTTTAAGGAGAATTCATTTGGGTCAAATATTTTGACTATGACATTAAAATATCAGAATAAAAGTGTTGAGTAAAGATGAATCAAGGTGGATTTAGAGACAGGGCATGCCGTTAAAAATTTTGGCCAGGGCAGATAGAGAGCCTTTCAGATCGGAAAGTTTAAAAACCTCCAGGCAGACCGTTCCTGTGTAGTGTTTCAAGTGATCTATGATTTCTTTGAACGCGTTCGGTGGCATTTTGTCAAGGCCGATGTGGGCCCGGGGTGGGTCAAGGCGCGTATCTACGCCATGCAGGTGAATCAGATTGATTTTGGGGCCGAACAGTTCAAAGGTTCGGGATATGTCATACCCGTATTTGATATGATGGCCAAGGTCGGCACAGACGGACAGGCCAAATTCATTGACCAGATTTTTGAAAATATCCGGGGTATACCACAGGGTCTCCACGCTCAGTTTTGACGGGTCTTCTAAGGTCGGAATCAGCAATTTAAGCCCTTGTCGTGCGTTTTCCTGCCAGGCCCTTATACCGGCATTTGACGGCAGGGGCCTATCCATTTCCAGATGAAGGGTAAACATTGTGACAGGCGTAATGGAAAAGCGCTCAATCACTCGTTTCAGGGTGTCTGCAGCGTCCCGGCGCAGGCGCTGGTCCGGTGCGCTCAAATTGATATCCGTGGGCAGATGGACATTATAGGTCAGATCCAGGTTCCGGGATAGTTCTGCCAGTTCCTTTACATCATTCCGGCAAGGAATCACTGCATCGGGTTTACTTTCAAATACCAGAAGTTCAATTTCGTCAAAAAAGTGGCCGATTTTTTTAACATTGGGGATGATGTGATCCGGGTAGATAAAGGAGGTCGTACCCAGTTTGAATGGTCTTTGCATCATATCACAACAGACTCCAGGTCAACACACAGCCAACTACTATGGATACAAGGGCTGACAGCATCATTAACTCACAGGCCTTTTCAATGTGGGATGGTTTAGGGTCATTAAACGCACCGCCGATATAGGGTTTGTTTACCAGCTTACCGTGATACACATTGGGACCGCCAAACCGAACACCCAGTGCCCCTGCAAAGGCGGCCTCTGGGATTCCGGCGTTAGGGCTTTTGTGATTGCGGCCCTGGGTGAGTGCCGTGACAAGCGCCCGGCTGGCCCGGGAAAGTGAAAGCATCGCTGCCGCCGGAACAATTGCAAAAATGGAGAGCCGGGCCGGGATATAGTTGGCCACATCGTCAATGCGGGCTGCCGCTTTGCCGAACAGGATATAGGTGTCGTTTTTATACCCCACCATGGAATCCAGGGTGTTGATCATCTTGTACATCATGGCACCGGGTGCGCCGAGCACCACGGCAAAACACAAAGGCGACACAAATCCGTCCACGAAATTTTCCGCTACGGTTTCGCAGGCCGCCCGGGTGATGCCCGCTTCATCCAGATCTTTGGTCTGGCGTCCCACAATATACCCCACCTTAATTCTGGCCTGGGTCAAATCGCCTTTGGCCAGGGGATTAAAAACATCCATGGCAGCCTTGTGCAGGCTTCGGGTGGAAAAACTGTAAAATATCAGCACGGTCTGAACAATTGCAGCGGCAACCGGATGAATTCGATCGACTATAAAAACAACACCCCAGGTCAGGCCAAAGGTTGCGGAAATTAGGCAAAGGGCAAATAGAAGACCGGCCCGGAATGGGTTTTCAATTCGTTGTCGAAATTCAGGTTCAAAAAATGAAATAGCCCGGCCCATCCAGATAATGGGATGGGGCAGCCATTTTGGATCTCCGGCCAGGAGATCCAGGATAAAGGCGGCAGCTAAAATTTGCCAGGTCACATTAAAAATCATGATTTGGTTTGTTCCCAGGCCAGCGCTTTTTTAATGCTTTGGGCCAGGGCCTGGTTGATGTCATTTGTCTTCAGTGAAAAACGGACAAACTGGTCGGACAGCCCTTTAAAGTTAGAGCAGTCCCGGATCAGGAATCCGTCATCTCCCACCCGTCGGCACAGCTGTGCGGCTGATATCCGGTCCAGCTGGGCCAAAACAAAAAAGACCGGCGCATCAAAAATCCGGATGCCCTGTGTGCCGGCCAGGGCATGGACAAAATTTCGGCGCTCTTTAGCAACAAATGCCCGGGTCTGCCGGTAAAAGGGCAAAATGTCTTCGGGATGATTGTAAATCTCCTTGATCACTGCCTGGGCCAAGGCATTGACGCTCCAGGGTTGGTAATGGACCATAATTTTTTGGATTAAGGCCTTTGCCCCGGTTAAAAAACCTGTGCGCAGCCCAGGAATTCTGAAAATTTTGGACATCGATGAGAGTACCACAAGGTTGGGCAGATGGGTCTGGGTTACAAGGGAATATTCTTCTGCTTCCGGAACAAAAGGCAGATAGGATTCGTCCACCATAAAACAGGTGCCTGGGTGGCGGTGAATCAATGTTTCCAGATCCTGTTTGTCAATCAGGGTACCTGTTGGATTGTTCGGGTTGCAGATAAACACCAGGTCGGCTTGTTCGGCTTTGGCGGACAATTGATCCAGATCCGGAACAAAATTGTTTTCGGCAACGGTCAAGCAGTGATGGATATTTACATGGTGGGCGGCACAGGCATCTTCATAGTCGGCATAGGTTGGACCCAGGATCAGGGCCTTTTTTGCCCCCAGGGCCAGGGGCAGGGCATAGATAAAAAAGGTGGTGCCGTTGCCGGCAATCACGCAGTCCGGATCAATGCCCTGATAGTCTGCAAACCCCTTGGACATACCGGCGGCATCCGGTTCGGGAAGGGCATGGATCACATAGATGTTTTCTCGGATAAAGTCGTGGACGCGTTTTGGCGGCCCCAGGGGATTGAGATTAGCACTCATGTCTATGATATCCTCAGGGGCGCATCCGATACGGTCTGCAAGCAACTGCTTATTTCCACCATGGCCGTGAATCACTGCTCAACACCATCCACATATATCTGCGTATCATTGTGGCAACTGATCTGTGGATAGACTGGATACCAATACCCGCCGCCATTGGAGCCCACGTTGCCCAGGTCGTCTCTGCCGCCAAAGGTGCTGTTGACTACATAAACCGGCTCACCTTCGTATTGGCTGAATACACGAACAGCGGCCCCCCCGACATCCGGACCGGTATCGGCACACACGTTGTTGAAAAATCGGCAATTGACAATTTTGAATCGGCCTCCCCGTACCCAAACCGCACCGCCGCCGGTAGATTCGGTTTCAGATTTGGAATTTCCATTGATGAACGTCAGATTTTGAATGGTCAGCTGGGGATGATCCTGGTTCTGGCAATGGCTTGTGGTACATATTTGGTTTTCATCGCAGGTGTTCATGTAGAGGATGCGCCGCTGATTGCGACCGCTCAACGTTACCTTTCCGCCGCCGTCAATATCAACTTCATAGCTTGTATTGTAGCCTAAATCCTTTGAACTTGCACCAAACGCTTCGGCAAAGGTGGAAAAGAAGACGGGATCATCCATTACAGCAGCCGCGGCAATGGTTGTACTCATTCCCATGATATGGCCTGGATGAAAATTAATCCCTACACAAAGCATTGGAAGGAAGAACAACAACTTAATTGTTTTTTGCATTGTCACTCCTTGCTGAAGTTTAAAAGAAAATCTCGATAATTGTTAAATTACTTTTATGTTTTTTTGCGGATTGAGGCTTTGGCCCATGGGGGTTATTTAGGAGGTATTCATACCGGCGGCCATAAATAACCAGGCTTCCATCACTTCGGTCATGGCACCGAGCATATCCCCTGTGATACAGTTCATTTTCCGTTTATAGAATGTTAAAATTGCGGCACATCCCAGGACAAATCCCAAAATCAATATCAGACCTTTAAATCCCAGCAGCAGGGACAAACTTAAGGGGATCAGGCACAAGTAAAAATCTTTTGAATTCAGCGGGCGGTCAAACAGATCCTTGCCCGTTCCCCCACTTTTTCTACCGTAATTAAGGTATTTTATACCGAATATCATGGCGGCCCTGGAGAAAGCGGGCACTATGAGAAATATGGCCATGGCCTGACCCGGAGAACAACTGATTTTTACCGACCAGATCCCGGCAAGTTTTGTTGCCAGCCCCAGGACAACAGCAACCAGTCCCATCATACCGGTTCGGGAATCTTTCATGATTTCCAGGGCCCGCTCCCGGCTTCGGTGGCTGAACATGCCGTCTGCGGTGTCGCCAAGTCCGTCCAGGTGAAAGGCACCGGTCACGGCCACCAGGAAAATAAGATCAACCAAGGCTGCGGCAGGTGCCGCCCAGACCATGGATGCCAGAAAATCGGTGATCGCCAAAAGGGCACCGATGATTAATCCCACCACGGGAAAAAAGCGGATCATGCCCAAAGGAGAATATACCGGTTTTTTCCCCGTGGGCAGAATGGTAATAAAGGCCACGCAGGCCCGTAAGTCTTTAAAAAAAATTGGATTATCCGTCCGGGTCATTGAAGTGCCTCGCTTCCAAAATCCCGGCCGCAACCGGACCCGGGTTTGATTTGGACCGGGATACCGGCCATGCTTATAATAACCTTGTCAACGGCTTGGGCCATCCGTTGGTTGACAAGCCCTGCCATGTCCCTGAATTGCCGTGCAAGGCTGTTTTCAGGAACAATCCCATATCCCACTTCATTGGAAACCAGGATAACAGGGCAGGTTGACCGGTGCAATGCGTTCTCAAGCAGGTCCACTGCCGCCATGATACCGGCCTCATCTTTTTCATGAAACAGTAGGTTGGAGATCCAAAGCGTTAGGCAATCCACCAGAATCACCTTTGCCTGGGTACAGGCCCGATTAATCGTTTCATGGATGCGTATCGGTTCTTCAATTGTTTCCCAGTCAGGGCCGCGGTCATCCTGATGGCGTTTAATCCGCGCTTTCATTTCTTTGTCCGTGGGCACGCAGGTGGCCAGATAGATTTTTTTGTCCGCGGCCATACTATCGGCGGTCTGCTTGGCCACATTGCTTTTGCCGCTTCTGCAGCCACCGAGTACCAGAATGTGCGTTATGTCGGTCATAATTATTCTAAGAAAGTCTAAATAAGTTCTTGAATTACTTTTTTGTTTCGTTGTTGGCTGAGGTCTGGTAACTGATTTGTCAGGTCAGCCCATTTTTGCAAAGGCGACCTGAGGATAACTTATCCGGAGTGCCGGCTGCAACTTAAAATCGGTAAACAGTATTCTTAATGCAAAGCAGATAAATGGCGAGTGCTTATTTTATGGGTATTTCAGAAAATCAAGATAAATTAGTTTCCAAATTGTCAGGAATGATTATAGTATAAATTGATATTAAAAAATTCAAAATTGTATTTTTTAATTTGATTTTTGTGCTAAGAAACGGTATTCCCATTAGGCAAATTTAGTTAGCAAGGCCGATAAATTTGCGGCAACTAATAGTTATTAATGGTAAAATGAGAATACAATCAAAAATATTGATGCGGAAACCCTCTTTATGAAGTCCATAGAAGAAACCTCTTTATTATACGAAATCAGCCAATCGTTAAATCGGCACATGGACATGAAAAAGTCCCTGATCAAGGTTTTAAGTGTGCTGTCTGAATCACTGAATCTTGTAAGGGGAATCATTTTTCTAACCAATAGTGAAACCGGGGAAATCCGCATTGAAATAGCCCACGGCATTTCCGAAGAGAAAACCAAACAAATAAAATACCTTCCCGGAGAGGGCATCATCGGAAAAGTGATTCAGACCGGTAAACCTGCCGTAGTGCCTAGAATCAGTGAAGAGCCTTTGTTTCTGGATAAAACCCATTCCAGGAATCTTGCCCAGGGGCAGGAGTATTCCTATATCTGCGTCCCTATCAAAAAAGAGAACCGCGTGGTAGGAGCCATTAGTGCGGACCGGCCCTATGAAGGCAAACGATCCTTGGAAAATGGTGAAAAATTGCTTGCGGTGGTGGCAACCATGGTGGCGCATCATGTCATAAACATTGAAACCATCCGGGTGGAAAAAGAGCAGCTGAAGACCGAAAACCTGAGGCTCAAGTCAGAGCTGGAGAATAAGTACAGTTTTGCCAATATCATTGGTAATTCCAACAAAATGCGCGAAGTTCTCCAGATGATCTCCCAGGTGTCTTCCTCCTCCGCCACGGTGTTAATCCGCGGTGAAAGCGGTACGGGCAAGGAACTGGTGGCCAATTCCATCCACTACAACTCAGAGCGCAACCAGAATCCTTTCATCAAGATCAACTGCGCGGCCATTCCGGACAATCTCATTGAAAGTGAGCTGTTCGGCCATGAAAAAGGGGCATTTACCGGGGCATCCTCTACCAAAAAGGGTAAATTTGAGGTGGCCAATACAGGCACCATTTTTCTGGACGAGATCGGGAATATGGATTTGGGGGCCCAGGTAAAACTTTTACGGGTGCTCCAGGAGAAAGAATTTGAGCGGGTGGGCGGATACAAGCCCATCAAGGCGGATGTCAGGATTGTGGCTGCCACCAACTCCAATCTGGAGGAGATGGTCCAGCAGGGCAAATTCAGGGATGACCTTTATTTCCGGCTCAATGTATTTCCCATTTACATCCCCAGCCTTCGCATGCGTAAAACAGACATTATTCTTCTGGCCGATCATTTTCTGGAAAAATACAGAAAAGAACATGGCAAAGAGATCAAGCGCATCACCACACCGGCCATTGACATGATGATGGAATACCATTGGCCGGGCAACGTCCGGGAGCTTGAAAACTGCATTGAACGGGCCGTTATTCTATGCAATGAAGGCGCCATTCACTCCTATCATCTGCCGGCAACCCTTCAGACCGGCACCAAGTCCAAGACCCTTCCCTTGTCCCTTGAGGATGCCGTGGCAAGCCTTGAAAAAGAAATCCTTATGGATGCCCTGAAAAATACCCGGGGCAATATCAATAAGGCTGCCAAATTGATTAACATCACCGTAAGAAAATTTTCCTATAAGGCTGGTCGATACAACATCAACTATAAAGATTATCGATAGTGCCCGACCAAAAACCGCAAATTTTAATCCTCGAAATAATGCTTGTATTTCTCCGGTTAAAATTTGCGTCCGCCGTGTACTCGACAGGCTGTTACGGAAATTGATCAGGCAAAGTCAAAATCAGGATTTACGGCATTTTAGTCATCGACAAAACCAGGTATGCCGGTAAATGCAGAAGGGGGCTTTCCAAAAAGCCTTTTGAATTCCCTACTAAACTGTGAAGTTGATTCATAACCTACGGTATCAGCCGCAATATAGACCTTCTCTTTTTCTCTCATGATCAGATCTTTTGCCTGGGTAAGCCGGACTTTTTTCAGATACTGCATTGGTGATTCAGATGTTACTTGTTTAAATGACTGATGAAACGCTGTGACTCCCATTCTGGCTTCTCCAGCCAAATATTCTATATCCAATTTTTCAGCATATTTTGTCTGGATAACTTTTAAAACATGGGCAATACGGGCAAAAGGTCCATTGTGATTGGCCAGTGCATATAAAGCAGACGCTTGGGGGCCACATAGAACACGGTAAAGCACTTCACGGACAAGTCCGTCTCCCAATGCCCGGGCTTCCACTTTCGACTTCAAGCATCCAGCCATTCTCTCAATTGTGTTTTTCATGTGCACATCCATTCTGGCAGGTTCCACGGCCTTGGGGGCGCTTTGGTTCAAATTTCCAGATAATCCAAATGGGTGTCCTGTAATTGAAATGAGTTCGTGGAGCATAGACATTTCGATATCGACTAAAATACCAATAACCGGATTTTCAGGGGTTGCCAGTACTTCAGCTTCCATGGGGATAACTACTGAAATAACAAGATAATTATCTGCATCATAAGGGAGGTGATCCTCCCCTAATGAAATATACTTTTGGCCTTGGAGCAAAAAACAAACCGAGGGGTCATACAGAAATGGTTGGCGGGGCATGTAGTTTATACTCTTAAAGATCGAAACCGCCGGAATGTTGGTTTTTACAGGTTCATCCGTCAGTATATCCAGGGATTTAATTGTTTCGATCAGACCATCCATAAACACCATCTATACATTAAAAATATATTATAATCGAGCATATAAATATGCTGAATAAACTGTTTTTGTGCAATATAGTGTAGAAATAGGCATGGTTTTCGAAGGATCAGGCCTTCTCATGCATTTTGAAAGAATCTATATTACCTTCATACAAAATAACAAATGAAAGCTGGTTTTACCTGACCGAATAGTTCCTGATTCCAAGAATTTGGTTTTAGGAAGAAATTCAACCCTATCAACGAATCAAAAAACAAATTGGAAAGGATTATTGATAATGAGCATTGAACTTAACCAGGTCATCGTTATTACCGGAGCCAGTAGCGGTATTGGTTATGCAACTGCCCGAATGCTGGCAAAAGATGGGGTGAAAATCGTTGCGGTCGCCCGCCGTAAGTCAAGGCTGGATAAGCTTGTTGAAGGTATCGAAGCTTCTGGTGGTCAAGCAATCGCCATTGAAGCGGATGTAACATCCTACGAGGATATGCAGCGGGCTGCAAATACCGCAAAGGAGATCTATGGCAGGCTCGATGTCTGGGTTAACAATGCCGGCGTCATGCCATTGGCCCCTGTCGAGATGAACAAGATCGACGAGTGGAACTGGATGGTTGACGTCAATATTAAAGGCGTGCTTAACGGTGTGGCAGCAGCTCAGCCCATTATGCGATTACAAGGCGCAGGTCAGTTTGTTAATATAAGTTCGGTCGCCGGTCATTATGTATACAAAGGCTGTGCAGTTTATTGTGCAACAAAATTCGCCGTTCGGGCATTCAGTGAAGGCATTCGCATGGAATCTGATGGTACCATCAGGGTAACTAACATTAGCCCTGGTGCTACCAAATCAGACCTCTTCGAAACGATCTCCGAGCCTAAGATAAAGGAGGATTTTAAAGGACTCTCGGACATCTCTATAGATGCAGATGCTGTGGCTCGAGCCATTCGTTTTGCGGTGACACAACCTGTTGACGTAGATATCAATGAGATTATTATTCGACCGGCTAAACAGGATCTGTAAAGGACTCTGATAATCCGGTAACAATAGATTTTCCGTTTCTTGACGGGATTACAATTTGTCCTTAATTTAATAACAGCTGCGGGCTGTCCTGGTATCTTACCGTGTTTCAGCCCGAGTTGAAAGATCTGTGTAAATTCCACAGATCTTGTTTAAAATTACGAAATCGTGAGATACGAGGAGAAATTGTCATGAAAATGGAAAATTATATCCGAGCCATTGCCGGCAGTTTTGTTCTTATCACCCTGTTTTTGGGATGGCTGGTTTCGCCCTATTGGTATTTGTTCACAGCCTTTGTGGGGATCAATCTTGTCCAGTCTGCATTTACCGGATTTTGCCCCATGGAGAATATTCTGGAAAAGGTTTTTAAGGTGCCCCGCTGAAACGCAGAATATCTATGACTGGGCACGGCATCCACAATGTCACTTCTTTTTAACCACGGAAATCACAGAAAACACTGAAGATAGAATTCCGTGATTTCCGTGGTTAAATTGTTTTTCATAGGCCGGGTCTGCCCACGGCTGTTATTATTCCATGGACTCGGCAACTGTTACGGTTCTGTCACCAAGCATGTTGACATAAGACGCCATTTCATTGTCGTACCATCCGTAAATAACCGCCTGGGTGACTTGAATGGAGCCGACACGATCCTTGATATTCTCCAGCACTTCCTTGTCAATGCCCTGCATGTGCTCCAGGTTGATAGAAATAGAAGCCGTGCGGGTGTGGGTTTCATGGCCTTCGATGACCGCTGCGGCCCTAGGGCAACCAATGATATCCGAGGAGACATTCTGTTTGTCTGTGTAAATCAGATAACCGTCTGACTGTTTTTTGGCCCTGTCTTGATAGATCTGGTTGATCAGATCCCTTCTGACCGGCGGTTTGTTCAGTTCTTCCTGCAGGTTGATGACCAGAACAATCAAAGAACCAGTGGCGGTGGGGATACGCACGGACTCGGCTATGAAACCGATACTGGCCATTTCCGGGATAACCTGTTGCAATGCCTTGGCCGCACCTGTGGTGGTCAAAATGATATTATTCATGATGGACCTGTTTTTTCTCAGATCGGTTTTTCCTGTTTTGGGCAACCGGTCCAGCACTTCCTGTGAGCCTGTGGCCGCATGAACCGTGGCCATGGATGCAGACAGTACCCGATCCAGACCAAAGGCATCCAGCAATGGCTTGACCATATGTGAAAGACAGGTGGTGGTGCAGGAGGCATTGGAGATCAGACAGTGGCGCACAGGATCATAATCCTTATCATTGATGCCCATGACCGTGGTGACGGCATCATCGGGAATGGAGGCGCCTTGTTTCAGTTTAAAGGGGGCCGAGGCAATGACCTTTCTGGCACCGGCCTCCAGGTGTCCCCGGATAGATCCCTTGGACGCATTTGATTCGATATTGGGATCAAGAAACTGGCCCGTGGTATCCACCACCAGCTCTACATTATTTTCCGCCCATGCAATATCTTTTGGATTGCGGTCTGTGGAGAGGATTTTTATTTTTACCCCATTCACCTTAAAGGTGCCGGAACCGGAATCAACATCCGTGATAACAGGCTCTCCCCGAAAGCCGTGTAAAAATGCTTCCAGGCGGCCATATGTAGAATCCCGTTCAATGTAATGGATGAGATCATCCAAGCCGGTACCGACTTCTCGGCCCACATTGATGACGATTTCATCAAAAAATTTTCTGCCGGCATGGTGCCATAACGTCAGCTTTCCAATTCTTCCAAGTCCGTTTATGCCCAGGATCTTTGGTGCGTCTGTGCTCATGTTTCCTTTGCCTTTTTTAGATTGAGGTTAAGTGGTTACTGATTTTCATCTGTCCCTGGTAGACAATGCCTTTGTGGCCGTCCAGACTGATGAAATCCCCTGTATTCATTGTTACACCATTAAGCTCACAAAAGCGTGCTTCTTCATTGCAGATCAGATTTTTGCACCCCACCACACAGGTTTTGCCCAGATTGTACGCCACCACGGCGGCGTGGGAGGTCAATCCCCCTCTGGCCGTCAGGATGCCGTCTGCCGCATCAATTTCTAAAATGTCATCGGGCACGGTGTCATTGCGAAGCAAAATCAGGCTGGTATCCGGATCCTGGCGCCTGAAGCCGTCTATCTCTTCCAAGGAGAATACGATTCTGCCGCTCATGGCACCACCGGACACACCGATTCCCTGGCCCAACTGGACTTTTTCAAGCCTGTCCGGCGCAGCATCAAATCGTTTAACTTTTTTCCTATCCCGTAAAGACAGATCCCTGGCCTGGAGAATAAATACATCTTCAGCTTCCTGCCCCTGGAAGGTAAATTCCATTTCCTGGGGGTTCCAGCCCTCTTCATAAATCAACTGCAGAACAATGCTTTTTAGTTTTTCATACACCAGAGGAAACCGTTCCTCCAGGCTGATTTTTACGCCCCTGCCTTCCATCTCCCTTTGCAGTTCGGATATGGGCAGGGTTTTCACTAAACCGGATACCACATCTTCCCCCTGGTTGCCAATGGTAAAATCCCCCCACAGCCGGATGGCGTCCCCGGGCAGTTTGGGGCTGTGGGTGAACACCACACCGGAACCCGATTCCCTGGAACGGTTGCCGAAAACCATGGACTGAACCGTTGCCGCCGTGCCCCAGTCATCGGAAATCCCCATGATTTTACGGTAATTTTTAGCCCGTCTGGAGTTCCAGGATGAAAAAACTTTTTTAATGGACAAAAATAACTGGTCCATGGGGGATTCCAATATTTCTATGCCCTGGTCCAGCAACAGCTGCTTGTATTCCAGGGCCACTTGATGCATCTGGTCGCCTGTAAAGTACCGTTTGAAGCGGATGCCCGCCCTTTCCTTGTGACCTCTGATGATGGCATCGAACCGGTCTCTCTGGATGCCGTAAACCATGCCGTAGGCCTGGATAAACCGGCGGTATGAATCCCATGCAAACCAGGGGTTTCCTGACTTTTCGGCAATCTTTCCGGCAATTTGTTCATTTATGCCCACGTTTAAAAATGAGTCCAGCATCCCCGGCTGTGAAATGGATGATCCCGAGCGAACGGACAGCAGCAGCGGGTTATCCGGGTCCCCGAATTTTTTTCCTTCCGCCTTTTCAAGCTGGGCAAGCATATGGGCCACCAGCTGCTGGAAGTTCACCGATGCCGGGATGTAGTTGTCAATGAGATCCAGACATTTGAACACCTCGGTGGTGATGATGAATCCGTCGGGCACCTTAATGCCCAGGCGCTTAAGTTCTATGATATTCAACCCTTTGTTGCCCAGGTAAATGATATTGCTGCTGAACAGTTGTCCGGCATCGATAGAACAGACCGCAGCTTTCGGGTCGTAGTTGAGCAGGGCGGACAGTTCATCCTGGGTCAATCGTTCGGACTGGCGGAACAGGGTATTTAAGATCCGGTTTAAAAAGACATCCAGCTGCTGGAGTCCAAGGGATGTGGCAATCCGGTCCCTGAAAAAAATATCCGCTACCCGCTGGTCCAATTTTTTGGCCATTTTGGCAGCGGCCGGTGTGTTGCTAATATTTGCTGCCGGATCAAATCCTTCGGGCAGGTATTTTTCAAGTATGTTTTCCCGGCCGATGCGGTTGTCTAAATTGATCAGATTCAGGGAGTGCAGGTTGTTGAAATGGTCGTTGACCGCATCGGCAACCGCCCGGGTAAATCCCTTGAAAATATCCAGGTACTGGGTAAAGGAGCAGGTGGTAATATTGATGGCGTATTTTAAAAATTCCAGCTGGGTATCCAGCTTGTTGGATATGATGCCGTCCAGGGCCAGGGCCTGGCGGAACAGCGTAAGAATAGAGAAGATTTTCACGAAGGTGGGTTTGGTGATCAACCGCAGATCAATGCCGTCGATGAGATCCTCAAACAATACATTGATCAGGTTCTCAAGTCTTAGGGTCATGCCCAGGGCATCAAATTTAGCTTCACTGTAAGACCCGTACATGGACGGAATATCAACTGCAATGTGGCGCTTGTGGTAAATGGATTCGTTTACGGCAAATTTTTCCTTGGACAAAATAATGTTTTTCAGCTCCGCCATATAGGCCAAAAGTCCGCCAATTCGGTTTTCGGGATCAGTTTCTTCCAGGGCATGGAGGATGTCCCTGGGACCGGGCAGGCCCTGGGACATATGGGTGTTGATATAGTTTGCAAGATCCAGGTTCTCAATGCCGTATTTTTCATTGAGCAAGGCGTGGAAGCGGATAATCAGTTTAACCCGTTCCCTGTCCAGGTCTGTTGCGTTTTCCGTCTTGTCAATGATGGCCTCAAGGTCGGCTTGTGATACAGCAAGAAAGTCAATCGGTGTGTTCAGCTTTTTCTGGGCCAGGGTGTGGAAAACGGCATGGGTGCCGTCAATGTATTTTCCGCTGGTCTGGATATCATTATAGATGGACGGGGGCAGGTAGGGTTTCAACGGTGTTTTATCCAGGGTTTTCCAGAACATCATCACTTCCCGGATAAAGTCCACGATTCTTGATGAGCTTTCCACATGGCATTGTTTGCGTAAGAAATGGATCAGCTTGTCCCTGCGAAACACCGATTCATCCAGGCGGGTGGAAATATCCCGAAGTTCTCCTTCTGCACCGATTTCATTGAAAAAGGTGGGCAGCAGCCGGGCCAGTTGCTTGACCAGATTGTACACCGGGGCAATGTCCGCGTTGAGGAAAGTGGTAATGTCCCGGGGAAACAGGTCCGTGTCCCGGATGAACACGCCGCCTACGGCCAGGGAGGAGATCAACGCCGACAACAGACGCTTGGATTTTTTGGGGTGCCTGGCCACCAGGGTTAAAAATACCCGGATATTTTTCACATGGGCCACATTGCATTTGATCTGCCAGTCTTCTCCGGTGCCTGCGATATCCGGGAACTGAAACCCATGGTCCACGGAGCGGTCAATGAAATGGTTGATCAGTTCAATTTCGTCGGTATTGTATACGGCGTCCCCGATTTTATGGATGCATTCCAGCACGGTTTCCGGATACCGCCCTTTGTGTTCTTTGAGCAGGGCAAAGGTCTGGTTTACAATGGCCATGTCCTTTTTATAATCCCCCCGCTCTCCGATCAGGGTAATCAGGGTGCGGTGAATATCGCCCAACGCTTCCCTATGTATGATGGAAAGCCCGGGCGCATGAATAATATAAAATAGAAAGGTCAGCTTAACATATTTTCCATATACTTTTTCCGGTGCAAAAGAAAAAATTTGCCGGGGTATCTCCCGGAACCGTTTGATATGCTCTCTGTGTCCGGTGAGTTCCATCAAGGCCGATAAGGTTTTCATGTCATCGGCCGGCATGTTTTTTATCTGTGTCAGGGTCTGTTTCTGTTTTTGAATTCGATCCCGGGATACCGGCTCTAAAAGTGTGAGCATATCCGGTCCGCCGCGCCACTCATCTATATTGTTTTTCATCCATGCCACAGGGTCATTCTGACTGAGCCAGAATTCAAAAGAGAGATCAAAAAAGCGAATTAAAAATTTAGTTAAGGCAGATCGTAAATCGGGGTCGTCCGGGAGAGTATCCTTTTGGGTCATCAGCTTGAGCAGGACGTCTGGCTGGTAATAGGAGCTGACAAAAAAGAAAAAGTCTTCGTCCTTTAAGGCTAAAATTCGCTCAATCTCATGGGTTAAGGTGCCATGTAACACATCAAGACCTTCCGCTCCGGATTTGGCGATATAATGCAGAATCTGCATGAGATTATCCGCTGCATTGGATTTGATTTCAGTATCGGATGCGGATTCAAATGCCGAATTAAAAATATCACAAAGCAGATCAAGGACCTTTCTCCCATCAGGCTCGCTGCTGTACAGATGGAAATAGTGAAGGGAGAAATGCCGGGATTCGTTGACAATGAAGGCCCAGTTCCGGTACGGATGGGATAACTCCTTTAAAAAAGTTTCCAGTCGGTTGATAATACCTACATATCCTTTAAAAAAGTCAAGTAGTAGAAGATACCGATCCTCAATGGTGACATCTGCCCGGGTATCGGAGAGATTGACTTCAAGGGCTTTTGATTTCACAGAAATGACCTCTTTATTTTTCTTAAATGGTGGGTTTTCCCAAACGTTGTCGACGTCATGGGGATTTCAGCGTTAAGGCATCCAAGGTTACTGTTATATTAGACTGCCGCACAACCTTGTTGGAAGTTTTGTTAATTAAAGCATCTTAGTTTATCATGACAGCACTGGTTTGTAACCCTAAGTTTTAGAGTTAGTTTTTATATGAAAGTACCAACAAGTTGTTGAGTCTCTTTCGTGTTTTGTTGTGGGCTGGGCCTGGGCGCTGATAGACTAAATCGGCCCATGGCCGTTATATTAAAGTACCAATAGGTTGCTAAGTTACTTGCATGTTTTGTTGTGGGACGGTTTGGGTGTTGATAGACTATATCGGCCTATGGCCGTTATGAAATTAATATTTTTTTAATCTCTGCCTTGACACAGGTTCCAGCTTGCTTATCTTAGTCGATTTTTATAAGATAAAATTTTAATCTATCGAAATTTAAATTCAATTGAAAATTAAGATTTAATCCGGCTTTTTAATTTGCGACCAACGAAGTAATCGGCAAAATTTACGGTTTTCGGTCGGGTACTAATTTGGTGAACATTTAATGTGAGGAGTATAACAACCATGAACAATGATCCGTCTCAATTTACACTTTATAGCGGCGGCCACAGAGGCGCTGAAGCCGAATTTGGAAAACTTGCAGAAAAATACGGTGTTAAGGAAGTAAATTTTACCTTTGAAGGAAATGTGCTTGACAGGGATGAAGGCGCAAAGCTGTTGAACCAGGATGAGCTTGAAAAGGGAAATATTTCAATGGATATTGTCTCAACCCGTCTGGGCAGGTCCTTTTCAAAGGGCAATAGAATCAGAAAGGTTATCCAGTCCATTTTTCATATGGTCAATAACGGATACCAGATTTTTACCGTGGGGTGGATCCTGCCGGACAAGACCGTTAAAGGCGGTACCGGCTGGGGGGTGGAATTGGGAAAATTGTTCAATCGACCCATATTTGTCTATGAGCAGGACCGGAAGGCGTGGTTTTCCTGGGTGGATAATGACTGGAAGATGGCCACGCCCGTGATTCACCACAAAACCTTTGCAGGAACCGGCACCCGCAATCTCACCGATGATGCGGCCGCTGCCATGCAGGATCTGTTTGAGCGCAGTTTCAAATAGGTTGTGTTTGACCTGGGATGATAGGGTTTTTTATACCCAGGCAGATAGCAAAGGCGATGCCCACAAGAACCAGGATCAGCGCCACCAGACCCGGCCAGGCCCACTCGTGATAAATGGTACCGCCAACGGTGCCGGAGATGCTTGACCCCATATAATAAAAAAACAGATACAAAGACGAGGCCTGGGCATGAGAATGGGCGGCAAGCCGCCCCACCCAGGCCGAGGCCACGGAATGGGCCCCGAAAAAACCAGTGGTAGAGATCACAATCCCCACGATCACCAGCCACAAAGAAGATCCCACTGTCAGCACAAGGCCTGCGGTCATAATACCCAGAGCCGAACATAAAACGCGCCGCCGTCCGTAAGTATTTACCAGGTTGCCCATCACCGTGGAGCTGACCGATCCAAAGGCATAGGCCAGAAAAATCAAACCGACCTGAGTATGGCTCAGGCCGAAATCACGACCCAGCAGCCGGAAGGTCACGTAGTTGTACAGGGTGACAAAGCCCCCCATGCAGCAAAAGGCGATCAGGTACAATTTTCGCAGTCCCGGATTTTTCAGATGATCCGCCATGGAGGCAAGCAAGGCCCTGGGTTTAAAGGGCTTGCCTGAGAAATTTCGCGAAACCGGCAGACAGACCCAGACCATCAGGCCACACATAAAACAGAGTAATGCCATGGTCACCAGTGCCCAACGCCAGCCCATCAAATCCGTAAACCAGGCGGTCAGAATCCGGCCCGACATCCCGCCCATGCCGTTACCCGCAATATAGAGCCCCATGGCCGCACCCAGGGCCTTCGGCTCGGTCTCTTCGTTCAGATAGGCCATGGCTACCGCAGGCACACCGGCCAGGATGATCCCCTGCCCCAAACGCAGCAAAAGCATGCCTGTAAACGTGTGGTGAACCGCAGCACCAAAGGCCAGGCCCGGCGCCAGAATTGAGGCAAAAATGATTAATGGCCGTCGGCCCACCGCATCGGACAAAGAACCTGAAAACGGCAGCGTAAAGGCCAGGGAAAAGGTGGCAACGGAGAGGGAAAGGCTGGCCATGGCCGGGGTGATACCGTATGCCTGGACCAGATTTGGAAACAGCGGCTGAAAGTCATAGAGGCTGGCAAAGGTGACAAATCCGGCCAGAAAAAGCGATAGGTTGGCCATATAGTATCTGCGGCTGCCCTTGTGCATGAATCGTGTCTCGTTCATTTTACCTCCCGTGCTGTGGCTGTTGTTCTCCGTCTATTGCATGGGCAGGAAAAAATCGTCTCCTTGACCCCGGAAGGAAAACGCCTGTTGACCCGCGCTAATATGATCCTTGATAATTTTAAAGCTGCAGAAGCGGAGATGGCCGAGCTTAAGGGTATGGGGATCTCTACCTTCTTAAAAATGGTGGCTGCCGCCGATGATGATCTTTCCGCAGTCTCCTTTTCGCCCCCCTTTTTTCTTGACCTTGATATTGCCTGGAAGGAAAACCGTCATCTGTCCCGGGCCAACCAGGCTTTTATTGATTATCTTTTGGCCTATAGGGGGGGGGAGTTAAACATGACCCATCACATGGGCTTTGATGGTGATCACCCATTTACGGAACTTCACCGCCTTTGGGGAATTGACCTTATTCTTCCTAATCCTCTGGAGTGCCGAATGCCTCTTCCAGTTCCTCAATAGAGGGTCGGCTCGGTTTTAAATTGTCCGGCAGTGCGCGGGTGAGTTGATATTCCGAGACTCCCATCGGTTTATGGATGCCACTTAGGGCATATTCCACCACCACCACCTTGTCGCGGGATTTACAGAGCAGAATACCTATGGTCGGTCAATGCCGTTTCAAGTTCCCGTTCATTATAGTCTTTGGTCAGCGTCAGAAAATCAAAGTTATAAGGATCTTTGATCAACTGCTGCGCCAGATCCGATTGAGGCGCTGGTAAAGTCTTTACAAAATTGGTCACGGCTTTGCCCTCGCGTTGATAGAGCTCACTCTCAATCTGGTGCGCCAATACATTGCGACTCCAATTATGCTCAATGGTCTTGTTGACATAGTAGAGCGCTTCGGTGACATCCTTGCATTTGGAGATGATTACCAGATTGTGGCTCCATGGGATTCGGACCAATTGTGCAACAACTTGCTGTATAATTTCCAGCTTCTACTGAATAAAACAAATACCATTGGCGGATATACTTGATATTTGAATAAGAAAATCCCTTCATATCCGGGAATTCAGCCGTCAGATCCGCGCTGAGCTGCTTTAAAATCCACTGCCCCACTTGGCTGTCTCCTGACGTTTCACAATATCCGCGCCCAATTCCCAGTAAAAGGTCAGTAAAGCGGTATTCACCTGAACCGCTGCCTTGACCTGTGACTGACGGACCCGCTGTTTGATCTCTTTGAGCCAGTCTCGGTATTCAGACGTTGCTAAATTAGTCTTACGCACATTACCGGTGCTCATCAGCCAAATCCTTTGTTACTGTTCAGCAGATATCGATTTCCGCTGCTTTCATCTCTTCCAATGCTGCTGCCGTAGTTTCCGGTGCGACACATCTACACAGGTCTTGAAGCAGTGTCACCTCAAACCCGAGCATTTTGGCGTCGATGGCCGTGGCCTTGACGCAATAATCCGTTGCCAGTCCGTAGATAATGAGCTTTTTTATACCGGCGTTTTTGAGGATATCGGCCAGGCCGGTCGTTTTTTTTCCGTCATCGAAAAAACCGGAATAGGAATCAAAGGCTGGGTCCATGCCTTTTTTTACAATGGCCGTAAAAAGTGATTCATCCATCAAAATCCGGGCACCGGGGCTCTCTTGGACACAATGGGGGGGCCATAATACCTGTTGGCGGCCCTCAATTTTAATGAGATCATAGGGATTGGTGTTGTCGTGGTTGGAAAAAAAGGAGATGTGGTCTGCCGGATGCCAGTCCTGGGTGGCATAGATCGGGTAACCCAGTGTTTTGAGCCGACGGGTTTCGGTGGCTGCATTATCAAGGTAGGCCTGGTCAGCACCCTCAACGGCCAGGCTGCCTTGCATGGCCTGGGTAAAATCTGCCTGAATATCCACAACAATCACGGCGGTATGGTCTTGTTTTGTGTTTATCTGCATAAAGTTTCTGTCCTTTTTGAAAATTATACCCTAAAATAATCCTCTTGGTACTTTATATGAAAGTCTGTGTAAACTACAGAGATCTTTCAAACTTTGTTGTGAGCTATGCCTGGCGGTTGATATGTCAGGTCGGCCCATGGCCGTTGTATACAAATTTTTTTTAGAAATAGTATAGGCCCATGATTGAGACGATACTTGACAATGATCTGTATAAATTCACCATGCAGCAGGCTGTGCATCGGTTGTATCCCAAAGCCCGGGTTCGGTATGAACTGACGAATCGGGGGCAAACCCCTTTTCCCGAAGGCTTTGACCGCTTGATTGAAGACCGGGTGGCGAAGATGGCGGGTTTAAGTTTGACCCGTGATGAACGATTATGGCTGGAAAAGGCCTGCCCCTATTTTACAAAAGCCTATCTGGATTATCTGGCCGTATTCCGTTTTGACCCTGACCAGGTGGAAATTTCCCAACAGGGGCCCAGGCTTTCCGTCAGGGTGGATGGGATATGGTCCCGGACTATTTTATGGGAAGTACCGCTGATGGCCATTATTTCAGAAACCTATTTTGAGGTGACCGCCCCTGAAATTTTATCCAGACAGGCCATTCGGGAGCGCAACCAGGGCAAGGCGAAAATGATGGCCGATGCCGGTCTGACCTTTGCGGATTTTGGAACCCGACGGCGGTTTTCCGTTACTAATCACGCTCATTTTCTTGAGGATGTTCTGGCCCTGGACCACCATAGCATGGCCGGTACCTCCAATGTGCATTTTGCCAGAATGTATGGCATTGCCCCGGTGGGAACCATGGCCCATGAGTGGATTATGTTCCATGGGGCCTTGACCGATTATCCCGCGGCCAATGCCGCAGCTATGGATGCATGGCTTGATGTGTACCCCGATGTGCTGGGCATTGCGCTGACCGATACCTTTACCACAAACAATTTTTTAAAGGCCTTTAACAGTGACCGATCCAACCGGTTATCCGGTGTCCGCCACGATTCCGGAGACCCTGAAACCTTTACCCAAACAATCCTTGCCCATTACCGGGAAATGGGGATTGACCCGGCGACTAAAGCCATTGTGTTTTCAGACGGCCTGAATGTGGAACGGGCAATAAAAATTCACAGGTTCTGCCGGGGAGAGGTTAAGGACTCCTATGGTATGGGAACGAATCTGACCAATGATGTCGGCGTTGCGCCTTTAAATATTGTGATCAAACTCTCCTGGGTGCAGCCGGAACCCGATATGGACGGACGACCGACGGTTAAGTTGTCTGATGATCCGGGTAAACATACCGGTGATCCCGGGGAGTTGCGGTACTGTCAAAAAGTCCTTGGCCTTTGATTTATTCTTGGCTCATGGGTCTTACTGCTTTGCGGCCTGGGCAAGTTTTTCAATGGCAATTTCAATGGTGGCCTCATCCGCCATGGTGTAATTAAGCCGCATGGTTCCTGTGCCCTGGGAAGGATCTGTATAAAAAAAGCGGCCCGGTACAAATGCCACGCCGTTTTCCACGGCTTTTTCATACAATGCCAGGTCATCCAGGCCGTCTGGGCCGGTCACCCACAAAAACATTCCCCCGTCAGACGGGGTGCAGACGTAGCCTTTGGGCATCATTTTTTTTAATGCTGCCAGCATGGCCTTTTGCCTGGGTCTGTATAAGTCGATGATTTTCGGCAGATGGGTATCAAGGTATCCGCCTTCCAGATATTCGGCTGCCAGGGCCTGGTTAAAGGTGGAGGTGTGAAGGTCCACGCCCTGCTTGATCATGACCAGCCACCGGCGTAGAAATTCGGGTGCCGCGTAAAACCCGATGCGAAGCCCGGGGGCAAAGACCTTGGACAAGGTGGAGACATAGATGACATTGTCCGGGGCCAGGGTTTTGATGGCCGGAGCGTCTTCACCCTGGTAACGAAGTGACGAGTAGGGATCATCTTCAACGAGCAGGGCATTGTGTTTTTGGATGATCTCGGCAATCTCCTGCCGTCTTTCAATGGACAGGGTTCGGCCCGTGGGGTTCTGGAATGTGGGAACCAGGTAAATCAGTTTGACCTGATGGTTTTGCAATGTTTCATCCAGGGACTGGGGAATCAGGCCTTGGTCGTCCGTCTCCATGGAGATGTATTCGGGTTCATAGGGGTTAAACG
This sequence comes from uncultured Desulfobacter sp., assembly GCF_963664415.1. Taxonomy (NCBI): domain Bacteria; kingdom Pseudomonadati; phylum Thermodesulfobacteriota; class Desulfobacteria; order Desulfobacterales; family Desulfobacteraceae; genus Desulfobacter; species uncultured Desulfobacter sp. The sequence goes on along the minus strand of NZ_OY761440.1, from coordinate 1,759,868 downwards.
CGGATATGGCACCAAGATAGGTGGGGGATTCTACGGCAATCTTGTCCCCTTTGCTGATCAGAAGCTTGCCCATGGCATCTAAAACAGCCTGGGAGCCGGAGGTGATATTTACCTGATCCGGTGATGCAACAATCCCGCGCCGGGACAAAAGAACGCTGACCTGTTCACACAGGGGCGCAAACCCTTCGGTGAGATCATATTGAAATGCACGGGACTGATATTTTGCCATGACCTTTTCAACCAGCACCCCAAAAAGATCCATGGGAAAGCTTTGCGGGGAAGGAATTCCCCCGGCCAGGGATATAATCCCAGGTTTTGATACCACTTTGAGAATTTCCCGGATGGCATTGGACTGCATAAGCCGGGTTCTGTCTGCCAGAAATGACTGATAATCCATTTTATTTCCTTTTTATTCTGCACGGTCACAAAGGTATAAGTCTCTTGATTCGTATAACGGCCATGGGCCGACCTGACATATCATCTGCCAGGCTCAGCTCACAACAAAGTTTGAAAGATCTGAGTGACTTACCCAGACTTTCTTATAAAAATACCTTTGCAAGCTGGTCCTTATTCTCCGGCAACTGCCTTTACAAATTTTGATCAAAAATAACAGCAACACGACAGCTTTAACAGATACAGAATAAGACTATTTTAATCGTAACAGATTTTGTTTTTTATATGAAAGGTCCAATAAGTTGCTAAGTTACTATCAATTTTTGTTTTAGGCTAAGCCTGGCCGATGATCTGTCAGGTCGGCCCATGGCCGTTATATGATTTCTTCCCTTGGTGCGCTGGGGTCGGTATCAGGGGCCAAAGGGATGAGGATGGTGAAACAGGTACCTTTGCCTCTGTGGCTGTCATAGGTAATACGTCCTTGCATTCCTTTGACAATTGAATGAACAATAAAAAGGCCTAAGCCTGAATTGGGCGCGTCGGGTTTAGTTGAATTATAGGGTTCAAAAAGTCGTTCCCTGATATGTGACGGGATGCCCGGGCCGTTGTCCTGGATGGTGATTTGCGCCATACCAGGAAGCTTTCTTTTTTCATCTATCAAAACCTTGGCCGAGCCGGGAACAAGTTTTGTTTTAAATCGGATTTCGTCTCCTTTTTCAAGGGCTTCGGCTGCGTTTTTAACCAGGTTGATAATTATTTGTTTCAATCCGTTGCTGTCCAGAGTGGCCTTGGGCATGCCGGCATCAAGGTCGATTTGAATTCGGATTTGTCTGAGGGCAAGAATGGATTTTTCCAACACTACCAGTATGCGACGGCACATTTCATTGAGATCAATGGTTTTCAGCGCCCCCTCTACCTTGGGCTTTGAAAACGATGTCAGCCCTTCAAGCAGGGATGAAACCCGTCCGATCTCTTCTTTGACAACGCTGATATCTTCCAGGGCAGGATGTTTTTGAGGTAGTTTCAGGGTTTCAAGGTAATTTTTAATGATGGTAATAGGGTTGTTGATTTCATGTACAACTTTGTCTGTCAGAGTCGCATACGCCTCCATTTTTTTATCACTGATATCCCGGGCATACCTCTCATGGAAATTAAGATTTTCAAGGCAGGTGCCTGCCTGACGTGAAAAAAGTGCCAGCAGGGTTTTGTTTTTGTCCAGGGTGTGGGAAAGATCGTTGTCTACGCCGATAACCATGGCGCCGGAACAACCATTTTGTCCTGGAATGGGTATGGCATAAAGGAACGGTGTTTCAAGCGCCCGGATAACCTGGGTATCGGATGCGGCAAGGTCTTCCTTGTCTATACTGGTCGTAATGTTGCCTGTATTGACCGATTTTACGATCAGGCTGTTAGTGTTGTTCATGGCAAGGGCAATGCTTGTGACAATGTTGTAATGACGATCCTCTTTTGCGCAGATTCCGGTGAGCAGAGCCTTTTCCCTGTCCCGAAGAAAGAAAAATATCCGGGGAATGTGGAAAATGATTTCCAATCCCCTTTGGATCGTCTTAAACACCGTTGGCACATCCTTTGCCCTGAGCAGGTTGTCCAGGGTGCCAAAACACAGAGATACGTTTTTAAGGTCATCTGCCAGAAGGTGATATCCTTGTTCAGAATCACCCGGATCAAGGTTCAAGCTTTTGGCTGTTTGATGGACTTCGTTTTCAGCCTGGACCGCGATGTCATTCAACACGGCAGTGGGTATGTCTGTCAGATCTTGTGCATCCTTTGTCACCGTTGTGCTTTCCGGTTCTGCCATGAGGTTGGCCATAAAAAGAATTTTAATATGGTCGGATTCTTCTTGGATGCGTGCCGGAGGTTGACTTAAAAACCCCACGGCATCAGATATCAGTGGGGGCAGATGCCACTGTTTGAACAGCCAGGCACTGACTTTGGGGCCATCTATATCAAGGATATCCGTCTGGGCATCAAACTCATCTTGTCCCTGGTTTACCCTGGCTTCAATCTCCTTGTATTCTTCCGGAAAGGTTGCCATGAGCAATAGGGTGCCGATATCATGGAGAAGCCCTGCCAGAAAATACTGGTCCGAATTAGCCTGTTTTTTTTCACGGGCGATGCGTTGGGCCAAAACCGCGCATTTGTAGGAATGATACCAGAACCTGTTGATGTTGAAGTTGTCCGTGGCGTTGGAAAATTTAAAAAACTGCATGGCCGAAGAACTGATGGCGATATTGCGCACCGTATCCAGTCCCAGATACACCACCGCAGATTTGATAGTGGTAACCTGTTTTGCCAGGTTTACATGGGAAGAGGCAATGATGGCCAGCAGCTTTGCCGTAAGTCCCGCATCCCGGCTGATGATTTGGGTTACTTCGTCAATATTTGTATTCTCTTTACCGCAGGCTCGGATCAACTGTATCATCACCTGGGGCAGCTGGGGCAAGGGACTGGATTTCTTTATTTTTTCAAAAATATTTTTCATGGCAAGTCGATAAGTTTGAGTATGTTTTTAAAGAATAGCTTATCTCTTTGGTCCTGGGTCAGGGTATCGGACTTTTGGATCAGCTGTACATAATCTGTTTGGTCGCACCATGGCGTGTCAGTGCCAAAGAGAAAATAATCGTCATTTTGTCTGTACAACGCCCTGGCGACGTTATCTGCTCTCATTTTTTCTAAAATCCAGGCGATATCGAAATAACATCCCCTGTTCCCTAAAAGATCATTCACTTGATGAAACAAGACCGCTGAGCGTCCCATCGGTGTGGATACTCACCAGACCATTGCCGTTTTTCATTACAGTACTTAGCGTTTTATGCGCGACATCGTCAGGGTAGATATGAGCGTGAGCATCAATGATCATTGGTCGGAACCTTTTAAAAAATAGCTATAATATCCGGTGGTAATCTGAGTATGTTACCCAGATTTTTATATAACGGCCACGGGCCGTCCTTGGTCTATCTACACCCAGGCCTCGGCCCACAAAGAAGCTTGAAAGATCAGAGTAACTTACCCAGACTTTCTTATAAAAAATCAAAGGAAAAGCATCAACCCCTTTCTGCTTATATATAGCGTCTAAATATATACCGTCCCATCTTTATTCTTGTAATTTTTACCTGGAAATGATTTGCTGTTGGGTAATCGAGTTCTTTACAGCGGTATAAATTAAGGACGGCAATTTCGTATACTTTATTTCATTTGAGGTCCTAAATCAATTTGCATTTTCGTTGCAGAAAGAACAGGTGACGCCTATGAACATTCTATTCATCCTCATAATTTCTGTAATCTTGATCATTATTTGCGTGTACCTTTTTAGGCTTTTCAGGTGGGCTAAACGGGATACGGACACGGCCACTGCAAAAAATATTTATGTCCTCAGTTACAACCGCAGCATAGACGAAGATGTTTTTCCCGAAGCAGGTACAGCCGGACCACGCGCAAAAGTTTCTGAAGAGTCGGAACGTCGCAGGTTTCCCAGAACCGAGTTTCATGGTTTTGTAGACTTTATAAACAAAGGTATCCTGTATAAGGGACAGGCCCGGGATCTGAGTTACTCCGGTATTTTCATCAAATCCAAGACGCCGGAAAAATACAAAAAAAACGATTTTATTGTTATAACCTTTCAAACCGCCGGGACAGGCCCCCAGCGGCGAAACGGTCAGATCGCCCGAGTTGACCACACTGGTATCGGCGTTGATTTTCTCTCCTGACGTGAACCCCGACCATTTAAGATAAGGTTGTTTTTAGGATTCGGGAAGGGACCCAAAGCTGAACGCCTCTGTCAGATTTCAACGGTGAAATTGGCTCTTGCGATTACCTGCCCATTCTTGTTGACGACGTCCACACGCCATGATCCTGCCTGCGCGGGTCTTTTCATTGTTACTTTGCTCCAGGTGCGGGTCCTGGGGAAGGGGACCGGGAGAATGACCCTACAGAATCTTTTGCCGTTGAAGTAATAGATGTGGCTCAGCTCTTGGGGAGGCTTGTCGGTCAGGGCGTTCATCCATGTCCAGACCACGGGCTTTGCACCGTTTTTCATTGAAAAACGGTTCTCTGGAGAAACATATTGTCTGTTTTTGATGCTGCGGCAGATAACCAGTTCTTTGATGGTCGCATCGGTGCTGTTGACGATTTCCGGAAGTGTCTCTATGGGAGCTGCCTTTTCCGGGGGCTGTACAACCTTTAAAGACGGCGCCTCCTCTTTTGCCGGTATGACTGGTGCCGATTCGGGCAGGGGTTCTTGGGGCGGCTTTTCATCGGGGATACTCGGTTTCTCCACCTCCGCTAATGTGGGGTCAGGCATGGATACAGGCGTTTTTAGGGCGGCGGTCTTAACTTTTGCCGGGGTGGGAGAGGGGGCCGTATGCACACGTTCGGGTATCATGTGGTAGGCTATGGCCACGATGATTGCTGCCACGATGAACCCTGCCAATGTGAAGGCAGGCCATGGGCGATTTTGAGGCTCCTGTTCATCGAGTTGTTTCTTCTCCTCGACAATGTTTCTAAATTTTTTCATGAGGGCCTGGTCTCGGTCCTCTATACTGGTTTTGTTCATCATGCCGCATTTCTCGCTGAAGTTTTTTATGTGGAAAAGTTTAACCTCGGAAATCACAGAAGATAGAGTTCTGTGACTGCCGTGTGTTCTGTGGTTAAAAGGTTTTTCATAGTTTTTTGTGTCCGCCAGATCGGCCCATGGCCGTTATTGACCGAATAGGTTTTCATATCAGCAAGGTTTGTTTTTGTCCATCATCAAAATAGGATGCGATCTTAAGAGGGAAGACTTATACTCCGTTTTTTAAAGGTATGATTGTGTTCAGCATTCTGGGCTGAGCTTGACTTCCCCATCCGGGGATGGCATAACACCCCCTATTTTTTAAACAATTATCATTGGTGAGTTGAACGCGGCATGAGCGACGAGTTTATGACAAACAGTCTTTGTAAAGGACAACGGTGGGTTTCAGAAACAGAGCCTGAATTAGGGTTGGGGATTCTTTCTTCTTTTGATCCAAGGACCATTACCTTGCATTTCCCCGGTTCGGACTGCGCCAGAACATACAGCCGGGCGGCCGCACCGATCAAGCGGATGCGGTTTCAGCCCGGAGATCGGATCAGCGCAGAAGACGGAATACAGATGACTGTAGAAAAAGTAGAGGACAATGGTGGTATTCTGACCTATTTTCAAGGAGAGAAACAGCTGTTTGAGTCTGACTTGTCATCGGTGTTAGCCGTGGACATGCCTTTTTCCAAGCTTCTTTCCGGACTTGCCGGAACATCTGCCAAGTTTGATTTAAGATATCGCATCAGATCGGCCCAGGGGGCGTATCAGCAATCACCGGCCAGGGGATTTTTAGGCGGTCAGGTGGATTTGATTCCCCACCAGTTTTATATTGCAGGAGAAGTATCCGGTCGTTATTTCCCGCGGGTTCTGCTCTCTGATGAAACCGGGTTGGGCAAAACCATTGAGGCTGGTCTGATCATTCACCGTCTCCTGGTCACGTCTCAAATGTCGAGGGTGTTGATTATTGTTCCCGAGGCCTTGGTTCATCAGTGGTTTATTGAGTTGTATCGAAAATTCAGTTTGATTTTTCGGATTTTTGATGACGACTATGTAAAAGAAGCTGCCTCGGCTGAGCCGGACATGAATCCTTTCCTTCTGGACCAGCAGGGGATTTGTTCAGAATCGTTTATAAATGCCTCGGACCCCGTCAAAAAGCTGTTGATCAACGCGGGATGGGATATGGTGGTTATGGATGAAGCCCACCATATGGCCCAGGATTCGTCCCTGTATCAATTTTTGACGGATTTGGATGCTGAAACCCGGGGGCTGATGCTTTTGACGGCAACGCCCGAGCAGATGGGCGTTGAAACCCATTTTGCCCAGTTAAGGCTTTTAGATCCCCATCGTTATCATGATTTTTCAGTTTTTGTAAAAGAGTTGGACGGATACAAAGCCGTGGCAGAGGAAGTCAGGGAAAAATTAGACCGTGGAGAGTCCGCACAGTCGTTGCTGGACGCCTTTGGGCCCGGCAGGGTGATTTTTAGAAACAGGCGCCGTTCCATCAAAGGCTTTCCTGAAAGAGAGGTGAGCCTGATTCCCCTTGAAGGGGCGGTTTCCCTGGAGGATGATCTAACGGGTGACCCAAAAGTCGCCTGTCTTGCACAATTATGCCTCTCTTTAAAGCCTGAGAAAATATTGGTGATATGCCGTTCAAGGCAGACAGCAAAAGCGTTGGTTCAGGGGCTTAAAGCGCATATCAGCGTGGATGCGGCCCGGTTCGACGAAAGCATGGACCTGTTGACCCGAGACCGTCAGGCCGCTTGGTTTGCTGATCCTGAAGGGGCAAGGCTGCTGGTCTGTTCTGAAATTGGCAGTGAGGGAAGAAATTTTCAGTTTGTTCATCACCTTTTTCTTTATGATCTTCCCGTGAATCCGGAGCTTTTAGAGCAGCGTATTGGCCGGGTGGACCGCATTGGCCAAAAAGAAAAAATTGTCATCCATGTACCGTATATCCGCAACACCTCCCATGAGATTTTGGCCTTGTGGTATGATCAGGGCATCGGCCTGTTTAAAGAAAACGTCAACGGTCTGCATGCCGTGTACACCCAATTTAAACCCCGTGTGGTTCAGTTGATGGAACAGGCGGATAAACAGCCGAATGGGTCGACAGATTCTGAAATCCAGCAGAAGATGGCGGGTTTGATCGGTGATACGGCAGCCTTTGTCGCTCAGATTTCCCAGACCCTGAATCAGGGCCGCCATATTCTTCTTGAATTAAACTCTTTTAAACCGGAATCTGCCCATGCATTAATTCAAATAATTCAACAAACGGAAAAATCCCAAGACCTTCACAATTTAATGACGGATCTGCTGGATGTCTACGGCATTGAAACTGATCATATCACTGAGGTTGAGGGGAATTCAGTGGTCTCTTTTATACCCGATCGCATGACCGATGAAAATTTTCCCACATTGAGCGGAGGAGGCAAATTTGTCACCTTTGACAGGGCCACAGCCATTGCCCGGGATGATCTTGATTTTTTGACCTGGGACCATCCTTTTGTCCGTCAGGTGATGGAGTATTTTATTACCCAAGGGGAGGGGCAGGCTGCCGTGGCCGGACTATCCGGTGCCGGACGGCAGGGGCTGTTGCTTGAATCGCTTTTTCTTTTGGATCTTCCTGAAGGGGACTTGTCTTTGGCCGACAGGTTTTTTCCGGCACGGCCCATTCGTGTGGTCGTGGACCATAGCGGAAAACCCATAGAAGAATGGGATCTGCCTGCCAACTGGGAATCTTCTCTGGTTCCGGATGATCCGGGATGGTTTCTGGGTTTGCCCCAGGTGGTTCAAGATGTGCTTCCAAACATGTTGGATAAAAGTCAGGATCTGGCCCGAAAAACGGCACAGACCCATCGTCTTGGCGGCATAGCTGAAATGGAGACGGTGCTGACCCGGGAAACGGATCGCCTGGTCACCCTGGCAAAAATTAATCCCGGAATATCGGTGGAAGAAGCAAAGAACATGGTCAAAGCCCAGGCACGTATTAAATCCCTGATACTTGATGCCAGGCTTCGTTTGGATGGGGTGAGGTTGATCCGGGCTTTTGAGTAAACCCTTAGCTTTTTACCGCAATGGTTGCGTCCGGATCAAAAGGATTGGTACGAATGGCCAAAGAAAAAAGATAACCATAATTTTTTTTGATATAGCGAAGATAACGCAGCCATTCAAATATCAGCAACTTATAGACCCTTGAGATATCCCCTTCAAGGTGTTTACGATCAGAAGCCAATAATTCGGATAAATTATTGCGGTGTGAGAGTTCATCCCGTAAATGGAATATGGCACGCAGCAATTCGGTAAAAAATTCGTGTTCTTGGAGAATTGGGTTTTCAATTAATCTTAAAAGTAAATCTGCCCGATTTTGCATGTGTTTTAATAAATCCTGCATTTCTCCTTTATGGGAATTGATTGACACCTGATGTTTTTCTATTAGGTCGTATGCCTTGTTGAAGTCCTCATTTTCCCATTTTATCGAAATTTTTAAGTTTTTGTATAGGGTCTCAACTTCATCATCAAATTGAATAAAATGTTTTAAAAGGTCGTTTCCCATTTCACTGAAAAACAATCCCGATACCATATTAATCTTTTCCTGCCGGATTTTTTCTTCACGCCGGTTGACAAACACATCCGTAATACTGGCAACGACACTTAGAAATGTCCCAACTCCGCCAACGATGATGATAATCGTCAGAATTTTACCTAGGCCCGTTTGAGGATGGATATCTCCATAGCCCACCGTTGCCATCGTTACGATTGAAAAATAGATGGCATCGGCCAATGACATATTCTCAAACAGCATGAATCCAATGATACCAACTGAAAGCAAAGCAATAAAAAGCGCAGAGTATATTTTTAACCGAAAGTTCATGGATTCTTTAAAGAGCCGACCCGAAACAACTTTTGTTTAATTCAGATCGGCTATATTGTACTGTCCTTGGATAAATTCTCCGGGAATACATCCGGCACCCGCACCAGCATGAGTTCTTTTCCACAAAACGGGCAGAACAGGCTGGCAACATTATTTTCATCCATGATGTATTCTGATTTAAATGTCACTTCAAAGGAATTTGTCCCTGGGAACGAGCAATTATGATTAACGCAAATATAAGATAAATCCATAATATCCTCCTTTTCTTGACTTTCTTATAGGTACATTTTATACCTTATCGACATTTAATCCATGGTTCAAGAATAAAAAAAATCAGGGCTGTATATATGGACAGCAAAAAAAATCCCAAAATTGTTTTAATTGTCGGTAAATCTAATTCCGGAAAAACAACTTTGATGGAAAAGCTTATCAGAGAGCTGAATTCACGCGGAATTCGTGTAGGGTCGGTAAAACATACCCATGACACATTTACTTTTGACAAAACGGGAAAGGACAGCTGGCGGCATAAAAATGCCGGTGCGGTTGCCTCCCTTGTTGTGACGGATACAAAAATAGCCTTGGTCAAAGAGGATACCCGTCCGGCCGAAGAGAAATTTTTTAGCTATTTGGGTGATGTGGATCTTATTCTTGGTGAGGGGTTCAAGACATTTTGTCTTCCCAAGATTGAGATTTTTAGAAAAGACAGTCCCCATGAGGCTCCCCTGTGCCTTGAGGACCCCAATCTGGTCGCTTTTGTGACGGATACGGATATCCGGCCCGGAGAAAAACCGTGTTTTGGGATAGAGGATACACAATCTCTTGCTGATTTGGTTGAACAGCTTTTTTGGGGTCCATTATCCGACCGGGGAGCTTAATGGATGAAAATCCATCAAATGTTGATGTTAGGGATCGTTGTTTTGGGCATGTGCCTGTTTACGGAAAACGCCTTGCCTAATTGCCGGCAAACCTTTGAAAACGGATACGTAGACTGGACAACCGGCCTTGTAACGGCCACAGGCCATGCCGCCGCTGAGATAAATGCCGAAGGCAGGGCTGTGGGCATGCCCGGGTCCGCAAGGGCTTGTGCCACCCGGAATCTGATTGCCATTCTCAAACAGATGAAAATTTCAGGGGATCTTACGGTTGGGGAATACGCATCAACCCATGATATTATTCTTGCCGGTATTGAGACGGTTGCCCAGGATGCACGGGTTCATCGCCAACAGTATACATCTGCCCTGGATGTAACCGTTTGGGTGACAGCCTCATTCTATGGCGGGTTTCTTCAACTGGTACTCCCGGACCACATCCGGCAGATTCCCAAAATTAACGAACTGAAGCAAGGTCAGGCTGAACCGGCCCCAAAAAGCGTAACTTCCCCAGTTGTCGGCACCCAGCCTTATACCGGACTAATTGTGGATGCAAGACGGTTAAATGTTGTTCCTGTTCTTTATCCCACCATTATCAATGAACAGGGCAGAGAAATCTATTCTTCTGTTTTTATAAGTCGGGAATTTGCCGTTCAGAACGGGGTCTGTGCCTATTCATGGGACATGGATCAGGCCCTTGCTTCCGACAGGGCCGGTTCAAATCCTTTGGTGGTCAAGGCGTTAAGAAAAACCGGGGACAAAAACGGTGCCATTGTGATGAGTATGGCCGATACCAAGGTTCTGGACCGGGCAACCGAACGTCACACCTTCTTAAAGAAGTGCAAAGTTATTGTTGTGATAAAGCCGCCGGTGCCCAAATAAGGACCGCGAATGAAATAAAGTAGACTAAATTGCGGTCCTAGGATCAGGCCGGCTCGATAAGGGCATTGTCAATCAGCCTTGATTTTCCCACCTGCACAGCCATGGCAACGAGGGTCTCTGCCTGGACCTTCTCCACAGGTTCAAGGGTCTTAGGATCGCACAATTCAATGTAGTCCACCCGGGTGTGGTCAAATGAGTGAATAAAGGCTTTGGCTTCACTGACAAGATCAGGAACAGACCGGATACCCTGGGTCACCTTTTGTTTTAAAAGATGGATGGCCTGGGAAAGGCAGACGGCAGAGGCCCGCTGCTCCGGGGTAAGGTAGGCATTTCTGGAACTCATGGCCAACCCGTCTTCCTCCCTGATGATCTCTCCGCCGATGATTTGGATATTAAAATCCAGATCTTTGACCATCTGTCTGATGATGGCAAGCTGCTGGAAGTCTTTTTTTCCAAAAACCGCCACATCAGGCATGACAATGTTGAACAGCTTGGTGACCACCGTGGCCACCCCACCGAAATGGACCGGGCGTGAACGTCCGCACAGGTATTGGGGAAGATGGTCCAAAGATACATGGGTCTGGTAGTTTGGTCCGTACATTTCGGTTTTCTCCGGAAGGAAAACCGCAGTTACACCGGCCTGCTGTGCCAGGTTAAGGTCATTTTGGATGTTGCTGGGATAGGCGTCCAGGTCTTCATTGGGGCCAAACTGGGTGGGATTGACAAAGATGCTGAGCACCAGTTCATCACTCAAAGGCTTACCTAAATCAAGCAGCGAAACATGCCCTTTGTGAAGGTATCCCATGGTGGGTACAAAACTGATGGTCTTTCCCTGTTTTTTTTTCCGAGCAGACCAGGCCTGCATATCTGCTTTTGTTTTTAGAATATCCATTATCCGTCCAGTTCATCTTTTACGGCAATGCCCATATCCAAGATGGTATAGGGCTTTTTAATAAAGGGTCCTGCACCTATAGACTGGGCTTTTAATACATCTTCTGATCCCGAATGTCCACTTGCAAGAATGGCTTTTTGGTCGGGTCTGATTTTTTTGATCCGTTTGAAGGTCTCAAGCCCGGAAATGGACGGGGCCATGACCATGTCTAAAATCAATAGGTCCACAGGGGTCTGCAGGATGAAATCAAGGGCACGAACGCCGTCAGCAACACTATAAACCTTGTACCCTAAATATTTAAGGATGGTTTCTGCAATTTTACGCTGACTTGGCAGGTCATCCACAACCAGAAGGGTTTCCCCATTCCCTTGGATTTCCTCAATGGAGGCGGGGTGATTTGCCATGGGCAGTTCTGAGCGAAGAACCGGAAACAGCAGGGTAAATTTTGTACCGTTTTTATCAGATGTAACAGAGATGTTTCCCCGGTGGTTGAGGACCGTGTTTTTTACCAGGGTCAGGCCAAGACCGGTGCCGGATCTTGCCACCTTTTTTTTGATGAAAAAGGGATCAAATATTTTATTCAGACTCTTTTCAGGGATACCTTTGCCGGCGTCCAGAACTTCAACCCTCACATATTCGCCGGAAGATAGATTTTGTTCCGTGTTTTCGTCTTTCTTTTTGTCCACATAATAGTTGGCTGTTGACAGCACGATTGTTCCGTTGTGGCGGCCTGCCGTTGATGCAGTCTCTTCAAGTGCATTGATCAGAAGATTCATAATGCTTTTTTCAATATGTATATAGGAGCCGGATATGGTTAAAAGTTCAGGTTCAAGGTTAATGTCAATTTCCACCGTCCCGTAAGCGGCTTTTATTTTTTCAAATTCGGGCCCGGCCATGAACCGTTCAATAACCGTATTGATGTTTAGAACCTGACTATCTTCCCTGATATTCCTGGAAATGATTAACAGGTCATTGACGACGGCAGAGGCGTTCTGACCGGATTCTTTTATAATGGTTAGGCTTTCCCGGACCTTGGGGGCCAGATTTTCATCAAGAAGAAGTATTTCAGGATAGGTGGCAATCCCTGTCAGGATGTTGTTCAGGTCATGAGCAACACTGGCGGCAATGCGCCCGAGGTTTTCTAATTTTTTTGAATTGTTAAGTTCTTTTTCGGTGGCCTGCAGTTTTTTTTGATCTGAGATATCCCGAATGATGCCGTGAAATGTCTCCTGCCCGGATCCATGGATCGGCTCGGCCAGAATTTGTACAGGCCGTGTCGAATTTTTACCGTTGGAAATCAGGCACTCCATGGAAAAGGGCAGATTTTCACGAATACGGGTATTAAATTGATTTCTTGCATCTTCGGGTAAAATCGACGCCAATGGTTTATTTAAAAGCGTCGTAGCGTTGTTGCCGGATATATGTTCCGGATCACCGAAAATAACTGTAAGGTTCAGGCGGGAATCCATGGCCCACATCAAATCCCTTGAATTAGACAAGATTACCCCGGTCTCTTTCATACATAATTTCATGCTTTTAATCCATGAAAACAGCAGGGTAATAAATGACACGTTGATCATAAAAAAAATCAGGCAAAGGGGTTTGCATGTCAGGGCAGGTAAAAAAAGGATCAACATAGCGAAAACGATAAACAGAGTAACCCAGAACTGCAGCAGGCGGGTGATTTTACCTGATAATTCCATGTACCTGGGGAACTCGATACGCGTATTATTTTTTTCAGAAGACAGCATGAATCGGAGCCTGTTTCACTATATGTATATCGTTAAAGGTTGTTGACGTAAGTTCGTGCCCGACCGAAAACCGTAAATTTTGCCGATTACGGCGTTGGTCTGAAATCTTAATCCTCGAAATACTCTATGTATTCCTCCGGTTAAAAGTTCAGCCCGCCTTGTACTCGATAAAATTTCCAGATTTTTGTTCAGACACTAAGGTAATAGATAACTTGAAATAGCAATAGATGACAAGGAAATCTTGTTCTAAAGCAAGGGGTGATGTTGGCGTCATGCCTTTGGCGGGTGGTGGCAGGAGCGTGACACAAAATCCTGCAAATTTTGCCGACCTGTTAGAATCGTTTATATGTAAATGTTTTTTAAAGGCTTGAAATTTAAATGCATTTTGTGATTTTTCTCGGATTGGCATAGTGGTTGCTTATTGCTTTGATACTCATAAAAATATAATACAGAATCCATTTTTTAGATTAAAGGAAGAGACATGAGTAAAACCCTTGATAGATTCAGCCATCGCTTATCCGTTGTTTTCGGTCTGGTATTCGGATTTTCCCTGAATAGAGCCCATGCACAGAATAAACTTGCCCGGCATATTGTGGCTTTGAATGGGAAAACATCCTCTTCGGAAATTATCAATGAAGTGGCAGACTGCCTTAAGGGTATTCTTGGGTACAGGCTTTTTGCCTTTGTGAATAAAAAAAATGCCGGAGTGGATGTCTGGCTGGATCCCAGAATGTATAAAACGTCCATAGAGGAAGTTATCATAAAAGATTTTCAGGTTAAGGACACAAAGGACCTGACCTATCTTAATATTGAAAAAGGCCGGGAGGAGTGCCTGGAACAATTTGGTATGGATTCTTTGGTGCATTACGACCATAAAGAAGAAAATTGTTATTCACGGCTTTATATGATGCCCAGCAGACCCATTACCAAGTTTCATGATGATGTGGTTCGCATTATCCTCCAGGGCTGTAGTGCTGCCCTTTCAAAGCAAATTAACATCCAACGGCTCCAGGATGCCGCCGCCATTGATCCATTAACCGGCTGCTGTAACCGTAGGGCGTTTGAGGCGCAGCTTAAAGGGCATGCCGCAAGTGCGGGGCGGCATGGAAAACCCTTGTCTGTTATTATGTTTGACCTGGATCATTTTAAAGCTGTAAATGACACTTACGGACATTTAGGAGGCGATGAGGTATTAAGGGAGGTCAGCCGGCTGGTTCGCCGGAATATACGCACCGAGGATATTTTTGCCAGATACGGTGGTGAAGAATTTATCGCCATCCTGCCGGAAACAGATCAGGCCCATGCCATAGAACTTGCAGACAGACTCAGACAAGAGATTCTTGCATTCCCTATCCCCTTTAGCAATCGTCTCATACGGGTGACTGCCAGCTTTGGCGTGGCACAGTTGGGGGCCGCTATCGATATCGAAAAACTGATTGAAGATGCCGATTCAATGCTTTATAAAGCAAAATTTAACGGTCGCAATACAGTGATGCCCGGATTGATAAAGGTGCATAGGGATGAGACATCCCCATCATTGATTCAGACAAAAAGGTCATTGATCCTGCAATAAAAAGCACCAGGAACAATTTTCCGTGTTTGGACGAAAAGTTGCCCATATGCAAGGCGCAGATGGGTGACTTTTCGTTCAAACACTACCTGGGATTTTCTTTTCGCCATGTTTTTGGACTCTTATAGTCCTTCCCCAGTAACCATATACCTAACCTTCGATGCCTGGCATAAGCTTCAGCTTTCTTGTAAGGACCGGGGTCAAGATTTTTAGGCAATCTGCCCCGGTAGACTTCAGCAAGACCCTGGCGGATCATCATCAGATTAATGTTCTGCCCTTGGGAAAAAATTTCCGCCAGAATCCGGTTGTATCCGCCGGTACCGTATTGTTTTAACCGGATTTGTTTTCCTTCAATAAGCTGCCGTAAAATTTTTTTTGCCTTTTGGGAATAGGGCTGTCCCTTCTTTTTTGATCCACCGGTTTCCGGGGCATCAATGGCTACCATGCGGATTCGAAATTCAAGCTCCTGGCCCTGAACCTGCACGGTATCGCCGTCAAATACCTTTGTAACCATAAAATTGGATTTATCTATGGCAGCACTGACCGCTTCGGGTATTTGTGTCGCCTGTTCTCCATAAGGTAAACTGACATTGGAAAAGTGCCGGACACCGTTTGCGTCGACCCAGCTGTAAACATCGCACCTGGCATGGGATACGCTTAAAACCATAAGCACGGTTATAAGAAGTTGGATGGCAAGTCGCATGCGTACCCCTATGGGTTTTTCGTCAAGGTCAGGGCGCCCCACTGTTTTTCTTCCCGTTCCCAGTCTATGGAGAATCCCAGAGTACTGTAATGGGTTTTTAAATTTTCCATTTCCCAGGCCCTGACACCAGAAAGAATAAGACTTCCGCCAGGTACCAGGATTGAATAAATGTCCGGTGCAATCTGCTTAAGGGTGGGAAATCTTAAATTAGCCATGACAAGGGAAAGGGAAAGTCTTAAATCTTGAGACCTCATAATGTCGTGGATAACCTTTATCCTATTTTCAAGGCCATTGGCTGTAACATTTTGGCAGGCCTCGCTAACTGCATTGGGATCTGTTTCCCAGGCCATGCATTGTGACATGCCTGCAAGGCAAGCCCCTATGGCCAGCACCCCTGAGCCCGTACCGATATCTCCTGCCTTACCGCCTTGAAGATGGTCTGCCTGGCCTGTTGAGAAAAAAAGCCTGTCCATGGCAGCCAGGCAAAGCCGAGTGGTGGGGTGGTGGCCGGTACCAAATGAGATGCCTGGACTTATGCGGATATCTAACTCCCCGGCACCCGCAATGCTTGCTACATAAGGGGGCACAATAAAAAACCGGTCCGTGATTCGGACCGGTTTTGAAAAGCCTTCCATGACATAGGTGGACCCATACAGATCCTGATAGGCCACATCCTGACTGTCAACCAAGGATTTCAGCACTTTTTTTGCCTGGAATGGTTTCAGGCAAAATTCTCGACTGATTTCAAAAATATAGGCCCGAGCCGTCAGACGTGCTGTGGCATTATTCAGAATATCCAGGGCACGGTCGCGGTCAAAGGGGGCCATATCCCTCTTTTTCGAGCAGTCTTGTATACCATTGGCCAAAATCAAACATGCCCCTGATTTTTTCTTCTTCATTTATGATGCCAAGGCACATTTCAAGGGCCCCCTGGGCATAGCTGTTGGAATATTCATCCGCATCAATGGCAGTGAGAAATTCCCGGATCAGCTGCTGGGAGGTCCGCTTGGTTTTATCCTTGCGAATATCAATGGGATCTTTGGGTTCCTGGAACGGATCCCATTTGTCGTATCCCGTTTTCATGATTTGTTTCTGGCCCCGTTTTCCCATGGCATCGAAAATTGCCTTTTTTCTTTCTTTAATTTCTTCGGGGGAGAACTGTGTTTCAGCCATCTTTTTTTACTCCAAGAAATTCATCGTTAAACAGGGTGACCATGGCCATGGATACAGGGATAAGCAATTCATGCATCCGGATATTGGTCGATTTAATGTCTTTTACCAGTTCCGCAGACAAAAGCTGTAGCTGGGTGTATATTTTGTCCATGTTCAGGGTGGGATAGGCCTTACCCTGGACAAAGTTGGTTCGGCCACAGATATGGGAGGCACCTGCCGTGGAGGTGGGTATGCCGTATACCCTGCAGGTAATAGGGCGGTGTTCGTACATCAGGCACAAATTGTTTTCACCCAGAAGGGGACAGCGGACCCGTTCCTGGGACATTCTTCCCACAATTTCAAGCTGGTCAGCCCCGTCCTTGACTTTTTTGTAGGCATCCCGTTTCATTTTGGCCAGAGCCCGGTCTGTTTTATCGGCGATGGCAATGAGAGTTGCTTTTTCAGTACCTGAAAATTTTTCATTAAATTTGTGATTCAGGTACAGCGCCTCGATCAGGGTCAGATCAAAAATGGCATAGCAGCAGTCCGAGCATTTTTCCCTGCAGAATACCTCTTTGGGGAATTCTTTTTTAACCCGGTCAAAGACCTGGTCCACCATGCTGACGACCGCTTCGTATTTTACAAAATGTTTATCTAAATCCATGGGTATACCTTTACTTACCAATGCAGAAATTATTAAAAACAGCATCAAGGATATCCGGTGGCGCAGTGTCCCCGGTAATTGTCCCGAGATGGTCAATACAATTTTTAACGTCCAGTGCCAAGGTCTCTTCCTCCTGACCGTTTTCAAGCCCTTCCATCATCGTGGTCATATGCTCTAGGGCTTGGACTAGGGCGTTTTTGTGCCGAAGATTAGGGATGACTGCGTCATCTCCAATTTCGAGGTTGCCGATACATCTTTCCAAAAGCTTAGTTCTGAGCGTGTTTATACCTTGTCCTGTGAGCGCGGAAACTTCCACGGGGCTTGTGTCGGCATATGTTGAAGGCGGTTGGGGCAGATCAAGCTCATGGGCCAGGTCCATTTTATTGATGGCAAAAATGACTGGTTTATCGTCCGGAAGGGTCGTTGATACGGTTTTTTCGGGAAAGGGTTTTCCCGGTTCAATCACATACAGGACGATATCGGCAGCTTCTATTTGATCCCTGGCCTTTTCAATACCGATGATCTCCACAAGATCATCGGTCTGGTGGATGCCGGCGGTATCAACAATGACAAAGGGAATGCCTTCAATGATCAGGCTGTCTTCAATGGGATCCCGGGTGGTCCCGGGAACGGCCGTGATAATGGATTTTTCCTTTTCCAGAATTCGATTCATGATGCTGGATTTTCCAACATTAGGCTCTCCGCAAATTGCCAGGCGTATGCCGGTTTTTAAAAAACAGGCATCCTTGTGCTGCTGGATAAGTCCTCCAATTTTATCTGCAACCAACTGAAGTTCGGCTTTATCCCGGCTGGTGTATGAAAATGCGCCGGCATCATCGGGGAAATCAATGGCAGCCTCAAGCCGGGCCAGAAACTGGGTCAAGCCGGATATCATGTTCCGGATACTTTGGCCAAGCGTACCAAGGTTCTGGGAGGCGGCAAACTTCAGGGAAGAATCCGACCGCGCATTAATGATGTCTGCAACGGCCTCGGCCTGGGTCAGATCAATACGGCCGTTTAAAAAGGCTCGCCGGGTAAATTCTCCGGGTTCTGCCGGGCGTGCGCCATGGCTGAACAGCAGGTCTAAGATACGGCGCAGCACAATGGTGCCCGAATGTGCCTGGATCTCCACAACATCCTCGGCCGTATAGGAACGCGGAGCTTTCATGGGAACGACAAGCACTTCGTCAATAGTTGTCTCTCCGTCACATATAAATCCGTGGCTTACCCTGTGGGAAATGAATTGCGGGGCCCTTTTGTCCACATCAGCCGGTGTCTTGGAAAAAATTTTAGCTGCCAGATTAAAGGACTGTAGTCCTGAAATCCGGATAACACCGATGCCGCCGCTTCCAAACGGGGTGGCTATTGCAGCAATTGTATCTGTCATTTACTTTTTGAACCGCTTTTTTCCCCTGTAGGTATTGCGTTTTTTGGGGAAAATAACCAGACGTCTGTAATAGCCGTCCCCCATACTTTGGGTGCGAACTTGAGCATCTTCCTTGAGGGCAAGGTGGACAATACGCCGGTCCTGGGCGCTCATCTGGTTGATGGTGGCAGGTCGTCCGGTTTTTTTTGCCTTTTCAGCCATTTTCAAGGCCAGGTGCTTTAAATTCGCCTTCCGGGTCTCCATATAGCCTTCAATGTCAACTTTGACTCTGACACGGGCTTCGCTTTGGCGGTTTATTATTTTATCGGTAAGAAACTGCATGGCGTCCAAGGTTTGACCCTTGCGCCCAATCAGGATACCGGTATTTCCGCCATTGATCTGCAGGGTCAGTTTGTTCTCTTGGGTGATGGCTTCAACATGGGCGTCTTCGGTGATCAGGTCTGCCATTTTTTGTACCGTTTTGACGCCCAGGTCAATGGATGCCTGGGAGACCGGCTCCGGTGGCGGTTCTTCTTTGATCGGTCTTTCTGATCTCGGTGCCGGGCGGGCATCCCACCGGCCGGTATCTTCCTCTTCAAGTCTAGGATCGTTTTCAGGCGTTTGAAATTTATTCTCCTGGCCGGCAGGTGACGCTTTAGGATCTTTTTCTTTTATCGGCTTTGGTTTCGGTGCCGGCTTTTTTGTGGCCTGTGCGGCTTGCTTGGGTTGTGGCTTGGGCTTGTCCTGGTTTTGCCCAAAGGCCTCATCCACAATTGAGAGAATGCCATCCTTGTCTTCCTTGGCTTGTTGTGTCTTGGCCGGAACCGTCACCCGGATCCGGGCGTCTTTGCGACCGACAATACCAAAAATACCGGTAGTTCCAGTTGATATCACATCATATTTTAACTCTTTTTGGGGGATATTAAGTTGCCTACAGGCCGACTCAATGGCGGAATTGACATTCTTTCCGGTAAATTCAAGAGGTTGGTTCATTCGTCCTCCTTAGGCTAAGATCTTTTGTGTGTAATACTGCTGCCCCATTGAAATGATGTTGTTGACAAACATGTATAAAACCAGTCCTGCCGGAAAGTTGATAAACAGAACGGTCATGAATATGGGCATAAGCATCATCATTTTTGCTTGCATAGGATCCCCGGCCGTAGGTGTCATTTTCTGTTGGAGCAGGAAAGATGCGCCCATGAGAAGTGTCAGCACAGGGATTCCGTAAGGGGCGTCCATAAACGGGATGGCAAAATTAAAGTGAAACAGGCGGTCCGGACCGGATAAATCCTGAATCCATCCCACAAATGGCGCGTGGCGAAGCTCAATGGCCATGTAAAGCATACGGTACAAAGCAAAGAAAATGGGCATCTGCACCAGCAGCGGCAGGCATCCGGAAGCCGGGTTAACCTTGTAGGTTTTATACAATCCCATGATTTCCTGATTCATGCGTTGTTTGTCGTCTTTGTATTTTTCTCGGATTTCCATCATCAAAGGCTGTACTTTTTTCATTTCGTTCATGGACTTGTAGCTTTTGGTGCCCAGTGGCCAGAATATCAGTTTGATGAAGATGGTCAGAAGAATGATGGCCACCCCGTAATTGGGGATGATGTCATGAATGAAGTTCATGGCAATAAGCAGCGGCTTGGCGATGATATCAAAAAAACCGAAATTAACGGATTTTTTCAGCAGATTGTCATATTGGCTTAATATTTTATGACTTTTGGGACCCATGTACAAAGTAAAGGACTGCTGATTTTGTTTCTCCGGATCCAGCCGGGGCATTTGGGTAACCAGCCGGTTGGTTACAACTTCATTGGCAAAGGAGAGCTTCAAGGTGGCGTCCTCCGAGTTGTCCGGCATCACCGCCGTCAGGAAATAACGGCTGGTGTACCCGGCCCAGCCAACAATTCCTGAATAGGTATCCTTGTCTACAATGTCCTTGGGTTTGATTGTGATAAATTTGTTGTCAAGGTAGGCCACCGGCCCTTCATATGCGAACCGGGAGCGAGACTTGATTTCGTCATTGAAGAAACCGGGGACGCTAATGCTGATGCCGTCGCTGACCGGCATGTTTGAGCCGTTTTGAATAATAATGTCACAATGGATAAGGTAGGAGTCCGCCCTGAAAGTCAATACTTTTTTTACAGTAATGCCGTCCGGGTTTGTCCAGGAAAAGGTAATGTTTTTTTCCCCTTGGTTCAGAGAAATATCCGTGCTGTTTGCATCGGATGAGAAAACCGCATCTGCCAGTCCCCTGATACTTGACTGAGCTGTATCGATGGCAAAGATACCTCCGGTAAGATCAGCCAGTTCTTTAGCCACCAGTTGTTTTGCAGGAGCCCCCTCATCGTTGGTTTCCTTATAATCATTGAGGGTCAGGCTTGTTACCGCCGCTTTATGTTCATTGACGGCAATGGTGTAGTAAGGTGTGGACAGCGTAATGGTACGAAAGTCCCGTAAGTTGGTTTGAGATGTCGGGGCCGGTGCGGGTACTGTCGCTGGGGTGAAGTCCGAAATTTGGGCAGCATCGGATTCAGGCGAATTCATCGTTTGTAACGGGGTGTCCTGTTTTTGATTATTCGGCTGGGGTGCGGGGGCGAAAAAAAATTGATAGCCCAAAAGGACTACAACTGACAGCGCCACAGCTAAAAATAATCGTTTTTGCTCATCCATCTTCTCTCCTAAAAACAAGGGGTTGTCTTAAAACAAAAAAGAAAGAGGAAAGCAGGTAACGTTTAACAGATTGTTTTTAAAGCTGGTTTAAGGGACCGGATCATAACCGCCAGGTCGGAACGGGTGGCAGCGCAATACTCTTTTTATTGCCAAAATGCTGCCTTTGATGCTGCCATATTTTTGAATCGCTTCCAGGGCGTAGTGCGAACACGATGGCTCATATCTGCAATGGGCACCCAGGAGCGGCGATATAAAAATCTGATAAAACCTGATCAATATGGATAACAGCTGTCTGATCATTTATGCCAATGCAATCTTTTCAAAAAGTTTATTAAGCTTTTCATTAATCTGTTTATTGGACAGTGCTGTCAGACCTTTTCTTGCAATTATGCTGATGTCATTTGTTCCGGATACAAAATCTTTCCTGTGTCTGAAATACTCTCTTACAAGCCTTTTTATTCTGTTGCGCGCGACTGCATTCCCCACTTTTTTAGATACGGTAATTCCAATTCGATTGTTTTTTTCTGTTCCCTTGGAAACAGCAGCTATAAAATAGCTGGTTCGTATCTTTCTACCGTGTTGTGAAAGCTTTAAAAATTCGGCCCGTTTTCGGAGCCGTGCATCTTTGGGTAAAGAATAGTTACTCAATACACCCCTAAAAGATTTAAACCGTGGTCAGTCTTTTTCTGCCTTTGGCCCGTCTGGCATTGATGATGCGTTTGCCGCCCGGGGTGGACATTCTTTTCAGGAATCCGTGTTTTCTGGTTCTTTTCCGGTTGCTTGGCTGATAAGTGCGTTTCATAAAATCCTCGTTCCTTGTCTCTTGTTATTATTTGTCAATATATCAGTTGCCGAAACTACAATAAACATAGAATATTAATTCATATATTCATTAATGTCAATCAAACTGAAGTTGATTTTAAAATTTTAATGGCCCGTTTGTTGTGAGTTAAAACATGATTCTGTTTCCCAAAGTTTTTTAGTTTTATAAAATTTATACTTGACACTGTAATTTATTTTTTATACGGGTTGCTTTTGCATATAGATTATTAAAACTTAGAAGGTATGTCCCAAGTAGGATAACGTTAAATCATTATGAAAACCGTTCCCCTTGCCAGACAACGTTGCAATGATACCTTGCAAAATCAATCCACTTACAAAGAATACCATTCATTTGAATCTTACAAAGAAATTCCCAAATCCTTGGGCAAGGGATATAGCAAAACAATTAAGCTTATTTCAGACACTGTCCTTTGTATCGCAAATATAAAATTCTTTAAAAATTATGATTATGAAATAGATGAAAAACTGCCCGATCTCGGTTTTGGGTTCTGCCTTTCAGGGCAAAATTATGTTAAAAAGGTTTTGAAATATAATTTTGCCATAACTAAAGATCAAAGTTCATTTTATCACCTTTCGGATAAAAAGGGGGTGTATCAAATCATCCCCAACGACCGCTTTATCAGTGTCGGTATCATGATGCAGACGGATTCTTTCCGTTCTTTCATGGAGGAAGAGCAGCATTACCAATCAACGGCTCTTAGAAAAATCGTTGAAAAAAACCGTTTAGATGCTTTCCGTTATGTTGATACTATTACACTGTCCATGAGACAAATCATCAAACAAATTTTGCATTGTCCGTACCATGAACCGACACACCGTTTATTTTTTGAAGCCAAAGCATTGGAACTTATTTTTCATAAGCTGAATCAAATAGAATCTCTAACAATTCAAGCAAAACGTATTGTTCCCGGCAATCAGAAAAACCGGGACAAAATTTATATGGCAGAAGAGTTATTGAAAAAGAACATGGACAATCCCCCCGGGCTTTCCGAACTCTCCCGCTCAGTCGGCATATCCAGAACACAATTGTTGCGGGATTTTCAAGCAATATTCAATACATCTCCTTATAGTCATTTGCGAGACATGCGTCTTAGAAAAGCCAAAACCATTTTATATGAAGGCGAAACCAATATAACCGAAACAGCTTATATAGTAGGTTATTCAAGTGCCAGCCACTTTACAAAAGCGTTTAAACAACACTTTGGCATGACGCCAAGTTGTTATATCCGCACCTTACGGGCTTAATTGCCGGGATTCAAAAAAATATCTTCAATCGCTAAAAGAATATCCTCTGTCGATATCAGATCTTTTCCTCCTTGTGCTTAAATACAGATCGCATGTCCCATAAAAAATAATTTTTTAAATTCTGCACAAAAGGAGAACAAGGAATGGATTACCGTAAATATTTGATGGTTGGAGTATCAATTTCTATACTTTTGGTTTCGGATCTTGGATTATCTGTCTTTGCGGAAGAAAGTAACCACGGAAAGATCCAACTGGAATCTATTACTGTAACGGCGGATAAAAGAGAAAAAGATATCCAGGATATCCCCGGTAGCGTATCCGCATTGAATGACATCCAGATAGAAGATGCCGGAATCAATAATATATTAGACATTCCGGATTATGTGCCGAACTTTGAGATTTTCCCGATGTATGGTTCAAACAGCTATCAGAGCATAAGGGGGCAAAGCAATCTTATTAATTTTTCTCCGGCTGTCGGGACCTATATAGATGATGTGCCTAATTTCGGCTTTACAGGGGCGTGGACAAGTCTTTTTGATATTGAGCGTATTGAAGTTCTAAGGGGGCCGCAGGGGAATTTATATGGTATGAATTCTGCGGGCGGTATTGTCAACATTATTACAAAGAAACCTGGAAATACTTTTGAAGGAAAGGCTTCGGCAGAATACGGAAACTACAACCTAAGGGCATACAAAGCTGCGGTAAGTGGTCCGGTTATAAAGAATAAGCTTTTTGTCGGATTGACCGGATCATATAAAATGCGTGACAGCTATATTGAGGAAGAGGGAGAACAAACACACGAAGAAAAAATCTCTTCAAGCCGGATTCAATTAAGGTGGACCCCTTCCGATGAAACAGATGTCCTTTTAACCAAAACCCAGGATGATTATTATTGCGATTTTGATTCATGGGTTATACCGTCCTATAATGACTTTAAGATTATAAACAGAGGGCTTGAAGAAGGCGATGATATTACCGATAATGTTTATTCCCTATGGATCAAACATCATTCACCATGGTCTGACATTACATCAATCACCGCAGTGATTGACAATGACAAGTATACTGATGCGGGAAAAGACTATACATCTGGAGGAGACAACTTAAAACATAGGATCATGGATTTGACAGATAAAAAATTGATCCAGGAGATTCGTTTTGCCTCCGTGGACAAAGATAACCGCTTCCAATGGCTGTTGGGCGGATTCTATCTTAATGGAACCCAGGACACATATTATAATATGCAAAGGGATACAGGAACTGCAGGTGCTCCCACGGGGATCTATACAGATGATTATACTACAAGCGAAATCAAGACAAACACATTCTCGCTCTTTGGTCAGGCAGATTATACCTTTATGGAAAAATTCACTTTTACTGCAAGCCTCCGGTACGATCGTGATGAAAAGGAAACTGATTTTTACCACAACAATAAAGGAATTGTAGCGGCTGATTATGAGGATTCCACAACCTGGAATACGTATTCACCCAAAGTTGCTCTTGATTACAGGGCCAACGAGTCAGTTATGACTTACGTAAGCATAGCAAGGGGATATAAAGCAGGCGGTTATGCTATTTCTTCTTCAATGGGCGACACGCCTGATTCAGCCAGGTATGACCCGGAATATGCCATATCATACGAGGGTGGCATCAAAACAAACTGGTTGAAAAATAAAATCATCGCAAATATAAGCGTATTTTATACCACCGTGGATGATATCCAAGTCCTGTATGTAAATGACGACGGAACCTTTGGTTTAAGGAATTCGGCTGAAGCCACAATGTGGGGAATTGAAATAGAGTCCATTCTTCGTCCAATAAGCGGCCTTCAGATTATAGGGTCTTTCGGCTTTCTTGAAACAGAGTTTGAAAAGCATGAAACTACAGAATATGAGGGAAATAACGTCCCGTTTGCGCCCCAATTTAATGCAGGGCTTGCGATTCAGTATAATTCATCATGGGGAGGGTACATAAGAGCGGAAAACACCTGGCACGGCAAAAACTATTTTGACGAAGCAAACGAAACCTGCCAGGAGGATTATACAGTGGCAAACGCAAGGATCGGGTATGAGATGGGAACTGTCAACATCAATGCCTATATAAATAATATTTTCGACAAAAGATACTATACCTTATACAACCCGGCGGGAGGTGGTTTGTATAAAGCAATAATGGGCGATCCGCTTACCTGGGGTGTCCAGGCGACAATAAGATTTTAATATATCGGCCACGGACTGACAGTGTGTTAATCCTGGTCCACCCAACTTTTCAATTTTTAGGGTGGACCTTCTTATGAATACATTGCTATCCATATATGATCCGTTCGGAATTGACATTAAGCTTTGCAGGCAAGTTACAAGTGATTATTCCTCTCCTTTCGAAGGTTTCGGGGAAAGGGACTCAAAAATATGGTATTCCTCAATATGGTAATGGGGTTCCGGGTAAATGGAAATGGGTTTTGAAAACTGTGATTCAAGCGAAACCCGTAGATGGTTTTCACTGCCGTGGAAAAGCTGGGCAATTTCCGGATGTACTTTTACCGTAAATCTGTTGCCCATCATATCCTTTGCTTCAGCAGCCAGGTCTCTGTAAATTTTGTAGCAGATGGATTTGCCCGACAGCAGATAGCCGTTTCCATTACAATAAAAACAGGGCTCACAAAGGGTCCGGGTCAGATTGCGCCGGGTGCGCTTGCGCGTCATCTGGACCAGGCCAAGTTCGGTAAGGGGAAGAATATTGGTCTGGCTTTTATCCTTTTTCATGGCGTCGTGCATCTGGGCCATAACCTTGTCTTTGTGGGCGTTTTTACGCATGTCAATAAAATCAATAATGATAATCCCGCCGATATTGCGCAGCCGGACCTGGTAGGCAATTTCCTTGACCGCTTCCAGGTTGGTTTTCAGAATGGTTTCATCAAAGTTTCGTTTGCCCACATAGCGTCCTGTGTTCACGTCAATGGCAACCAGTGCTTCGGTTTGCTCAATGACAATATACCCACCGGATTTGAGCCAGACCTTTTTTTTAAGAGCGCGGGTGATGTCTCCTTCAATATTGTACGCGTCGAAAATGGGTTCTTTCCCCTGATACAGCTCAACAGACAAATTAACGTCCGGCATTAGTTTTTTTAGAAAATTATGGACGCTTTCATACTCTCTTTTTGAATCAATAATCAATTTATCCGCTTCATTGGCCAGAAGATCCCTGACCGCGCGGAAGGTGGCATTCAGATCTTTGTAAATCAGGGCTGTGGCCGAGGTGGTTCGATCTCTTTCCTGGATATCCTCCCAAGTATTGTTTAAAAATTCGATCTCTTTTGACAAGGTGTCTTCATCAATGTCCTTGGCCTGGGTCCTGAAAATATAGCCGAAATTGTTTTTGCGCAGGCCTTTGAGCATGTCCCGCAGCCTGATCCGTTCGGTCTCGTCCGTGATTCGCCTGGAAATGCCGATGTGGTCCACCGTGGGCATAAGCACCATATACCTGCCGGCCAAAGAAATATGGGTGGTGACCCGTGGGCCTTTAGACCCGATGGATGATTTGGCGACCTGAACCAGAATCTCCTGGCCTTCCACAAGCAGTCCCTGGATGGCGCATTCCGGTGCAGGGGCTTTCCAAGACTCGGACTCTTCGTCCATTTCATCAACACTCAGACCATCCTCTTGTTCTTCTGCATCTGCGTCCTGTTCCAATTGTCTGCAGAATTTCAGGCTGGCGGAATCTAATACATCATCCACATAGAGGAAAGCTGCCTGGTCAAATCCGATATCCACGAACGCCGCCTGCATACCCGGCAGTACCCGTTGGACTCTGCCTTTATAGATATTTCCTGAAATACTTGTGTCATCCCTGCGTTCATTAAAGACTTCGACAATGGTCCCGTTTTCCAGCAGGGCGACCCGGGTTTCATGGGGAGCACAATTGACAACAAGCTCTTTGAGCATAATAAATCCTTATGATCTACATTACATTAACTCTTTATTTTTTTTATTCTTGCATCCTTTAAAACTGTATCATCAACACCAAATCCGTTGCCCAGAAGTTCTGCAGGCCTGACGATGCGCGCATTATAGGGCGTCAGCGTCACTTCAAGGCAAACAGGGGAAATCATCCGGACGGATGAAAGTGCTTTTCGTAAATCTGTTTTTCGAATTTTACCCTTTTTGCTGATATCTTCAACCATAAATTCAGGCAGGGCCAGAAACCGGTCCAGTTCAGGTTGACCTATGCAGGGTGTTGCAAATGTTATTTGATAGGTGTCCTGGGTAGATTGGTTTTCTGGTGATTTACGGAAAAGCCCACAGTTGGTAATCTCAATGCCCCGGGGGAGTTGGGCGTTTAAAGATTTCATTATCTTGTGGGGCTTTAATCCTTTTTCAAGGTAGATGTAAAGGAGCTCTTCTTCGCTTTCCATCCCAAGGGGAAGGGCGGTGGCAAAGGACATGCGCATGGACGGGTTAAACCCTTTGGAGTATTTTACGGCAAAGCCTGTGCGTTTGACTGCCCGCTGGAAAATAGTAGCCATTTCCAAGTGTCCGAAAAACCGCGCATCTTCCAGTTTGGAAAATTTTAATTCATATTTGATGAACGCGTCGTCCGGCAGACGGTCCGCCTGGGCCTTAATTCGTTTATGCGCAGTTTTATCCGAAAGCGGTTCCTGAACGGCACTGCTTTTTTGAACCACGGGTGCAATGGTTTTAAAGTTGCAAATGCCGCACCCGGTGCAGGCGTTCTCCCGGCAGTCCGGTGTCAGGGCCATTTCTTCAGCTTTTTTAGATTCGCTTTCCAGGAACTCTTTTTTAATTCCGGCATCAATGTGGTCCCAGGGCAATGGTTCTCCAGGCGTTCTTGGGCGGGTGGTATAAAAGGCCGGATCAATGGCTGTGGCCTCAAAGGCTTGCTCCCACAGGCTGAAATTGAAGCGATCACTCCATCCGTCCAGGCGGCATCCCAGTCCAAATGCCTTGACCAGTAGCGGTGAAAGACGCCGATCTCCCCTGGCCCATACCCCTTCCAGGAGACTCATTTTCGGATCCTGCCATTTGAGCTTGACCTTAGGGTGCCGCAAATTGTCCTTGAGATACTGCAGCTTTTCAAGGGTTTGCTCCAGAGTCATCTGGGCATGATTCTGGAACGGGGTGTGGGCTTTGGGAATAAAGCAGGTCACGGAGGCATTGATCATCTGTTTGCCCTTGGTATAGGTGGAGGCCAGGCGCCGGGTAAGGTCTGCAATGCCCTGGATGTCGTCCATCTGTTCAAAGGGAAGGCCTGTCATAAAGTACAGCTTGATATTTTTCCAGCCCAGGGCCAGGGCATTCTCAACAGTTTTTTCAATGCTCTCTTCGGTGAGGTTTTTGTTGATGATGTCCCGCAAACGCTGGGTCCCGGCCTCGGGTGCAATGGTAAAACCGGTTTTCCGGACACTTTTGATCAATTCCATAAGCTGGGGCGTCAGCTTTTCCGCCCGGATCGACGGCAGGCTGATGGCGTTGCACTGGTCCTGGCTCAAATGCAGAAGTTCTTCCATGAGTGCCGCCAGCTGAGAGTAATCTCCGGTACTCAAGGAGAGAAGAGAAATGTCCGAGTAACCTGTGGTTTCCAGGGAGGTTTTGGTGATTTTAAGGAGGTCTTCCAGGCTTCGTTCCCGCACGGGTCTATAAATCATTCCGGCCTGGCAGAACCGGCACCCCCTGGAACATCCCCGGGCGATTTCCAGGCGCAGGCGGTCATGGACCGGTTTGCCAAAAGGCACAATGGGTGAAATGGGAAAATCTGCAAAGGTCAGTTCAGGCACAATGGCTCTTTTGATACGAGCGTGGTCCTCATACAGCGGCGTCAGGATCTGGTGGTCCGCGCCATCCCGGGATACTGTAAAAAAGGACGGCACATACACACCTTCAATTTGTGAAAGCATCCTGAGTAAGGTCTTTTTCTTGCCGTCCCCCTCTTTTTTAAATCGAATAACGGTATCTGCCACCTGGGTGATCGACTCTTCCCCGTCTCCGATGATAAATGCATCAAAAAAATCAGCCAGGGGTTCGGGGTTAAAGGCACAGGGACCGCCGGCAATGATCAAAGGAAAGCTTTCATCCCGCTGCTCTGCGTAAAAGGGAATACCGGACAGGTCAAACAGGGTCAGGATATTAGTGAAATTGAGCTCATACAAAAGGCTGACACCGATGACATCGAACTGGTTTAGGGGGATCCGGCTCTCCATGGAGAGGCAGGGCACTTTTCTTTCCCGCATCAGGGCTTCCATGTCGGGAGCCGGGGCAAAAAAACGTTCTGCTGCAATATCTTCCCGGTTGTTCAGGATGGAATAAAGGATTTGAAGTCCAAAATGGGATGTGCCGATTTCATACAAATCCGGAAAGGCCAGGGCAAAGGTCAGATCAACCTGGGACAGGTCTTTTTTTACGGTGTTGATTTCACTGCCGGAATACCGGGTCGGGGTCTGGACCCGGTTAAGGATGTATTGATAATTTTGCTCGTGCATGATACTGATTTTATTTAACTTCTAACCTTTACTATGTTTATTTGAAAATCAATAATTATATATTTTTGAAACGGAAATTGCAATGAAAAGAACCAAGATAAAGGCTGTGCTGGACATGGCCTCTTCGCCCGGTGAGGTCTTTGTACAAGGTTGGGTTCGGACCAAACGAGATGCAAAGGATTTTAGTTTTATTGAGCTCAATGACGGCTCCTGTCTGGCCAACATCCAGGTGATTGCCGGAAATGACCTGGCTGAATACGGTCAGGTGGAAAAACTGACCACAGGATCTGCGGCCGGCGTAACCGGGACATTGGTGGCATCCCCCGGCAAAGGTCAGAAATGGGAGATCCAGGCCACTGCCGTGGATGTGATCAGCATTGCACCGGAAAATTATCCATTGCAGAAAAAGCGACATACCGACGAATTTTTACGCACCATTGCCCACCTGCGGCCCAGGACCAACAAATACGGGGCCGTTTTCAGGATCAGATCCCGGATGGCCCAGGCCATTCATACCTTTTACCTGGACAAGGGCTTTTATTATCTTCACTCCCCGTTGCTCACAGGTTCTGACTGTGAGGGTGCAGGCGAGATGTTCCGGGTGACGGGTCTTGACCCGGCAGATGTGCAAAAACAGGGGGAAATGGATTTTTCAAAGGACTTTTTTTGTCAGGAAGCCAATCTCACTGTATCCGGCCAGCTCTCAGCCGAAATGTTTGCCCTCTCCCTGGGTGATGTCTATACCTTCAGTCCGGCCTTCCGGGCGGAAAATTCCAATACCCGGCGCCATGCCGCAGAGTTCTGGATGCTGGAACCGGAAATGGCCTTTTGTGATCTTGACGGGGATATGGACCATGCCGAAGAGTTGGTTAAATACCTGGTCAGCCATGCCATGCAATATTGTAAAGAGGATCTGGACTTGTTCATGCGCTTTGTGGATAAAACCCTGGGTCCGCGCCTGGAAACCCTAATCAGCAAACCCTTTGCACGGCTCCCTTACACCGACGCCGTAGAGATTTTGAAAAAAAGCGGTAAAAAATTCGAATATCCGGTTGAGTATGGTATTGATCTGCAGTCTGAGCATGAGCGGTTCTTGGCTGAAGAACATTGCAAAACTCCGGTATTTCTTATCAATTATCCAAAAGAGATCAAACCCTTTTACATGCGCATGAACGATGACGGGAAAACCGTGGCCGCCATGGATCTTTTGGTCCCCGGCATCGGCGAACTCATAGGAGGCAGCCAGCGCGAGGATCGCTTAGACCCCCTAGAAGCCCGGATGGATGAGATGGGCCTTGATAAAGAAGCCTATTGGTGGTACCTGGATTCCCGCAGGTTTGGCACTGTGCCCCACGCCGGCTTTGGTATGGGCTTTGAGCGATTTTTGATGATGATCACCGGGATCTCCAATATTCGGGATGTGATTGCCTTTCCGAGAACCCCTGGTTCCATTGATTTTTAATTCATGCCGAAATAAATTTAAAAGAATGAATTGTCCAGTAGACAGAACAACATTAAAAGAAACTGTTGTTGAAAATGTTATTTTACAGCAGTGCCCAAAATGTGGTGGGCTTTGGCTACCTACGACCGCTTTAAAACAGTTTTCCCAATTGCATGGAATAGACGTTTCATCTTTAAAGTATAATCTCGATAAAAATACCTGCAACATCAACAAACAGATATTATGCCCATCAGATAACTCCCGTATGATTCTTTATCCATTCCATGGTGTAGAGATTGATATTTGTGCTTCATGCTGGGGAATATGGCTTGATGGGGGTGAGTTGGAACTCATACTTAAAAAAACAAAAAAATCTTGGGGAAAAACGGCATTAGAATTTGGTTGCGAATGTGTGGAAGACGGCAATATTTTTACCTCCGCCGGCATCTCGGCCGGTATAGATATGAGTTTGCATCTGGTAAAAATACTTCATAGCCCGATACTGTCCGAAAAGACCGCCCGGCAGATGGAATATGAACCTGGGTAGCGGACAATAAGCATTTCTTACATGCAGTTAACACGGATTTATCCTTAAAATGAACTGGACACCTATGGGGGAATTGGTTATCTTTTCTATTTTGCTGCCTTTGGGCGCAGCATAGATGTTAATGGAAAAAACGCGGCTGGAATAAAATTATGAAGATTACCGTATTAGACTATGGGGCCGGCAATGTCCGCAGCCTAATCAATGCTGTGGAAAAGATGGGCGGCAGCATTAAAATGGTTGAGAAACCCGAAGATATCCTGGCAGCTGAAAGGCTGATTTTCCCCGGTGTGGGAAATTACGGGGCCATGCTTGAAATCCTTCATGAGCGTGGGTTTGTAGAACCCCTGCGCCAATATCTCAACGCTGACCGGCCGTTTTTAGGGATTTGTGTGGGTATGCAGGCTCTGTTTGAAGGCAGTGAGGAAGAACTGGTCTCCACCCATGAGAGCATTGGGTTTTTCAAAGGCCGGGTGAAACGCTTTAGAACCGAACTGTCCGTTCCCCACATCGGGTGGAACGGTATCCACATCAAACAGGATTCACCTTTTCTTGACGGGGTGGAGCCGGATACAAAATTTTATTTTGTTCACTCTTACCATATCGTGCCTGAGAATCCCGATGTTGTTTTGGCTACCACCACCTATGATTACCCCTATGCCTCGGCTGTTCAGCAGGGCAATGTGATCGGCACCCAGTTCCATCCGGAAAAAAGCGGGGCTGCCGGCATGAAGCTGCTTGATAATTTTATCCACTCCGACAGCCTGAAAGCCCGGGGTCCCGCGGACATACCGTCCAAAGGCCTCTCAAAAAGGGTGATTGCCTGTCTCGATGTCCGGTCCAACGACAATGGGGATTTAGTGGTCACCAAGGGAGATCAGTACGATGTCAGGGAAGAGGGCAGTGTCAGAAATCTTGGCAAACCCGTGGCGCTGGCCAAAAAATATTACGAGCAGGGTGCTGACGAGATTACCTTTTTAAATATCACAGGGTTCAGGGATTTTCCCCTGGAAGATATGCCCATGCTTAAGGTGCTGGAAGAAACCTCAAAGCAGGTGTTTGTACCCCTGACCATTGGCGGTGGTATCCGGGAATTTACCGATGCCCAGGGACAGCACTATTCCTCCCTGGATGTTGCGTCCCGGTATTTCAGGGCGGGTGCGGATAAGATTTCCATTGGGTCAGACGCGGTCCATATCGCCATGGCATACCTTGAATCGGGCAACAAAACAAAGAAATCAGCCATTGAAGAGATCTCAAGGGTTTACGGTGCCCAGGCTGTGGTGATTTCCGTGGATCCCAAAAGGGCATGGGTTGCCTCCCCTGAAGACGCCCCCAAGCACCATGTGGTCAAGGTGACTTCCGGGGAACAAGGCCCCAATGGTGAGAAATATTGCTGGTACCAGTGTACGGTAAGCGGGGGGCGCAAAGCCATGGATCTGGATGCGGTGGCCCTAGCAAAAGCCTGTGAAGAACTTGGGGCCGGTGAGATTCTGCTCAACTGCATAGATAAAGACGGGACAAACTCCGGGTTTGATCTGGACTTGATCAATGCTGTGCGCAGCAATGTTACCATCCCGGTGATTGCCTCGTCCGGTGCCGGGTGTGAAGCTCATTTTGCCGAAGTATTTAAATCTACAAAGGCTGAAGCGGCATTGGCTGCGGGGATTTTTCATCGGGAAGAAGTGCCTATTCAGTCGGTGAAACAGCATCTTGCCGAACAGGGGATTGAGGTGCGAAAGTAATCGTGGATACAAATTAAGGATATCGGGGAGTATTTTTATTCTAAAGGGCCGCTTTCCATTGGGAGGCGGCCTTAGGATTCACTCAAAATTTACTTCACATTTCATGCATCTCATCTTCAGGCCATCTTTAACAGCGCTTCTACTTCTTCCATCCGGCCGGTGAATTCCGCGATAATTTTTAATGTATCTTCGGCTGAAATGCCGATATGCTCCATGGCTTGCCGGTGGAATCGATACGCAAGGCCGTCCGCCCCTACGCCCATGCCCATCATCATGCATATGCAATCGGCCAGATAGACCACAGCAACATCCTTGTCCCTGACCATGGTCTCGCTGGTCAGATGGTGGTTGCGGATGATACCGACCATTTTAGGGGAGAATTTCCACATTTTGGCAATCATGCCCCCAAGCTCAGCATGATTTACGCCAATAATCTGCTTTTCTGCCTCCATAAAACTGAAGTTCTCATTGACCACCAGATTATAGATTTTTTCAAAGGCATCCTGGACAAATTTATCCAGAACGGTTTTACCGATATCCTTGAGAAGCGAGGCTGTGAATATATAGTTTTTATTTGACAGATTTAACTGGCTGGCCACCTGTTTTGCAATGAGGGCCGACGATACGGAGTATTTCCACAATGCGCCCTCGTGCAAATCGTACCCTTTCTGGACCCCTTTGGTTACCTGAGCGCTTACTTTGAGCATTACCAGGTCCACAAGTCGATCCGTGCCGATCATCGTGGCTGCTTCCTGGATAGTTTCAGCGGGATGTTTTAAACCAAAGTATGCGGAATTAGCCGTTCGAAGGGTCTCTGCGGTAATGGCAGGATCGTATTGAATGATTTTGGTGATATCTTTCATGGATGCATTGGGATCATCCACGACGCCTAAAAGGGAAGTGATCACGGCAGGGATGGGCTTTAGATTTTTTATTTCCTTGATCAGTACTTGCAGGCTAGTCATAACTGCACCTCCCCTAATCCGGATGTTTTCAGATAAATATTTCCGGAGGTGATTTCCATTTTTATTGTTCTGTTTGAATACCCCCCCACAGCCTGTTTCCAGATAGAAACATTGTTTTTGTTTAATATCTGCATCAGCGCTGAATAGTTTTGTCTGCCGAGATTAAAAATACCTTCCTGCTCCATGATTTCGGAGCCGCCTGCAACAAAAACTTTGATCCTGGATTTTTCGGCACCGAGTGCATATATTTGTTTGAACAGCTCTGGAATGCCGGTATCAGCGAACATAAACGGATTGCTTTTTGCCTTTACAGGATCAATAGCGGAGTTCGGTAGCATATAGTGAAGCATCGCCCCTACTTTGATTTGGGGGTCATATATTGCAAGCCCGATGCATGAACCAAGGGAGTATGTGACAATGGTATCACCGGTTCGGTTGCTGACTTTCATATCTGCTACACCTACGATGTGTTCCATGTTACCTCGATTTTTTTAAATGAGTGCCGGCGGGATGCGTTCTCATAAAGTAGAGATTATCAAAATAGTTCCATTACCATTAAATTTGCAAATCATTTTTTACTTTTAAATTTAATTCTTTGTCCGCCGCAAATCGTAAACTGTAAATCAAACTGTAAATTTTTTAGTTCAAAAGATTAAATTTTAACCTCGTGGAACTTGGTCGACTCTTTTTTTTCGAGAGGGCTTTTTCTCCAAAACAATAGGCCAAGTTCCACGATGAGACAAAGGATCGAGAACCACTGAGTCAGAAGTCCTTTGTATTTCGCAAACCCTTTATCTTTTATATCATTGTTCAAATTTTTGTCAATTAGCGTTTACTTACCAAATCAAGGTAATCAATTGTTGCTAAGTTTTTAATGGCGCGTAACTCCGTTGGTAGAGTACGAACTATACACGTTAGAAGTCAGTGGGTTAAGTCTGCTCGTGCCAACTACAAAATCACAGGTTTGCGAAAAAATTTCGTAAACCTGTGATTTGAGATAGGTCACTCCCCTGAAAAAGAGAGTGCTTCTTCCAGCCATGAATCTTTTTTCAAGACGTTTTTTCTTTGTTCAAAGGCCTGCTTTTGTGCTTTTTTTTGTGCGTACTCCGTTATTCTTTTGCCAAAAAAAATTGATAATGCACTATGTTTATCTCGTTTTGAAATAAGCACTTTTTGGATTTTGGGTGGAACAAACCGTTGTATCAACTCGTCTTCAATGGAGGCAAATGCCTGTACACTTCCGGGATCTCCCTGCCTGGCGCATCTGCCGAAAAGCTGACGGTCAATTCGACTGGAGTCGTTACACTCCGTGGCAATAACATGAAGGCCGCCTAGTTCGGATACCCCGTTGCCAAGTTTAATATCAGTTCCACGGCCGGCCATGTTGGTGGCAATGGTAATCATCCCGGGTGTTCCGGCCCTTGCGATGATGGCTGCCTCTTCTTTGTGATTCACGGCGTTGAGGAGGTTAAAATCATAATGTTGTTCTCTAAGGATATCAGCGAGGTGTTCACTGTCCTTTACATTTTTTGTACCGATGAGAATGGGACGGAGAGTCTTATGACATTGGGCTACGGCTCGGGCAATTTGCGTCCATTTTTCATTCTCAGTTAGGAACACGGCCGGCGGCAGCTTATTCCTAATGCAAGGGCGGTTGGTCGGGATCGGTTGAACCTTAAGGCCGTATATGTGCCAGAATTCGGCTGCCGCTTCTCTGGCTGTACCGGTCATTCCGCTGATCTTGGTAAAGAAACGGAAAAATCTTTGGAAGCTTAATCTGGAAATGGTTTCACTCGGGTGTGTTATTGTCACCCCTTCTTTAGCCTCAACAGCCTGATGCATCCCTTGCCGCCAGGTTCGGTTCGGCATGATACGGCCTGTAAATTCATCCACAATCATAATTTTATCATCCTGGACAATATATTGCTTGTCACGTGTGTAAAAATGTCGGGCCTTGAGTGCCTGCTCAATCAGTTCCGTTCTTCTGGGAGCGCCTTTCCAGATTCCATCCAGACTTTGGGTGAGGTTGTTTATTTTTTCAAAACCCTGTGGGGTGATTTTGACCTCTTTATATTTATCAACTACAAAGAAATCTTCTCCCGGCTCAAGCTGATCTCCGATTGCGTCGGCGCAAAGACAGGCGTCTACCAGGGGCTTGTTTTCTTTTGGCTTGGATATGATCAACGGGGTAACGGCTTCATCAATGAGAACGGAGTCTGCTTCATCCACAATTACGGTGTGCAGCCCTCTCATAACGGGTTTATCTCTTTCCACGCCCACGGGGTCCATAAGACTTCGTAACAACTGCCGGGACGGGTGGTGGAAACGGCCCAGCATCAGTCGGTCTCTTAAAAAATCAGCTGTCAGCTCTTTGCTTGTAGTATAGACCACGTTTCCAGTGTAATTTTTCCTCCGCTGCTTTTGATCCATATCTCCGGTAACGAACCCCGTTTGAATTCCACAGGCGTTAAACATGGGCCCCATCAGTGTTGCATCACGGTGGGCAAGATAATCGTTCACTGTGACGATGTGGCAGGGCCTCTGGGTCCAGGCATTAAGAATGGCCGGGAATACGGCTGCAAAGGTTTTTCCTTCGCCTGTGGACATTTCTGCAAGTCCGCCTTTGTACATGACCATGGCCCCCATAATCTGTACGGGGAATGCCCGCATACCCAGGGACCTGTCCCCGATTTCAACGAGCAGCGCCATGGCTTCTTTGACGTTTTCCCAGGGCGGGTGCTTGGTTGTTTGAAATAGATCCTTGAACGTTTGGATTTTGTCTTTTAATTGTGAATTTTTGACCTGCCGGAGCGCCATGGCTCGGTCATGGATTTTCATGGCATCGAATTCAAGATTTTTGGTAAATTCAAAGCGCCTTGCCAAAGCACCGATCAGGCCGTAGATTAGTCCATCGGTCCCCTGATGGAGTTTTTCTGGCACAGGAATATGTTGTGTCGTATAAAAGTAAGAGGGATATTTCATATCCGGTATCGTTTCTGGAGCAACTGTCTGATTTTGCGTTCCCATTGAAAGAGAAGCGGGGCCGGTGGAAGGGTAAACCTTATTTTACCGGATCTCCCGTGGAGAAAATTTGCGGAACTTGTTTTTTGCAGATCAGCATGAACCAGGAAAAATGGCTCTTTGGTTTGAAGTCCCCCATTATCGGACAGCGACACTGCAACATCTCCTCCGCCAAGCCACCCTAAGGCAGCCGATGGCAGGCGTTCGTGCCGGTATGGGATGATGCGGTAACCGGAAACCTTAATGTTGGTGTCTGCCTGTCCTAAAAGCCGCACCTCTGCTTTTTGAATGTTGTTTTCGAATAGATTTGACGCTTCATCCTGGGAAATAACTGCTGAGAACCGAAATGTTTCCGGGTTTATGATTTCGCCGATCACACCGCCCCGGGGGGACCAGGTACCGATCATCTCATCCGCATGGGGCGACACCCATGTTCCGCTTTTTCTGGCCTTAATGACCAACCCGTCAATCTGGGATTTCAGGTTGATGATGGCGTTCTGAATGGTTTTTAACCGTTTTTTTATGGGCTTTAGATCTGAAAGAGTTTTTTCCATGGCGTGCTTTTCCATGGCCAGGGTTTCAGTCAACTGGGCGTTGAGCCGCTCCATCTCCCAGAATAATTCCTGATTTTTCATGCGGATCAGTGGGACTCCCTTTTTAACAGTCTCACCTGAAGAGATGTATGTTTCAGCCACATAACCGGCCACCGGAACAACAACCTTTGTATAGGTATTGGCCTCAATAATACCGGGAGACCTAAAGCGGTTGGGCATGGGGATCACGGCGGACAACAGGAAAAAAAACATTAAGCAGGCCGTGGTTATAGTCACAGCCCGCAAACGATTGCGCCCAAGTTTGGGACTGGAAGACAGATAAATCAGAAAACGGGTGAGGGGAATGAAGACCCATGAGACAAGGCAGATGATGGCCATAATCAGGCCGGCCAGCAAAAATTTGTCCGCAATGAATAAGATAATTCCACCGAATACGATAACACGGTAGATGCTGCTCAGTATACCGTAAACCACCAGCCAGACCGCTTCTGTTTTTGACGCGGCAGGTGAAATCGAATCTTTTAACCCAAAACCATATTTTTCCACGAGGTGCTGCAACTGATGGATGGCTTTGCCCGACAGGTTCGGTATGTCTAAAAAATCGGAGAGGATATAATATCCGTCAAATCGGATCAATGGATTGGCATTGAACAGCACGGTGGATACCGATGCAATAAACATAATATTATAGGCCACGGAATGCAGGACGCCCTGGCCGGTGGCGGCCCAGACAAATACGGCCAGTCCTGCGATAAAAAGTTCTACAAACATTCCGGCCGCTCCAACGGCCATACGTTTCCACGGTTCTCTGAATCCCCAGCTTGATGTGGCATCCATATAAGGCAGGGGAGAGAAGACCATCAACATAACGCCCATGACGTGAACTTCTCCCCGGAACTTTTTGCATATGACGGCATGGCCGAACTCATGCAGAACCTTGACAATAACAAGGCCGGTATAGAGCCATATCAGATTGTCCTGGGCCAATACGCCCTGGGCCTGTTCAAGGGCCTGGTCAAAATTGTCCACCAGTGTTTTGCCTGCAAAAAAGAGAATCAGGCACCAAACCAGAAAACCTGGGATACTGAATATCTTTTTTATGACCGGCATTATCCGGTTCAAAAAAAGGTCCGGATCCAGTAACGGAATCCGGATAAACATGATGCTCATCAGTTTGGACCGATTTTCTTTTTGTTTTCTTTTTTTATATCGTTCAAATAATTTTTTTTTGTCCGGCGTGCTGTTATAGTAGAGAATATCAGCGTAATAAAGCTGGCTTAAAAGCTGGAGTACTTCTTCTTGTCCCGGTGCAGTTTCCGGATATAAACCAAGACATTCTTCCCATACCTGTTCGACGGTACGCTCTTTTTTCAGCCTGGATATAAAATTGTATGCTTCCGGCCTGATCCTGAAAAAATGGTTGTTAAACGGATCCTGGATCAAATACCATTCTTCTCCCCTGAAAAGCTGTCTTTTAACCTCTATGGTGGGGCGAAGGGTAATGTTTAAATCGGCAATGCGGTACCAAGATTCACTGAATGTTTTCTGCATGTTTAATTACCCCTCACAATGCATCACCACCATAAAAACAGTCTGAAAAAATCAATGGTTCGCCGGGTGATGATCCAGGCAATGCTTTTTTTCCCGGCATTGATTTTGGCAATGCCGCTCATACCCGGACGCCACCAGTCTGCCGGGTTTTGTGTGAACTCACACCGGACAATGAATTTATTTCCCTCTTCCTTGGATACTGCCACAGGGTCAACCCTTTTGACAGAAACGTCGTACTTGAATCTGGGCTGGCTGATAAAGACGATCTGTCCGGCGGCATTTTTCCGGATGTAATGAATATCTTTTTCATCCACATCCAGCTCCACATAGGTTTGATCTAAC
This sequence comes from uncultured Desulfobacter sp., assembly GCF_963664415.1. Classification (NCBI taxonomy): domain Bacteria; kingdom Pseudomonadati; phylum Thermodesulfobacteriota; class Desulfobacteria; order Desulfobacterales; family Desulfobacteraceae; genus Desulfobacter; species uncultured Desulfobacter sp. The sequence continues at coordinate 1,719,765 of NZ_OY761440.1, read as the reverse complement.
TTTGCAAGTTTGAATAACACATCGCCCTTGCGTACAGGGGCACCCAGCATTTTTTCAAGTTCCCCTTCAACGACAACCCCCGCAAACGGGGCGCGAACCTGCGCATTTTTAAGGTGGTACCGGACAATTTTTAATTGTGCCCGGGCCTGGGCGGAAAGGGCCTGGGAGATTTTCATTTCTGACAGGTAATTGGACGCTCTTGCCTTTTGTGCCTCCCTGTCGTGGCGCACTTGGTTGGCCACTGCATTGGATTCTTCCAGAAGAAGTTCCCGGGTGTCCAGGGTGAGCATAATAGCTCCTTGATTGACAATGTCGCCAACATTCACCTTTACCTGGTCGATATAACCGTCAAAAGCAGCCGGCAGATAGGCGACACGGTCTGCCTGGATGACAAAAGGAGCTTCTATACGAAAAATTACTTTGGTGAAAATCAATACAGCCACAAGGAGGGCCAGCAGTACCCCGCCTGCTTTGGCAAGGGTGTTTTCAACGCCTATAAGTCCGGCCAGTTTTTTTCTTGCACCGGCTGCCAGCCTGGCACCAAACCACAGGTCCCCGGCCTTGAGATCATGAAGGTGCCGTGCCGACTGCTCGCAGATAAGGCTGATGGTCGACACTGTTTCCTGGTCAAAGGGATTTGCGTCGATCCGTTCGCAGGTCAGGGCACCGGTAATTTTATTGTTTAAGCGTATGGGAAACGTGGCCAATGCCCGGAGCTGATTCGCTTTTGCAAAAGCGTCATGATGCCGCATGACAGATGTGTTTTCCAAGGGTGCCGGGAAAATGATTTCAACATCCTGGCATACGGATTCTTCCATCACTTTTTCAAGATCCTGGACCACGGCCATTTTTTTTTCGAATTTTTCAATATGACTGATGGCCTGGACCCGGATATAACCGCCTGTGGCCCAGCCCAGGCTCACCCGGTCGAATGCGTAGCGGGCCGCAATTTCGTTGCAAAACGCCATGGCCGCAGCCATATACCGTTCCTGGCTGTTAATCTCAAGAGCTACATCCAGCACCTTGGAAAATCGTGACGCATCTATCCGGCTTTGGCGTAATTTTTGCCGCAGCTGGTATATAAGGGGAATCCCGGCAATGGCATGAAGTCGGGTGCAAGGCAAAGATGTCTCTGTCTGGTTTTTATTTTCACTGATAAACACGGCCACAGCGGGAGGCTCTTCTTCTTGCAGTTCAAGGCGGATAGCTTCAAGTCCTGCGGGGTTCCCTTTGGGAGGAATATCTATTTGACCGGTGGCATCACCCTGCACCTGGGCGTTACTGCATAATTGTTCAACATCCGTCATCAGTCCCGGGGTTTTTAATAGATCTTGGGCTTTGGGTGGATGGAGTCCGGCAACGATCCAGTTTTGAGTATCAGGCCTTAGAATGCACACCAGGCTGTATCGTGCTTGGGCAACAAGGGTTGCTGTTTTGAGGAATTGAGCCCAGAAGAGTTTTGGCGGCCCCTGGATGCCTGCGGTATTACGGCATTGCGTCAGGGCATTTTTGAAATGATCTGTTCTCTCCTGATGGTTTATATGTTCTGCCACAATGTTTATCTCGGTGAATTCGCTTCAGATGTTTTGTTAAGAGATGTGTTTTCCAACCCAGGGCCAAGGGCAATGTATTGGCCTGAAGCAAATGCTTTGTTGCCTTTAAACTCAATGCAGTACCAGGGCAGGGTGGCTTGCCGGATCGTGACCTGTGTTCCTTTGGGTAGTTTCCCCAAAAGTTTTCCATCTTTTTGGGCTGTTTCTCTAACCATCAAAGTGGTAGCTGTGACGATCCCGGTTAATTCCGGGTTACCCTCTTTGGGTGGGATCGTTTTTACAGCATGTAAATCCCCTGACACCAACTCGGGCTCTTTTTTTACAGATTCTTTTACATGGGGTTCAATCATCAGGGTTCCGGCAATCCCGGGTCTTAAGGGTTCTTTTTTGTTTTGGAATTTTATCCTGACCTGGAGCAGGCCCGAACCGGGATCCGCCACCGGAGATATGAACATGACTTCGCCCGACCGGGTCTTGGTGCCTGATCCGGAGTTTATTTTTAAGGAAACCATGTCGCCCTGGCTCAGAAAGGCCGCCGCTGTCTCTTCAACATTGCAGACAAAAAGGCAGGGATCGGTACTGACCAGCCTCAGGACAGGGGCGGGCGGTTCGTAGCTTTCACCCGGGTCAGACAACACTTCGGTCACGATACCGTTGATCGGAGATTTTATAATCTTACGTTCCAATAATTCACGGGCAATCTGATATTCTATTTTTTCCCGGTCTTTATTTGCTTTCATCCGTTTCAAATCTGCCTTGGCTGTCAGCAGTTCAAGTGCAAGGGTGTCCAGTTCCTCTTTGCTGATGGATTTTGTTTCCATGTACAGCGCTTTGTTGGATTTGAATATGGCGTTCAGGGTGTTGACTTTGGCTTGCGCTGATTCAAGTTCCGCATGGCTTTTCATGGTGACGGCCCTACGGTCGACTTCAAGCTGTTCAAGTCTGTGGGCCAGTGAAAAAAGGACCTGCCCTTTTTTTACTCGGCTTCCGACCTCAATATCGATTTTCCGGATAACCCCGGCATCTTCTGCGCCCAGCAAAACATCATGTATCGCTTCTGTAAATCCGTTTACCTCAATTGTCCGGGCATTTGCAGAGGATAAAACCATCAATAGGGTAAAGGTAAATACAGCTTTTTTTATCATCATTTTTTATCGTCTTTCTCTTCAATATTATAAACTGCCAGGAGGGTGCCATCGATCATCCTTAACCCCATGAGCGCTTTTTGATAGTTGACTTGGCTGGTCAGCCGTGCTTCTTTGGCCTCAATATAGTCCTCTTCCTTTTGCAATACGATCCTGCTGTTGCTTTTTCCCGCCTTCATCCTGGCTATTTCCGTTTCCAGGATAATTTGATAATAATGGGCGGCTTCGGTGTTGCTCTGCACCTGTTCGTTGATGTGGATCACATTTTTTATGACGGACGTCAGGTCATTGTTGAGAGCGACTTTAACGGCGTTCAGTTCCAGGTCGGCCTGGGCTTGACGATGCTGTGCCGCAGCCAGTTCGCTTTTTGTTTTTTCTCCCCCCAATATCGGTATTCTAAATTCAAAGCCGAGGCTCCATACCGTATATTCATCATCAAGGGTCCTTTCCAGGGAGTCTTTGCCGGCACCATCATGGCTGGCGTATCCATAGGATGCCTTTAAATCCAGGTCGGGAAGGGTTTGATTTTTGGCGTAAGAGACGCGTATTTTTTCCCTGCCTTTTTTAATCTGGGCTGAGATATATTCGGGGCGATTCTGCCTGGCATTTTCTATCATGAGATCAAAATCAAGTTCAGGGATTTTTGTGTCCAGGGTTGCGTCGATAGTGACGGTTTCATCGTCGTAGTGTCCGGTGTAAGAGATATAATTTTTAAGTTTTGCCCTGTTGGCCACCAGTTGCTGGCGGGCTTCAAAAAGAAGGGCTTTTCTGTTGTTTACACCGGCCATGGCTTCGTAAATCATTGTTTCGGCCAGTTTGCCCGCCCTGACCCTGGCCTTTGTATCTTTAAGCAATTGTTCGGTTACATTCACCGATTCCCGGAGTATTTTTATGACTTCCATAGACCGGTACAAATCCCAAAACGAAATTATCCCGTTCCCTACAATTTCCATGGTTTTCTTTCGATAATCCTGAAATGAAATCGCGGCATTGTTTTTTGAAATTTCGATGTTGGCCCGTGTGGTTTCTACTCCCCAGTTTTTAAGAATGGGCTGCACCAGGCTTATGCCAAGAAATCCCCTGTATTCATGATTGTCTTCCAGGTCAAAGTCATTTGTCAGATCTTCAAGGGTGTGTCCCAGCTGTATCTGGGTTCCCAAAGGGGTGAGCCCCGCTATACCCAAAGCATATGCATTGGTTCTCTCTTGAACCGTTCCACTTGAGAATGCCGTCCTTTGAAAGTCGGTCTCGTCATTGTAGTCATAGGATGCGAAAAACTCGGGTTCAAAAATGGACTTTGAGTTTCTAACCGCTTCCTGGCTGATGGCCCATTCCAGACTTTGACTTTTGATGTATTCGTTTTTTTCTTTGACTCGCTGGACGAAATCCTCGATGGACAGCGTCAGCGAAAAGTCGTCAATCGCATGTGCAGGCGGGCTGCCGGCTGTTAAAAGAAGCGCAAGCCCTGTATAAAAGCACCAGATATACAGATGGTCGGTGAAATTTTCAATTCGCTTCATTTTTTCCCCTGAATATGAATGTAATGTGAAAATATAATTTAAAGTCTGATAATTATATAGGGAAGCGGATTCCCTTGACAACTTACAATATTCTTACAATATAGAAAAATTTTACAAGAAAGTATGGTTAAGTTTCTAATATATTTTAATATTTTTTCGAACTATAGTTCCGGTCATATGACTTGATACTTTCATCAATTTCATATAGTATAATCGCTCCGAAGTTTACCTAAAATAAGGAGCAGAGCCATGGCCCAAGGCAAAGCGCTTACACCAGAAGAGAAAAAAGCAATAGTGGCCTTAAAAAAATATTTTGACCGCACTATAGATGATCTTGAGGAACAGAAAGAATTAAGTGCGCAGAGGGTGTCAAATGCTCTTGGGTTTGGTTTAGCGACGGTGAAAAGGACTATGGCCGACCATAGCCGTGGTGTAAATTTTGATAACGAATTGATTATATATAGAGGACGACCACAACGAGCACTTTCCGATTCGGTGCAGACAATTGTTCGAGAATACATACGCAATGCCAATAAAGAAGGTGCGTATATGACACTTGAAACGCTGTGGCAGTATCTCGAAGAAGTTGCGCCTGAACAGGAATTTAGCATCCGGACATTAGGCCGGGCACTTGATCGTTGGGGATTTACATTCGGTAAAGGGATACGTACTCAGCGGTTTAAAGAAAAAGACCATGTTGTGGTAGCCAGACAACGCTACCTCCGGAGAAAAAGGGCAAATCGAAAGGGCAAAGGGACTATTCGTCCTGAAGTTTATCTGGACGAGTCCTATGTGAACAAAAATCACAGTACGGATTTTGTGTGGTACTACGACGATGATGGGCCATGGATTCAAAAGCCTACCGAAAAAGGGGAACGCTTGATAATAATGAATGCAATCACTAAGGACGGTTGGGTTTCCGGTGCCAAGGTGACTTTCAAAAGCACTCGAAAAACTGGAGACTACCACGGACAGATGAATCAAGCGATGTTCTCCAAGTGGTTTGAAGAAAAGTTGCTTCCAAATATCCCTGCTCGCTCGCTAATAATCATGGATAATGCTGCTTATCATAATGTCTTGTCACCAGTCTCAGCACCAACCCCTTTATGTAAAAAGGAGAAAATTCGATCCTGGTTGGAGAAAAATAATTTTCCCGTAAAGGAAGATTGCTTAAAGGCTGAACTGGTTGATATTTTGACAAGAGTTGGACCGCAACCGACATATTTATTGGACGAACTAGCTGATAAACAAGGGCATGAGGTCTTAAGGACACCACCTTATCATCCCGAGTTACAACCAATAGAGACATGTTGGGGCATTGTGAAAAATGAAATTGGCCGCAATTGTGATTTTACAATGAATAATTTAATTCAGCAGCTTGAAAATGCGTTTGGCAAGGTTACCGCCAAGACCTGCGCTGGGTTAATAAGGAAAACTCGTGATATTGAAGATGCCTTTTGGCGGGACGATGCTGCTCTTGATGAACAAAATTGAGGATCGAGGTAACTGGAATAGTTACTCTGTCTCTTGGGTAAACTTCGAGTGCGACTATACTACACGATTTGGGGTAAAGTATCAAGTCATATGACCGGAACTATAAGCCTAACAGGTGATGTGTCAGGTCTATCTGTGGCTGTTATAAGATATCTATACTCTTGGACATCATGTGTTTTCAATGGCCGGACTGCTACCGGTAGCAGTCCAATGCCCTGTCTTAGATTTTACATGGTTTTGTTAGGCTTCTTTTTTCAGTAACTCAAGAAAGTTTTCAAGTGTGTCAATGAGGTCTGCCTTGGTCTCTGCGGTCATAACGATACCGCCTTTTCGGGAGTTGATATTGGAAGGGAGTGGAAAGTTAAACGTCATCGGAGCGCGTTTTGATTGCGCTTTGCGGGGTGTTACTTTTAATCGGTTAAAATGGTTTTGAATTTCTCTGCGGGACATCTCTTTTTCTATAACGCTGAGAATAAAAGCATTAAATGCATCATCAGACGCGAACAGTTCCCTGTGGCGATGGATGAGGATTGCTTTTGAGCGTCCAAGCCGTTCTATATTCTTTTGTATGATATCAGACGTTTCAAGCAGTTTGGCGATATCGTGAATGGAGCGCTCTGAAAGCCCTGTAATGTTGATGATATCATCAATTTTAAATGATTCTTTTTTTAATTTCACGATGGCATTGGCGCGATCAATATCATTGAGGTTTTTTCGCTCTTCATTTTCTATAATGGAGATGCGGTGGGCTTCCTGGTCTGAAAGCGTTTCATAAACAAACGCCTTGATGGCGGAGGTGCCGATTTCTTGTAGTGCCCGGGCACGCCTGAATCCGCAGATCAGCTGGTATTTGTTTTGTTTTTTTCGTACTATCGCCGGGATTTTTTGACCGTCTTTTTTTAGCGATTCTACCAGCGGCGCAAGGTCTCTGGTGACCCGGTACTCAAATTGGGTGTCATCGAAGTCGATTTGTGACAAAGGGATATTTTTAATGTCATCCTGTGTGATAATGCTGTTCAGCATTTTTTCACCAAAGGATTCCTTGAACTGATCGCCAAAACCCATTATACCCCCCATCTAAATTCAATGATCAGTTTTATAATATCTTCAGCACTTTTCAAATGGTGCTCAAAAATAGATTGATAATTGGCTGAGGCTTCAATGAACTTGGTGTTGATACGTATGGTACTGTCTGCCATTCTATCATTGAAGGTGCTTTGGAGAAGTTTATTGCTTTCACTGGAAATTTTAGTTCGGTTGTCCAGTTTGTTTAACAGTACTTTTACGATCGGTTCCTGGTTCAATATCCGTTTTAACGCAGCAATTTCTTTAAAAATGATACCCATATTCTCCAGACTCAGAGAACCTGGCTCGACGCAGATATAGATATTCGTGGAAACAATGACCCCCAGCACAGCCAGAAGGCCGAACGTTGAGGGCGGCGTGTCAACAATAATGACGTCAAAATCGTTTTTGATCTCATCCAGATCATCTTCAAATTTCCCCAGAGTTGCCAGATCATATTTAGCAGTATTAAAATTGAATAGAATCATGTTTGAAGGGATGAACTTCAGATTGTCTATCTGGGTATCACATATGAGATCAGAAAGTCCTTTTTCCCCTGTCAGGTAATTGTAAAATGATTTTTCAAAATTGTCCTTGCCGCTTACAATTACTGTGCCGTTTGCCTGTGGATCAAAGTCAAGAAATAGTACTTTTTTACCGGAGAGAGCCAACCCTGCAGCCATGTTTGTGGATAATGTGGTTTTACCGACCCCCCCTTTGATATTCATAAAAGTTGCGATCTGTTTTGTCTGGTTATTTAATATGGTATCAAGGTCATGGACTGAGTAGTAACTTTTGTTATTCCTCTTGGTCAGCGAAGGGTACTGCCCTGCGGCAATTCTCTCATAAAGCACAGGAAGTTCAATGTTTAGAATCTTTTTTGTGGTTTCAAGATCTATGATTTTTAGACTCATGTAAGCTCCATCTCTGTGACTCCAACGGATGTCATTATATGTAATATGGCATAATTCTTTCCATGGCTGTTATAATCACTTCGTATAGTCTTTGCAAGGCGTCTACAAGTCAAATAGTATTACAAAACATTACAAAAGTTTTGCTGATATTGTTTTTTTCCAAGGCCTTATATATAATAAGCACAATAAAATCCATGAAAAAGATATTGCATTAATTTCGTCGATGCGGAAGAGATGCACTTAAATGTACCAGGTATCGGATAGGAACTTCGTTTTCTATGGGACGACCGGATCAAGAAAATAAATTCCAACTCGAAAGCCTTGAGCCCAGGCTCCTGCTTTCAGGCGATCCCTTGTGGGGAATGGCGCCGTTGGGGCAGGATGCAGATCCGGATCTGTTTGAGGAAACCGCGGCACTGGTACCAACTCTGGAAGTCTCCATTACTGAATCCTTTTTGGAACAGGATCAGAAAACAGCTGACCCGGCAAATAGTTCTTCAGAATCCTTTAACGGAATGTTCGACCATCTATCTCTTGAGAATCCTGTAGATGAAAGCTCAGATGGGATTGAACACAATGACACCCGGTCTGATGATGACATGTCTTCTAATGTCGATTCCAAGGATACCGATGTCGCCTTTGGTTTTACCGAAGAAAACCTTGAAGAATTATGCAAAGGTTTGGAGCAGTTCTTTATTTTTTTAAACCTTAACGGTGTAACGGAAGACGTCTCTTCTTTGACCGGCGTTTCAGCGGGGCTGTCTTCCGATATTCAGCAAATTATAAATGATATGGGGTTGCAGGTAAAAAGTGCTTTATATGATTATTTTACCGATGGGCTAGATCCGCCGGCAAGTTATAGTTCTGCTGACGATATCAACCAGGCGCTTGAGTCTGGAATTCTGATTGACGGGATTGGCTATCCTTTTGTTGTATCAGGCGGTTTCCTTCCGTCACTCAACAGGGTTCAATTTGATTTGACCCTTAATGTCACCCGTACGCCACAGGTGCAGGCCAATTCCTTTTTTGTAAAAAATATACAGAATATGGATGAATCCGGTACGGTGACGGAAACGGTCAAGCTTGCGTTGTCATTCGGTCTGGATTTGAATCAGTCCGGTAAATTTTTTATTTCAGTGCGCCAGTTTACAGCAGGAATAGGTGATTATGAAGATGCGATTCAGATTACTCTGGACACGGATACCCTGCCAAAATACCCCGCCTCAAATAATTTAGACTTAAATACCCTTTTCCAAAACGATATTGAAAAATATATCCTTATAACCCTGCCGTCTTTTTCAGGAGATATTCACCTTTCCGATTATACCTTAATTTATATGGGCCAATCCGTTATCCTGGAACCGGGGCAGACCCTTTCCGGTAACGGAACCATTTCAGGAGATGTTTTCAACAGTGGTACCGTCAGTCCTGGCAATTCTCCGGGCATTGATGTGATTGCCGGCGACTATACCCAGGCCGGGGGTGAACTGGTGATTGAAATAGGCGGGCTGACTCCGGGGCCGGGTGACCCGGTTGTGGATGACGGTTACGATCAATTGCAGATTGGGGGGCTTGCCTCCTTGGACGATGTCTTGACCATTTCACTGATCAACGGGTTTACGCCCGAGTCTGGCCAGGTTTTCGAGTTTATGACCTTTGGTTCCATCAGCGGCGACTTTTCTGTTTTTTCAGGGCTCTGGCTGGGAGACGGTTTGTATTTTAAACCGGTTATTGATGAGGCTGCCGGCACCTATACGCTGGAAGTGACTCAGCTTGAGTGGGATATCGGGTTTGATTTCAGCACCCAGGCAATGGGAGATGCCTTTGCCGCACTGCTTGCCGGTAAAACCTCTGATGCCGTCAGCGTGGATCTTGATATTGAAATCGCAGGCTTCACTGCGCTTTCCGGATCATTTGGCATTCAGAAAGACGGCAGTGATATTAATATTGCAGGTTTGGATGTAACAGCTCAGATTCAAAATTCAAGTTTCAGCGCCGGGGTTTCCACCGCGCAGATCGCTTTAATTTTAAAATCAGATGGGTCAAAGATTGTGTATGCCGCCGGACAGTTTGGGTTAAGCGGCGCAGACTTTGTTGGTGCTGCCGGTCTCGCAGCCATGGCCTATAACGATACCGGGCTGGATTTTTTTGCCCAGAATGTCAGCGTTGCCGGCATCACGGTCAGTCTGCCGGACATCGTGGACAATGCCCGATGGCTTTCCGGCTCTGGGCTGAGTTTTCGAATCAGTTCATTTGTCTCTATATCCGGCGATTTTGGAATTGAAATAAACGGTACGCAGCTCAGGGCGGTTTCCGGGAATGTGACCGCACGGCTTGAAGCCGACGGGTTCAAGGTAGGAGTTTCAGACGGTTCTCTGGCCCTGGTACTCAATGACGACGGCTCCATGGCCATGACGGCATCCGGTGCGTTGGCGCTGGAGGGAGGAGGATTTGAGAATGCCGCTGCGGTTCAGGCAGCCGTTATATATAATGATACAACCACGGATTATGATGCCGCAAACCAGAGTATTTCCATAAACGGGATTCAGGCAGATCTGACAGCCGGGTTAGATACAACATCGGTTCATGTGACGGGACTTGAAGTTGACTTTAATGATTTTGTCTCCTTTTCTGGAGACTTTGCTTTTGAACTAAGCGGTGTGACCCCCAATATTGTAATCAAGGTTCGGGCAAGCAATGTCTCCGCCCTGGCTGCCGCTGGCGGATTCAGTGTCGGTGTATCCAATGCTGATTTGGCCATGCAGGTGAATGAAAATGGTGGGATCGCGTTTCAGGTGGCCGGAGAATTTGAATTTCAGGGAGGGGATATGGTTGTTGCCGCCGCAGCCGATGCCGCCATTGAATATAATGATACCGGTGTCGACCTGATTGATGAACCCGTTACCATTGATGGGTTCTCTGACCTTAGTTTGAATCTGGCAGACGGTTTAAGGCGTATCCGGGTAAATGCCCTTGAACTGGTTGCGGGGGATTTTTTCAGGGTGACAGGGGATTTGCTCTTTGAAAAGACCACAGAGACCATCCGGCTGTCTGATAATGCCTGGGTGGATGTGGGTGTGGATGTGTTGACCCTGGGCGGTTCAGATGTTACTGCCTTTGCCGGGTTGAACAGCGGCGAGGCAAATGCCATGGGATTTAATCTCACCGGAGTTGATTTTGCCCTGGCAATGTTCAGTGAACAGGGGGGGGCAGGCCGAATCTGGACCACTCTTTTTGCCACGGCATCAGATGCCGGGTTCATTGGAAATGACGATATCGTAATTACCGCCGGCCAGATGGCAGTGGAACTTAACCAGTCATCCAGCGATGAGGTGGTCGATTTTGATAATACGAATTTCACCATCGATATTGGTGCGGGCAAGTCGGTGACCTTTGCCATGTCCGGTGAAGAGGGTGCCATGCGTCGGGCAAGCAGTACCGCGAGCCTTAGCCTGTCCGAATTTTTCCATGTCCAAGGTGCTGTTTCAATCAGCAAATCCGATACTACGGTGGCCCTGTCGGATACCGGCGAAACCGTAGCGGTATCAATGCTTGAAATCGGCGGCTCTGTGACATCGGCCTTTGCCGGTATCAACGGGCCGGGCGATTCCGGGTCAGCCATGGGGTTCAGCCTGGATGCCGTGACCTTTGGCCTTGCCGTTTTTAATCCGGCTGATGCAGCAGATGTCCGGTCATGGTTCGCCTTGAAGGCCTTGGTGGGGACCGCTGAAATGGTCGGAGTGGATGCCCTGGCCGGAACCAGCGCAAATAATGTCAGCATTGAGATAAACCAGTCGTCCGGCGACAATGCCCCTGTCATAGACTTTACACAAAGTTTTGAATCATCCCCTGAAGCCCTCGACGGCAGTCTATCTATTGATACGGGGGCCGGCAGCGACCCTGTGGTGCTTGGTTTTACGGGGGAACTTATCCGGGTGGCCGGCGGTTTTTCTTTTGAGATCACGGATGTGGTTGCCGCCACCGGTATCCTGTCATTTAAATTCAGCAAGACCCAGGTTGTGTTAAGCGATGACACATCAATTAACACAAGTTTGATTCAGGTGGGGGCCGTTGGGATTCATGCCGTGATCGGAGATGCGGGCAATAATGTGACCATTGATAATGTTAATATGGGACTGGCTCTATTTACCCCTGATCCTGAATTTGAAGATACCGGGATTGATCAACGGTATTGGGTTGCACTGGAGACCGACGGCGGCACGGTATCTGTGAATAATTCCGGTGACCTGTCAGGGGGTGTGGATGATATCCAGGCTGGCGTCAACAAAGGATTCGGCACCCTGAACGGGAATCCCAACACCACGGTGGTGAATTTTAAGGCCGGGTTTGAAAGCGCACCCGGAGTGAATGACGGTAGCCTTGTCGTGGATACCGGCGGTGAAAATGAAGGTATTCCTGTTGCTTTTGTTTTGGATTTTGATTCGGACACCTTAAATTTTTCAGCTGTTGTCACCATTGAAATTGCAGACTTTTTTCATGCCCGGGGTGCCTTCAGCTTTATCTCCGCTGGCCCGGAGCAACTGGTCTTTCTTGCCGGAGCCGGTGCCGAACAGGTTTTGGTCACCATTGAAATATTGGGTGTCAGCGGTGCCGATGTCTTTGCCGGTGTAAACGGTCCCTATTTAAATCTGGATAATTCCGTCAGTGATGTGGCTATGGGACTCTTGTTGAGTGATGTTGACTTTGCTTTGGTTCAGCTTTCAGAAGTCGGCGGCCAAGGACGTGCATGGTACGCCCTCCGGGTGATGGGCGGTGATGCTGCCCTGGTGGGAATAACAGGGTTTCAGGTCTCTTTAGGGGATGTGATTGTTGAAATTAACGGTGGTACAGATGCTCTGGGTCAGGAACTGGATGATGTGGTGGATTTTTCTGCAAGTTTCGGCGGAGGGCTATCGGTGGATACCGGCGGGGTGGATGATGCAGGCAATCCCGTTGAAATTGAAATCGGCTATGATTCAAAAGTCCAGCGTGTCCAGGCCACAACTTATATTGCCGTTGCTGATTTTATTTATGCCGGTGGTACGGTAAATATTCAAAAGGACAGCCTGACAGTCACCGTGGTGGACGGCAGCGGATCTTTGGAAAATGTGGATGTTGAGGTGCTGCGCATGGGCGCCGAGAACATTGCAGCCTTTGCCGGTGTGAACGGCCCCTATATAAATGATGACGGATCGCAGAATAATGCCGCCATGGGAATTTCCCTTGGCGGGGTAAACCTGGCCATGGCGTGGATGAAGACAGCCGCGCCTGACGGTACCGGTTCCGATTTAAGAACCTGGACCGCGTTCAAGGCAGAGGCGGACCTGGCTTCTTTTGTGGGGATTGAGGGCCTTGAGCTTGAACTCACAGATTTTATGTTGGCCTATAATGCAGGCAACGGGACCGACGGCGGTGCCGTAAACGACACCGTGGTTGATTTCAGCGCCATGACAGGCGGGGGACTTGATATATCCACAGGGACAGGCCAGGTTACTCTTGATTTTTCTGATGAACTATTACAAGCCGGTGGAAATCTCAGGCTCGGTGTATTTGATTTCTTTTATATTGAAGGCAGTTTCTTCCTCCAACAGGCGTCTGGGACCATTGAGGTTACCGACGGGAGTTCAAGTGAAACGGTTGAGGTCAATCAGCTTATCGTTGGCGGCCAGGCGGCATCCGCCTTTGCCGGCCTCAACGGATCAGCCGGGCATGCCAATGCCCTGGGTCTTTCACTAATTGACGTTCAGTTCGGCCTGGCGCTGTTCAAACCCGTGGATATAACAGACACAAGAGCGTGGACTGCCTTGAAAGCCGTTGCCGCATCGGCTTCATTTAACGGAATAGAGGGGCTGACCTTGGCCATGTCGGACCTTATTGTTGCGATCAATCAGGGCGGCGGTGACGGCAACACCACGGTGGTTGATTTCAATGCCGAATCTTTGGCGGTCACCACGGATAGTGTAGACGGCGATGTCATGAACCTTGATTTTGACGGTGGTTCCGGTGCGCTGCTTCAAGTATCCGGGGCCGTCCAGCTTGACCTTTTTGGGTTTCTCATGGCTTCGGGAAGTTTCAGTTTTGAAAAATCAAGCACCAGCATCACCGTAACCGACGCCGTTACCCCCGAAAGCGTTGCTGTGGATCAGCTTGTGATGGGTGGACAGGTCGTGTCTGCCTTTGCCGGAATCAATGGCGGTACAGCAGATGCCCTGGGATTTGTTCTTTCTGATGTCTCTTTGGGGTTTGCCCTGTTCGCACCCCGGGACGGGGCGGATCTAAGATCCTGGACATCGGTGAAGGCGCTTGCCGGCAGTGCCTCATTCACCGGTGTGGCCGGTCTTGAATTGACCGCTGCCAACCTTGATATCGCCATTAACCAGGGCCACGGAACCGGAAATAATACGGTGGTGGATTTTACCTCCCAGCCCCTGGCGGTGAACGATGAAATTACCCTGGATTTTGACGGCGGACTGGGGGCGCTGCTCATTGCTTCGGGCACCATGGAAATAGACCTTTACGGCTTTTTCCTGGTATCCGGCAGCCTGGCTGTTGAACGGACAACCCGGACATTAAAGGTCATTAACAGCGATGACTCCACCTCCGATGTAGAGGTGGAACTGCTCACCATCGGTGGTGAAGATCTGAGTGTTTTCGCCGGGGTGAACGGGGGAACCGCCAATGCTATGGGCTTCTTTCTGGAGGCTGCGGATTTCGGCCTTGCCATGGCCGTGGATGTCAATGATTCCGGCCGATCCTGGGTCAGCCTGTCAGCCACGGCAGCCACCGCTTCAGTGTTGGGCATGGAAGACCTGACCATCACAGCCGATGCCCTTGAGGTTCAGATCAACCGGGAAGCTTTTGACGGGTCCCTTGTGGATTATAAAACCCAGCCCATTGAAATCCGGGCCGGGCCGGCAGCCACCCAGACCCTGGACCTGGATGGCAGCCTGGGTACCCTGCTCAGGGTATCGGGCAACCTTGATATCAACCTCTTTAATTTCTTTCAGGTTACCGGCACTTTCGCCTTTGAAAAGTATTCCTCCACGGTAACCCTCTCCGACGACACCACCGTAAATGCAGAAATTCTGACAATTGGCGCAACCAATGTGAGCGCCTTTGCCGGACTCAACGGCGATTCCGCCGATAAGACCGGATTTTCCCTTTCCAACATCAATTTCGGTCTGGCCATCTTTGCCGAGCAGGGCACGGACCGGACCTGGACCAGTCTCAGAACCACTTCCGGTACGGCCTCATTTATTGGAATGGCAGGCATTACCCTGGCGGCTTCCGGCATTGAGGTGGTTGTGAACCAGGCCTCCCAGGCCGGAGACGTCGTAGATTTTGCCGCAGCCCCCTTTGATGTATCTTCAGGTAACGGCGGTGCCGTCACATTGAATATGCCAGGGGACCAGGGCGCAGTGCTGTCAATTGCCGCAGATTTTCAGATCAGCCTGTTTAACTTCTTCCATGTGTCAGGCGCCTTTGCCGTTGAAAAGCTGAACCGGACCCAGACCTTGTCCACCGGCGAACAGATGGAGGCCGATCTGCTGGCCATCGGGGCTGAGAATATCACGGGATTTGCCGGAATCAACTACGGCAGCGGTGACCAGATGGGGCTGACCCTGACGGATCTTGATTTCGGTTTTGCCCTCCTGGCGGATATGGATGATCCCTCCCGGCAGTATGCAGGGCTCAAGGCCGGTGTGGGCAGTGTCTTTTTTTCAGGATTTGACGGGATTCAGATTTCAGGCGATACCCTTAATATCGAGATCAACAGGGCCTCCGGTGACGGCAGTCTCATTGATTTTTCCTTTGACACCCTTGGGGTTGCCACCGGCCCCGGTTCCAGCATTACACTGGACATGGACAGTGGTGACGGGGAGTTGATGCGGGCATCCGGGGACCTCTCCCTGCATGTGCTGGGGTTTTTCATGGCGGAGGGCGGTTTTGCCTTTGAAAAGTCCGTGGCCCAGGTCACGGTTGACGGCGGGGACGTGGATGTCGATCTGCTTACCATTGGTGCGGATCATGTGTCGGCCTTTGCCGGTGTAAAGGGCGGTACGGATGAGGCCGTTGGGTTTTCCCTGGCGGACGCCAGATTCGGGCTCGCCCTGGTTACGGACCAGTCGGATCCCTCTCGCAAATGGACCACCCTCTCGGCATCTGTTGCAAGCGTTGCGTTTTCCGGGCTTGATGGTGTGACCCTTGAAGGCGATGCCCTGGCCGTAATCATAAATACGGCGGCCAATGACGACAGTGTAATTGATTACAGCACCAATTCCCTTGGGATTGCCACCGGCCCCGGGACAAGTGTCGTGTTTGATATGGCCGGGGATGACGGTGAACTGATCCGGGCATCAGGGAGTCTCACCGTGGCTCTGTTTGATTTTTTTACCGTGAGCGGCAATTTTGCCCTGAATAAACAGAGTGCAACCCTTACCCTGTCCGATGCCACTGAGATTGATGCGGACTTGCTGACCATCGGCGCATCCGATGTCAGCGCCTTTGTGGGGTTAAACGGCGGAACCGCCGACGCACTGGGGCTGACGCTTTCAGATGTGGATTTTGCCCTTGCATTGATGTCGGCGCAGGGGGGATCAGGACAGTGGAGCACACTTTACGCCAATGCCGGGTCTGCGTCGTTTACCGGATGTGATGATATTGTCCTGGATGCAACGTCCCTTTCGGTACGTATCAACCAGGCACAGGCCGGGTCTGTTGTGGTGGATTACGGCGTTGCTCCCCTGGAAATCGGTATCGGCCCGGCCCGGACCCTGACCTTTGATATGGACGGTTCTGCCGGTGAAATCCTCAAGGCGTCCGGCAGCCTCAGCCTTGAACTTTTTAATTATTTCAGTATCCAGGGCAGCTTTGGATTCCAAAAATTTACGGATACGCTCACCCTGTCCGACGGCAGTGAAATCCAGGCCGATGTTCTGACCATGGGGGCCCAAATCACCACCGCCTTTGCCGGTTTGAACAGCGGAACCGGCCAGTCCCTGGGCTTTGAACTGACCGGCGGCCGGTTTGCCCTGGCCATGATGGCGGATCAGTCCAATGGCTCCGGATTTTATACCGCTTTGAAAGCTGATGCGGATTCCGCAGGTTTTACCGGGGTGGACGGCATTGAACTGACGGCCACAGCCCTCGGAATCCTGATTAACCAGGGGGATGCCGGCGGCCGGGTTGTGGATTTTGGTGCCGACCCCATGACTGTCTCTTTGGGTGCCGGAGATATGACCCTGGATATGCCGGGCGCTGATGGTGAAGTGATCCAGGCGTCAGGCCAGTTCAATCTCGGGTTGTTTGATTTCTTTTCAGCCGGGGGCAGCTTTGCCATGAAGAAGTCCTCAGCTGTCCTGACCCTTTCCGACGGTACGGCAGCCATCGGGGCGGATGTGCTTGAGATCGGTGCCCATGTGGATACGGCCTTTGCCGGCATCAACGCGGGGACCGCAGATGCACTCGGATTCTCATTGACGGATGTGGACTTCGGCCTGGCCCTGATGAAACCCACGGATACCGGCGACACAAGAAGCTGGAGCGCCTTAAAGGCCCAAGTCGGCTCTGCCACCATTGTCGGCGTTTCGGCCCTTGACGGCACCCATATCAATACCATTGCCATTGAGGTCAACCAGGCAGCGGATTCCGGCGCCCTGGACTCCGAGCTTGCCGTGGTGGATTTCTTAAGCGCTTATGAAACGGCACCGGGGCTTGGAGACGGCAGCCTTTCAGTTCCCACGGGCAATGGGAATGAAATTGTGGGACTGGATTTTGACGATGCCTTCATCCGGGTGACCGGCAGTTTTGACCTCAATGTACTGGGGGCGGTATCAGGTGCCGGCACGGTTTCCATTAAATTTTCAAAACAGGAAGTTCAGGTCCGGGATACAGGGACAGGCGACCTTGCCGCGGTAAATGTCTCCCTGATGGAAATCGGTGCCTTTGATCTTACCGCCACCATTGGCGAGCCCGGCAACAATGTGACCCTTGCCGGTGTGGATCTGGGCATCGCCCTGTTTACACTTGATACGGCATCTGCCCAACTGGCCAATGACCTTCGTTCCTGGGTGGCCGTGAAAACACAAGGGGGAGAAGTCACCGCATCCACAGGCGGGGCAGCCTCCGTTGGTGCTACAGATATCCGTGTGACCTTGAATAAAGGTTATGGCATCCTGGATGGTGCTGATAATGCTGCCATCGTGGATTTCAAGGCCTCATTTGAAACCGGTTTCGGGCTGGATAACGGTGAGCTTGCGGTTTTTACGGGCGGATATGACGCTGCCGGCATCCCGGTGGCGTTGATTCTTGATTTTGATGCAGAGGTGCTTGGGTTCGGCGCAGATCTCAGCCTTGAAATCGGTGACTTCTTTTTTGCGGGCGGTGCATTCAATTTTACGGATTTTGGACAGCGGACCGTAACCCTCAGCGACGGTACTACCACTGTGGATGTTACCGTTGAGATTCTGGGTGCCGGGGGGATCTCCGCCTTTGCCGGCGTCAACGGACCTTATAGTAATGGTGACGGTTCCATCAACGGTGCAGCCATGGGGCTGTCTCTCTACGATGTGGATTTTGCCTATATCCGGATGACCGAGGTGGGCGGTGCAGGCCGGTCCTGGTATGCACTGAAGGCTGTGGCAGGTTCCGCCGGGCTTGTCGGGGTGGGCGGCTTTGATATTAGTCTTGACTCTGTCTCCGTGGAAATCAACGGGGGACAGGACAGCGACGGCAATGCCCTGGGGGATGATGAGGTTGTGGATCTGGTCACAAGTTTTATCCTGGCCGACCGTACCGTGGATACCGGGCAACTGGATGGTGCCGGCAGCGCCGTTGAAATCGTCCTTGATTTTGATGCGGCAACACTGACGGCACTCGGCAGTGTCAGGCTTGCCATTGCAGACTATATTTATGTGGCCGGGGGCGTTTCCTTTGAAACATCAAGCCAAACCATCACGGTTACCGACGGCGATACCCCGGAAATTGGCGTTGAGGTTGAAACTCTGGCCATTGGATTCGGTAATGCAACGGCTTTTGCCGGTGTGAACGGGCCCTACCACAATCCGGATGGTTCCGTGAACACCAACGCCATGGGGCTGGTGCTTTCCAACCTTGATCTGGCCCTGGTTCTTATGAAGGTGAAGGCTCCGGATGCCGGTGCGGCAACTGATCTCAGGACATGGACCGCTTTAAAGGCCAAGGTGGGCAGTCTGGAATTTGCGGGCACCGGTGCGCAGCTTGGGGCGGCTCTGACGGATTTTACCCTGGCCTATAACACAGGTTCAGGCACCGACAATGGGGCTGAAAACCTCACGGTGGCAGATTTTGCCGCAAGTTTTGGGCCCGGCCTGGATGTGGTTACCGGAGAGGGACGCACCGTCACAATAGACTTTGACAGCGATATGCTTCGGGTGGGGGGCCGCCTGACCCTGGATATCGAGGATTTTTTTGTCATAGAAGGGATTTTCTCTTTTGAGAAATCAACCTCTACCATCACTGTAACTGACGGCTCCTCTTCTGAAACTGTAGCCGTGAACCAGTTGGTCATCGGCGGTACCGTTGCTGCGGCCTTTGCCGGGATAAACGGCGGCACACCGGATGAACTGGGGCTGGCCCTTACCGGCGTTGAATTCGGCCTTGCCTTGTTCAAGCCGGTTGACCCGGCCGATACCCGGAGCTGGACCTGCGCCGGTGCCGTTGCCGCAAGTGCCGGATTTACAGGGATCAACGGCCTTACCCTGGCTGTGGACTCGCTTGAACTCCAGGTAAACCTGGCCGGCGGTGAGGACAATACCAGGTTTGCCCATTTTGCAGACACCCCGTTTGGCATTGTAACCGGTGCGTCAGAAGATCCGGCAGACACCCTTGAACTGGATTTCGACGGTGCCCGCAGGGCCTTGATCCGGGTATCCGGTGTCCTGACCCTTGGCGTGGGTGAATTCAGGGTCTCCGGCGGGTTTGCCGTTGAAAAGACTGAACAGGTGCAGGGTAGCACCAGGGTCAGCAAGCTGATCATCGGTACCGGCGGCGGTGAACTTTTCCTGGGCGCGGGAGACGCACCATACGATGATAATGATACCGGTATTCTTCTGGAAAATGCTGCCGTGGGGCTGGTGCTTTACCAGGAAACCGATATCACGGACCCGGACAATCCGGTGGTTGGCGAATCCGCCATGGCCCTGGGTGCATCGGGTGATGCCCGGCTCCTGGGAATTGACGGGCTTTCCATTTCAGGCACCCTTGGGGTCAAACAGAATAATACCGGTAAAGCCCTGGATGAATCCATTCTGGTGCCGGACACCTCAGGGGATTTCATCACCATTTCCATTACCCTGGCCGCCGACGCTACTGATCCCGTGCTTTTCGGCACTGCCTCCCTTGAAATTGAAAATCTGGCTTCCCTGACCGGCGGGTTTGCATTTACCCGGAGCGTTGAGGACGACGGCACCACCAAAATTATTGCTGCGGCAGCCGGCATTGAGGTGTTCCTGGGGCTGAATCCGGGGACGGCGGATGAAATCGGTATTCGGATTTCTGATGTGACCCTTGGCCTGGTGATGATGTCAAAGGCCGGGGTCTCTTCCTATGCTTTGGATGCCCAGGGCAGCGCCGCATTTGTGGGACTGGACGGCCTGGTGCTCCAGGGCAGTGTGGGCGTCCGTGTCAATACCACGCAAACTGCTGTGGATGAAACCATTAATATCCCTGATCCGGACACAGGTGATGATATCAGCGTGAATGTCCTGTTTGCATCCCCAGCCCTGGTTCAAAGTTTTTCAGGGGAGGTGACCCTGCTCATCGGGCAAACTGATACCAACAACAGCGGCGGTATTGATCCCGATGACAAGGGAGTTTTTGAACTGACCGGCACCATTGTTTTTTCCCGGTCTCCCTCGGGCAACATCCGGGTGGATATCCCCAATGCAGCGGTGGCCGTCTATATGGATAACCAGGCCGTTGTGAAGATCAGCGGGGCGGCCCGGTTCGCCATCTCCGACACCCATGGGTTCAAACTCGAGGATATCGCTCTCAACGGGGCTTCCCTGTTCGGCGCCCAGCTGCCGGGATTTGACAATAATATCCCGGTGGCCTACCAGCCCGCCCCGGAGATTATCGATCCCTATGACGGCGGCACCATCACCAACCTCCTGTTCAACAGCAATAAATATATTGATGTCTATTTTTCAGATCCCAACGGCGTCGGCTTGGATGAATCCACCATTCTGGATGCGGATCAGGAATTTACCCTGACCGGGCCGTCAGGAAGCGTTTCCATTGACGGCACACCGGTCCGGGTGGGCGTCAACACCTACCGCTACGCCCTGACCGGCGATCTTTCCGTGCTTGGTGCATGGGCTGTCGAATTTGCAGATGGGAGCGTTGCCGACCTGGACGGTAACCTGAGTACGGCGGCCACCCAGTCCTTTACGGTGTGGGACGCGCCCCGGCCGACGGTTGATCTGGCCGGTCCCGCAAACGGTGCTGTGGCGGACCTGGCTATGCTCAATGCCAAAAAATTTATTGATGTCACTTTCTTTGTGCCCGACGGAGAGAAACTGGATCGTTCCTCCATTACAGATACGGATGCCGAATTTACCCTGAGTGGTACGGGACTTCTGGAAATATCCGCAAATTTCCGGATCAACGGTGCGGCCACCTATTTATACGGCAACACCTACCGGTATTATCTCACGGACCTGCACCCTGAAAATGATGTTGACATTTTCCAGGCCGGTGAGATCCAAGTGGCATTTATCGCCAATAGTTTCCAGGACCAAAACGGCAATAAAAACAGCGCCGAGACCGAATCTTTTACCCTGAAAGCAGACACACAGGGCTCGGGCAGCGCTTCGGGCAGCATCGGGCTGGGGCCCCTGACCCTGGAAAGCCCCACCATCGGCCTAACCGATATGGCCTTTAAAGGCGGCAAACTGATTCTGACCATCGGTATCGGCGTGGATTCCGCCCTGATCCAATTCGGGACAAACAACCAGACCCAGGCCAGTGCCCAGCAGAGCGACAGCGGGATAATCGCCCAGCTTACCGGTGTACTGGGCACCTTTGACCTTGGGGTGGATATTGCGGCCCTGCTTGAAAATCCTTTGGCCGCCATTTCACCATCGGGTAAATTCACCCTGGATGTGGGTGCCCTGGACATTGAGGTCCCGGATGTGGTCAAGGTCCAGGCCACAGGCGTCAGCATTGCCTATGATCCGTCATGGCAAGCCTATTCCGATGATCCCGGTTATGTGCCCACGGCAGAGGAGCTGTTGACGGAAAAGCGTGGCCAGGAACTTGTGGTCATTACATCGGCCAGTGTGGAATTTCCGGCCCTGAATATCTCCGGTGTAATTTCCACCATCGTTAATGACCAGGGCGAGACCGTCCCCGGCCTGACGGTCCGGTCCAATAGTTTTCAGCTTGGCGAGGCCATGCTTATATACGGCGGGGCTGAGACCAACACCACAAAAACCGATGCCGGGGCTCCCATAAAGATCGGCAGTATTCTTGAGTTTGATGATATCCGTGTGGGTGTCGGGAATTTTGAAGTGATTTTCGGCGATGCCCTTGCCTTTGATGGGTATATCTTTATCGCTGCCGGCGGGGCGACCTTCTTCCCGGGTATGGCTATAAGCGCCGCCATTACCGACCGCAGTGACGGGACCAGCTACAACGGGGATTCTGAAGCCCTGGATACCGAGGCGCTTCGCGCAACCTTGTCCTTTACCGGCGGCCGGGTTGACGGATTTCAATTCCAGGTGGATACCTTTGAGATCACATTTGGTTCCTTTTTGACCATTACAGGACAGGATTTTGAAATCGATACCGGTGCCCAGGGCAGTGAAGAGGTGGTCAGCTTTGACAGCCTGGGGGCACAATTGACCGTCGCTTCCATCACCGTGTCCGGTGAAGCGCGCAACTTTGCCTTTACGGCAGAGGGCGATTTTGTTGCCAAGGCCGGATTCGGTGTCTTCCTTGAGGTTGGCGGCAACGGAGCCGATGACTTTATGTTGCCCAGTTGGCTGCCATTGCAGATTACAGCCCTCGGGGTTACCTGGGATGACATCACAAGTGAACCCCTTGATTTTACGCTGGTGATTTCCGCATCCATTTCCGGTTCCATTGGCGGAATGATAACCGTGACCGGAAGTATCGACGGCCTGCAGATTGACATTGGAAAACTTGCAGACGGGGCTTTCCCTATAGTTGGCATTGAGAGTGCTTCCTTTTCAGCCGAGGGTAATGCCTTTGGCGGATATATCAGCGGTGGCGGCTTCTTGTCCATTCTTAAACTGGATGCCGACGGGAATCAGATTGCTGTAGGCGATACCACAACTGAAGTCGCTGATACAATTTTTTACGGCGGCATCACAGCCGGATTCGAATTCTCCGGTATGGCCGGGTTTGAAATTTGGATCGGTCTGGCTGAATTCGGTCCGTTAAGTGTTTATGTATCCATGACCGGGGCAGGCATACCCATTACCCCCACCCCCATCATGATTGGCAACTTTAGGGGCGGGGTAACCTTTTTTGCAGCTCCCTTGCCTGAAATCAGTGATCCTGAAGATCTGGCGTCGGGCGAGTTCAGTTCTCCCAGTGAAATGACCCTGGAACAGTGGAAAGATAATTTGGGTGCGGGTGTTTTGGCAGCCGCACAAAAGGCTGCGGCTGACGGAGAAACCTTAAATTTTGCCGATGTGTTCAACAACCCCATCCGGATTGATGCCGGTGCGACCCTTTTTATTGCAGGCACACCCCAGAGCACCATCAGCATCAGCGCGGATATTACCCTTATTACCACGGGCCAGCTTCTGGTCAACGGAGAGATGCTGGTGGCCGGGGGCCTTAGCATTAATACCCGGTTTTATGTCGATTTGTCAGACCTGTCTGGTGGTTCCGCAACCTTTGCCTTTCTGGCGGACATTCCCACCCCTTTAACCGATCCTTTTGAATCGCCCTTTGTTCGATTCGGGGGCATGCTGTCCATTGCCGTCACTCCCGGCGGGGCTGAAGACGGCAGTACCCTGGTCTCATTTGAGCTACAGGGGTTTGCAAGGTTATCCGTACCTTTTATTGATTCAGTAAACATGGAACTTTCAGGCGGCATTACCCTGGCGTTCTGGGCATCGGGGTTCAGGGCCAATTTTGATGCCAGCCTCTCCATCAACCCCATTCTGCCCGATGCCGTTTCCGCAGCCGGTGAAATTAATCTGATCAAAGATGCGGTCACCGGCGGTGTGGATCTCTGGGGGGCCTTTAAGCTCAACGCCTCCCTTCCCATTCTTGAGTCTGTGGGGATCACCATCGACGGCAACATTTTTGTGACCATCAATACCAGTTCTGAAAATAAGGCGGTCACCCTGAGCTTGCCGGGCCGTGATCCGGAAGATTTTACCCTGAAAGCCACAACATTCGGTTTTGCCATCGATGCCACCATGGCGGTCCGGGCCAATTTTAATACGGCGTCTGATCCGGTATTGTACCTGAGCGGAGAGTTCAGTTTTGAAATCGGTCTTGGCGGCAGTCTGACCATGCTTATCGATGAGGAGCTGACCATCGGTTCCGCCCTGACCTTTGATGCCTTCGGCCTGCTGATTATCAAAGGCGGGGTCCTGGCCATCCAGGCGGATCTAACCCTGACCACACAGAATATTTCAGGCCTTGATTTTCAGGCGTCCTTTGAAATTCTCATGAACTCTTCCGGTGTTGAGCAGGTGTACCAGGTCCCCGATTCCATGGTGGCTGAACTGGGGTACAATGAAGTCACCATCCAGGCCGGCCCCCCGGAGATTGACGGCAGTGAGGGGGATCCCGGATTCTACATTGTGGTTAAGGCAACGGGAATGCTCACCGTCAAGGAGACCCTTGACCTCAACGGCCTTTTCTATCTTAAACTGACCGGATCAGAGCTTGAAATCCTTGTGGCCGCAAGCCTTGAGGTCGATATGCTGGGCTCATTGGCCGCTTCGGGTTACCTCTCCGTCCGAACCGACCTCAGTGTTGTGGCCAGCCTTCAACTTGAACTCAATGTCCCCGGCAGTGACCTGTTCTCCATGAACGGCCGGTTCCAGCTTGAACTCAACACCTCCGGTGAAGAGCGGACCATCTACAGGCTGGCGGTGAATTCAGTGACAGGCGAAGTCACCGGCCTGGAAGAGGCAACCATTGCTGCCGGCACCCTGCAGATTGGTTTTGGCGGAACCATTTTAATAGGCAGTTTTGAGATCAAGGGCAGGGCTGACCTGCTGATCAATGCCGCTGGTATTGACCTCTCCTTTGATGCCACCATGGATCTGGACACCTTCGGTGTGTTTTTCATCAACGGCGGTGCGGTGATCCAGTCCGGCGTGTTTGCCATGCATCTGGCCCTGGGGGCCAATCATATTTCATTGGGACCCTTTGAAATTGATGGAGAGTTCACCCTTCAGTTTAATACCGGTGATGTGAATATCGAGGTGGCCGGAGAAATTGTGGCGGCCAACAGTTTTTTACTCCGTATTGATGCCACAGTGGATTTCTTTGTCCTTGAAGGATCCGGGGCGTTGACCATCAGTTACCAGAGCGGTGTGCTCTCCATCATCGTAGACGATTTGAGTGTGGATTTCTTCGGGTTTGCGACCCTTTATTTTGACGGGTATATTCGATCCACAGGCCAGTTTTATGTCAATGCCAGTGTAAATATTACTCTGGGGGTGGGTCCCTTTGACCTGGAAGGCGGGTTTGAGTTCACCATATCCAACACCTCTTCCCCCTATTTTTCCGGCAGGGCCTGGGGCAGCGCCTCTTTTAAAGGTATCAATCTGGCAGGTATTGAAGGGGCCTTTGAGGTGGGTGACGATTATGTTTATTTGAAGGTTACAGGTAAATTCGGCCCCTTTTCAAAAACCGGTGAAAAGCTCTGGAGCTGGAATCCCCAGCCGGTGCTTGCCAGGACCCAGGGGGATATCCTTTACCTGAATATGGGCGCTGACGTGGGGCAGACCAATTATATACCGGCTGTCACTCGGGTTGCCCATGGTTATGGTGAGGTCTTTACCGTTCGTCATGCCGGTGGTGTGGCCGGAGACGAGTCCCTTACCGTCTACGCACTGGGATTTGAGCAGACCTATAATAACATTGCCCAGATCGTTGTGACCGATGCCGGAAACGGCGACGATTTCATTGATATCGAAGAAGAGGTGCTGGCAGCGGTCCGGATCAATGCCGGTTCGGATGATGACGAGGTTAACGTATACGGTTCAGGTGTCGCAGAGATCGACGGCGGAGAGGGCAACGATATCATCACCGGCGGCAGCGGCAGTGATATCCTGGCCGGCGGTGATGGGGATGACACCATCAACGGCGGCAGCGGTGATGATACCCTGTCAGGAGGAGACGGTAACGATACCCTTGACGGAGATGCCGGCAGTGATACCCTGGACGGCGGGGGCGGGGATGACATTCTCGCAGGCGGCGGCGGAAATGATATCCTGATCCTGACTGCGGGCAGCGATACCCTTGACGGCGGTACCGATGAAGACCGCTTTCTGCTGGATTACACGGCCTCGGATTTTGCATTCACCGCATCAATCACCGACGAGGCCGGCGATAACGATACCCTGGAACTGCTGTTTGACAGCGCCGGAGTCAATTTTGATTTTAACAGCGGCAGCATTGTCCACGGCAGCGGGAACATTCTTTTTGACGCCGCCGTTGAATCATTGGATTTTACAGACCAGGCCGCTTCCACAACCATTATCAGTTCAGGCGGGAGTGTAGATTTTTCTCACCTGGCGACCCTGTTTTTGTCAACGGGCAGCCTTGATATGACCATGGACCTTGTCCTCTCGGATTTGGACATAAACAGCGGCGGCAACTTTACATTAACCGGTAGCCTCGCCGTTTCCGGGGATGTGTCGATTACTGCAGCCGGCGCCATTGAATTTTTTACAGATACCATCACCGCAGGGACCATTACCCTGGATGCCGGCAACGCCACCGTCATATCAGCAGGCCGGGTGACGGCAGATTCCTTTTTTATTACATCCGGTGCTGCTGTCTCGGTCTATGTCAACACCCTGGAAGCCGGTGAGGTAAACTGGTCCGGTGCGGATCTCTCCATGACCGCACTGGATACCCCATCCACCCAATACACCCTTGAGTCCTTAACCCTGACGGCAGGCACCGTCAGCGGCACAAACCAGACCATCACCACAACAACCGCATTTCTCATTGACGGGCAGTATACAGCCCTGGGGCTTTTTACCCTGAACACCGAAAATGATGCCCGGTTTAACGCCCCAGTTTCAGGCGAAAATATGGCCTTGAACATTTCAGGGGCCCTGATTATCCAGAGCAGTTTTTCTTTAGGAAATTACAAGGCCATTGATATTACAGGCTCCCTGGATTTGACCCCGGGACCTGCCCCGTTTGTACTGGATATCCGGGATACCGGCGGGCATACGGTATACCAGGGGGATATCCTTGAGATTGCCGGATTCGGTACCTTGACCGGTTATTTTTCAGACATTCTTGCCGATTTTAATAATTCGGGCGCCTATTATTTTGTCCCTGTCATCGGCCCCAATGCCATCAGCCTGGCCGTCTCTGAGCTGCCCGGCGGGAATCTGGCCGCAGGCGCTGTTATTTTCAGGGTCCACTCCGATGAAGACTATGATGCGCTGAATGCCTTTTACGCCTCCGGTATTCCGTCTCCCATCACTAATGCCATTGCCTCATCCCTGATTTCACTGGATATGATCGTGGTCAATGAAGTGATCAAAGGGGAGATGATTTTTAAGTATGGGCAAACTCTTTCCGGCAGGCAGGGCATCACCATTGACACGTATAATACTGAATATGAACTTGTGGCCGGGGCAACATCCATGCGGGTATATGATGCCCAGGGAACCTTTTTCATTGATGACACCGGGGTGTTCGGAACCGCCGCCGGCACTTCGGCGGAATTCTCGGCTGCCGGATACACCCTCGCAGGCACCCCTGCGGTGCGTTTTGAATTCAACAATATGGGGGCACCGGTCAATGAGACATTGACAACGCAACTGGGTACAACAGTGTTTGACTTTACCCAGTCCGAGTTCATCCGGATCACCGGCACCATTGAATTGCTCCTTGAAGATTTTATTAGCGTTGAGATGGATTTCGGGATGCAGAAATTCTGGGAGCCCCTCCAGATTCAGGTGGTGGCGTCCAATGTAAATGTCATGGTGGCCCTGAACGAGTTCTCAGCCGGGGTAATAAACGGTAATATGGGGATGGTCTTCAATTCTGACGGCAGTTCGGCCCTTGAGGTCCGGGGCGGGTTTGCCGTCAACGGCGGAAGTTTCCTTAATGTGACGGCGGACCTTGCCCGGGTGGGCATCAACAATACCGGCCTTGGGTATACCGGTACCACCCTGGATCTTGGGGATGTGTCGTTTACCTTTGATTATATGCCGGCTTCTTCGGATTTCCTGGCCATTTCCGCAGACAACCTTGTGGCGGATTTTGCGGATGTTCTGGTGGTTCAGGGGGATTTCGGGTTTAAACGGAATGCAGACTATTTTGCCGCCGTGGCCACCGATGCAACGGTTTCCATGACCACGCCGGTGTTTAGTGCCGGTGTGACAAATGCCACACTTGGCTACATTTTTAATCCTGCCGGCAGTGCCAACCCAGGAGAGGCCCTTGAGGTCGCAGGCACCCCGGCACTGACCATTTCGGGTTTTGCCGATCTGTCTGCCGACCAGGTACAGATCCGGTATAACAGCACCGGCATCGCACTTACCGGAGAGACTATTGAAATCGGCGGCGGTGTGGATTACACGTTTAACCTGATGCCGGGATCAGCCGACACCTTTGTCAGTACCTCTGTAACCAATCTTTCCGCCAATTTTGATGATATTATCGCCCTGGCCGGGGATTTTGAATTTATCGTGGACAACGGCAATGTGATTGCCGCTGCTGCCGATGTCAGTGCACAGATTTTTATCGGAGCCGAGTTTAAGGCCGGATTGACCAACGGGTCCCTGGGCATGGTCCTGAATAGTGACGGAACCCGGGCCATTGAAGCCTCGGGTACTGTTCTCTTCCAGGGTGCCGCTTTTGCTGATTTTAGCGCAGACAGTGCAAGCCTCATATTAAATAATACGGGCCAGGATCTGACCGGCGTGGCCCTGGGAACCAATACCATATCCTATACCTTTAGTGATCTGCCTGCGTCCGACGGCATTGCCCGGTTAGGTATCGGGAACCTTGTGGCCGAACTGGGCGGCTTTGTCCGGATTTCCGGGGATCTCCTTTTTGAAAAGATCGTGGACGGTGCCGATACCCGCATTGTGGGCGGTGTTAACGATGCGGCGGTCTTTTTGGGGATTGACACCGGCGCATCCGGCCGGACCGGTATTGAGTTGACCGATGTGGATTTGGGCATGGTCTTTTTTGATACGGGCGGGTATGCTGCTTCGGGCATGGGAACAGCGGCCCTTTCCGGTATCAGCGGTTTGTCCTTGACAGGCTCCCTGGGCATCGAAATGAATACCAGTGGCACTGCGGTGAATCAAACCATATCCACCCCGGGCGGGGATGTGAATGTGGTTTTTGCGGACGGTACGGATGTTATGCGCCTGGGCGGCACCATAGACATTGCCGTTGCCGACTTCATGCCCTTGTCCGGCAGTTTCTATTTTGAAAAACAAGACGAATTGGTTGACGGCGTGACCCAGACCTTGATCATTGCTTCGGCCATGGGAATTGACGGTTTTCTGGGCATCAATAAAGATCTGCCCAATGCCATGGGGGTTCAGGTGAGCGATGCCGCCCTGGGCATGGCGCTGTTTCTGGTGCCGGGTGAACAGACTTCATTTGCCCTGACCGCATCCGGAACCGCATCCATCATCGGCATAGACGGCTTTACCCTGTCCGGCAATATATTTGTGGAATTTAATAATACCGGCAAAGTTCTTTCCCGGACCATCACCACCCCGTCCGGGGACATCACCCTTGATTTTTCAAGCGATGCCCAGGTCATGCGCCTTGTGGGCAACGGCCTTACCTTTGATCTGGGGGGCATGGTGACCCTGTCAGGGGATCTGGGTTTTGTGCTTACCGCCTCTGAAGGGGAGACCGTTATTAAGGTGGGTGCCGGTAATGCCGCCGTTTATATGGGGGTGCCCGGAATCATGGGTCTGTCGGTCAGCAGTGTCGATATCGGGGCGGTGATCTATCTCAATGATGCAAATGAGGTCCGTTACGCCCTGGATGCAACGGGCGATATTTCTATTGCTGGGTTTGACGGCATCCTGGGCCTTTCGGGCAGCGTGGTGGTCCGGATCAACACCACGGGTACGGCAATTAGTGAAAACATTGAATTGGCCTCGGGCACCCATGAGGTGATATTTACCGATACCACAGACGTACAATATATCCAGGGCACGGGGATCAACATTGATATCCTGGGGTTCATTACCCTCACCGGAAATTTTGTTTTCAAAATTCAGGGGACGGCCGGTGACGCTAAAATTTCTGCCGGGGGTGCCAATATTACGGCAAGCTTCGGCAACGGCGGAGATGACCTGGGGATGCTGGACGGCCTCATCGGTATTGTGTTCTATGATGTGGGCGGAGTCACTTCCTATGCCCTGAATGCCTCTGGGATTGTCTACGGTACAGTGGGCGGAACCACGGCAAGCGGTAATGTCGTGGTCCGGATCAACAAGACCGGCCGAGCCGTTTACGAAGAGATCCTTGCCGGGGATACCACTGTGGTGGTTGAGTATA
This sequence comes from uncultured Desulfobacter sp., assembly GCF_963664415.1. Taxonomy (NCBI): domain Bacteria; kingdom Pseudomonadati; phylum Thermodesulfobacteriota; class Desulfobacteria; order Desulfobacterales; family Desulfobacteraceae; genus Desulfobacter; species uncultured Desulfobacter sp. Next base: position 1,689,316 of record NZ_OY761440.1, on the reverse strand, counting down.
TCGACGGCAGCGATGTTGAAGATTATGTGGTCACCGACGGCGACATTCACTTGACAGGGGTGCTGGGAACCATGCTGGATGATATCGGTGTCAATCTCAGTGATATCTATTATGATCTTCTGCCGGCGGCGGATGAGGACGGCAATAGTGTGTATAACAGTGTTCTGGCCCAGATCCTCCCCGGCACGAATTCAAGCCTTGCCGGCCTGTCGGGAATGGATCGGTTCAGCGCCATTGGGCTGTATATCCAGCATTATATGCACCCCTACATGAGACCGGGGGAAGCATTGGCCGACGGGGATACCATCCCCCTGGGTGAATATGACCCGGTATTGAATGTCCCCACCATCAACGGTTTGACCGATTATCTGTCCACCCACTGGCTGCCGGGATTAAGCGACCAGGTGGGCCTTGAACTGGTCCTTGCCTATACGGAAGAAGGGTTTAAACTCTCTTTTGTCAGTCTTCTTGATTTTGATGTCCGGACGGCCCTTGCTCTGCCTGAAGAGGCTGAAGCCATGGGCATTGAATTTGACGGCGAATTTGCATTTGATATGGCCGTCCAGGTGGATATTGATTTTGATATCAGCTTTGATATGGAAAATCAGCTGGTCGCCTTTAACCTGAATATCCTTGATTTCTCTTTAAATGCCTCGGCAGATGATATCCTGCTCGGCGCCTCTTTGGGGCCTTTAGGATTGAGCCTTGGCCAGACAGGGGATGAACTGGGCAGTATAGCATTGAATCTGGCGGGAAATGTGGCCTATATCAACAATGCCTTTGAGTTTAATCCCGGGGTAAACAATATTGCGGTGGATCTGCCTTTTTATGCATCCCTTGCCGGCACCAATCTGACCTCTGGTCTGGACCCGCCGCGGATAACACTTGACGGAATTATCTACGGTGCCGGTGCGGGACTCTCTTTTTCTGCTGAAAATTTTGAATCCATCGCCGATTTTCAGGCACTGAGCATCAGCGATGTGGCCAATATGGTCACCAATATGATTTCATACTTTGAGACCCTTAACGCTTCCGGGGAATTGTCCTTCCCCATTCCCTTCATCGATTCTTCCATTGACACCCTCCTTGATTTTGCCTCTGCCTTCCAGACCCATGTGCTGGATAAAATAAATTTTTATCTGCCTCGTGTGGATCTGTTCACGCAAAACGATGGTGAAATCCAGGCCGATTCATCTGTTTTTACCTCTGCATTAGGGACTTTTGATTCTTCCTATCTTGGCAAATACATCACCATCAATGAAACCGACACCTTTCAGATTTCGTCAGTGGTTGATGCCAATACCTTAGAGTTAAACGATAGTATAGATGAGTCTTTGTCCGGAGTGACTTATGTCATTCATGAAAAAATTGAAGATATCAAGACCCTCCAGGATTTTATTCTCGCCCTCAATGATTCCGGGGTGCTGCCCTTTGCCGTAGTCTATGACATGGCAACCCAGGAATTACGGATCCCCATGGCCTTTGAAGTCATCCTTGATGCCCAGGAATTTGCTTTGGATTTCGGGTTTGATTTCGGCGATGGGTTCGGTTTAGGTACCGATGCTCTGGGACTGCTGACCGCAAGCCTTTCCGGCGGATTTGACCTGGTAGCCGACCTGGATGGCGAGGACGGCAACAGCGGCCTTTTTCTGGGGATTGACAATATGTTGCTTGAAGGGCAGATGGCCTTGGATGTGCTGGATTTCGCAGCAACTGCCAATATTGGATTCATGGGACTGACGGCCGGCGGTGCCGGTTCCGGATCGGGCCTTCATCTTGATGCCGGGGCTGCCATCACCATTGACCGAGATCCTTCAGCGGCCAATGCCGGGGATATGCGATTCTCATTCTCAGACCTGCTCAGTCTCAATTTTATTGATGATCTGAGGTTTGCGTTCACTGGGGACGCCTGGGCCCGGATCAAGGGGCTGACGGTGAATTTCAATGCCGCTTCGGACCTGCCCATCGCCCCGGATGCGGAACTTGCCATCTATATTAATGATTTGACCGCCCTGGATGAGGTCTTTGTTTATGAGCATGATTTTTCATCTGCATTTGATCTTGCTGCCTTGACCGGAGATGGCACCCTGCCTTCCGGCGGCCTGGTTCTGGTTCTTCCGGATCTGGGTGAGGCTTTTGATTTCAAGGATCTTGGTTTCAGCGATATCATGGATGCCGTGCGCATGGGCCTTGATTTCCTGGAGGGCACTCTGAGTGACCTTGAATTCTACACCCAGCCCATTCCGGTCATTGAAAAATCCCTGGCCGAGGTTTTCACCTTCCTGGATGACTTTATAGAGATCATCGAGCTGGCAGAGTCCAATCCCGCAGCCTTGATTGAGGATGTAGAACTTATCTTTGAAAATGCCCTGGGCATCGTGGATGACAACACATTGCCAGAACATGAACAAAAATTTTCCCTGGGCCTGGACGGTACTAAGTTAAATCTACACCTGGGCTTTGGCGCAATTCTCTCCGAGACCTTTATTTTCAGCCTTAACCTCGGCAATTTCAAGGAGATGACAGGCAATACCGACGACAGTTCCCTGGACGGCATTAATGAAATGTATGACAATATCGGGGCCGGTACCGGGGGCAATATCCTTTTAGAAGCTCTGTTTGAATTTGAACTCGACGCCGTGATAAATTTTGCGCCCCTGGCCGGCGGGGGACTTCCCGGGGTGGCATTGTATGATTATGACACCATTACCGGTCACGGCACCCATGCCTCGCTTCAGGCCCGGGTACTGGGACAGGACCTGGAACTTGGATTCAGGTTCGGCCCCATTTCCATGGGTGTTGAAAATGGGTTTGTTGTTCTGGACGGGGACGGAGATCTTTCAACAGACGATTATGCCGGCGTCAGCCTGGTATTGGATCAGCACTCTTCAAACCTCACGGATGACGGCCTGTTTATCTTTGGCAGTGAAACTCTGATTGACAATTTGGGCATTGTGTTTACCGGCGGATTCTCTGTTGTGCTTCCTCCCCGGCTGGATGTCATGGGGCTCTCCTTTTCCTTTGATGACGCCGATGCCATCATGATCGGAACCAATCCTGCCTATGGTGATCAGGGGCTCAAGGCGCTCTTCCAGTACCTGGCAGGTACCCTGGATCCCGGTGCGGACAGCCCCGTGGTCTTTTCCTATCCGGATATTGTGGGGATGTTCGAAGCATTGGGCGGCAGCTTCAGCCTGCTCTCCGTTCTTAACAATCCCAGCTTTATCTTGGACGGGGTTGATTTGACCCTGGGAGCGGTGCAGGATATTTTTTCCAGCAGTTTTGCCGTGGACCTGCCCCTGGTCGGGGATAAACTTGCAGCAGTGGCCACCTTTATCTCCGATCTGCGCCAGGGCTTTTTGGGCGAACTCAGGCAAAAGCTTTCCCAAGACGGCGCAGCTATTGAAATTATTCGCAACGCCTTGTTTGATGTATTCGGGCCGGACCGGCTCAACATTCTTCTGGATCACAACAGCGACGGCCTGGTCACCATTGATGACATTTCAGTGGCTTGGTATAATCCCAACGGCGGTAAAATCCGGGATTGGACAATCGGTGATGACCTTCCCACGGACACCGATGCCATCCAGTTCGATATGAAACTGGGGCAGACCATTCCCATTGTCGGGGTGGATATCCCGCTTGATATTGATCTGCCCGGATTTGAACTCAATATTGACGGCGGTTTTGCCATTGATCTTGCATGGGATTTTGATTTTGGTTTCGGCTTGAGCCTTGGGGACGGGATCTATCTTGTTTCCAATGCCGATGATGCAGATCCCGAACTGGAAGTCGGTTTTAACCTCTATCTGGATGACAGTCCCGATGATCCGTCAGTCTCAGGGCCGTTTTCCGGGTCAGGCACCCTTCTTTTCTTCCAAGCCACGGTAACGGATGTGGGTAAAGGCGGCACCGATTTCGAGCCCAGCGGACTTTTTGCCGGATTTGAACTCAATTATGACGGCAATGCACTCAATCATCTGACCACCAACACAATTCTGGCACAGTCTCTGGATAGGACCTTTGATGTTAATTTCGCAGTGGACGCCCAAGTCAATCTGGAAATGACCCTGGCGTTGGCCGATGTCTCTGCACTGCCCAAGTTGGCAGCGGATTTTGTCCTTGACTGGGGCTGGGATATCCGGGACGGGTCAACGGATTTGATTATTGAGATCAGGGATATCCGCATAGAGGTCGGCTCTTTGATTTCCGACTTCCTTAAACCCATCGTGGACACCATCGATACGGTTTTGACGCCTTTCAGGCCGCTGGTTGAGGCGCTGACCATGGAAATTCCGGGTTTTTCCACCCTGGGCCTTAGTCCGCCGACCATGACAGGGATAATCAATTTGATCATGGAAGCCAATGGTGAAGCGCCCATTGACTGGTCCTTCCTTGATGCGGTCCAGCAGATGTTTGATCTGGTGGATACGGTTAATTCCATGCTGGGCGCCGATGGCAGCATTCTCATCGGCAGTGTCATGGGGCTGGGAACCGGTGATGTTACCTGGGAATCCCCGGCCACCTCGCCGGATGATTCCATGCCTGAGTGGATGAGTGATTTTCTTGACAGCATTGAAGAGGAGTCCGCAGGAAATTCCGGAAGCGGCGCTACGGCATCGGCCCGGTCCGGGTTTAAGATTGATTATATTTTTGATATCGGCAACTGGGCCCAGATTTTTTCAGGCGGCAGCGCCACTTTGTTTACCTATGAAATGCCTCTTTTGCAATTTGCCAAAAGCTTTAGGGTGCTTATCGCACCGATTCCCATTGGTGCCACCATCGGCTCAGCCATCGCTTCGGCAACTTCCGGGGCGGGTTCATTTATTGTTCCCATATTGAATCCGCTGTTCCTTAATATCTACGCGCGCGGCAGTATCAGCGCCTATGTTGATCTGGCTTTTGGATTCGACACCTATGGTATCCAGAAACTGGCTGCCGGCGGCAATCTCATTGATGTGCTGGACGGTTTTTATGTTTCGGATTGGACCCTTCCCGAATTTGACGCCGGCGGCATTGTTGCCGGTACCGGCGGAGAGGAAAAGCCGGAATTTTCATTCGGCGTTGCTCTGGGCCTTGACGGAGAAATTGCCTACAGCGGGGGCGGGGCGAGTGTCGGGCTTGGATTAGGCGCTTTGTTGTCCCTTAATTTTGATTTTGACTTTCAGGATGTGGCCCGTTCAAATCTGACCAAAGACGACCAGGGGAATGTGACCGCAGTGACCTGGGAGTCAGACGGCAAAATCCGGGCATCGGAAATTATTGCCATGTCCACCTACACTGAGAACGGTGCGCTGGGCGGATTCTTTAATTTGATCAACGCAACGGCCACCATGGATTTTACGGGCAGTGTATTTGTCAGCGCAAGTTTTGGACTGATCAGCGTTGTGCTCCGGGTTGATTTGTTTACCCTGAACATTCTGACCCTGTCTTACAATGCCCCTTATGTCCAACCGGTTCTGGCAGAACAGCAAGGCTCGACCCTTTACCTTAACAGTGGTTCAAGGGCTGGGAACCGGTCCTATTTTAATATGGAGGATGGTGATGAAACATTTATTATCACCGGCAGCGGCGGTACGGTAAATATTGAGTACGACGGATGGTATCAGACCTATACGGGGATTACCCATATTGTGGCCGACGGAGGCGATGGCGATGACATCCTGGACGCATCCAACTTGAACGATGTGACAGTGGATTTCAATGGCGGTTCCGGCGATGATACCCTGGCGAGCGGACATGCCGGCGGAACCATGGCAGGTGGCGATGGTGATGATACTTTGACCGGCCTGGAGGGAGACGATGCACTCTACGGCGACGCCGGTGATGATAGGATTTATGCCGGGGCTGGTAATGATGTCCTTTACGGGGGGACAGGCATTGATACGCTGGCAGGCCAGGATGGTGATGATACCTACGCTTTTGGGGACAATTACGGGGCGGACCGGCTGACGGATACGACAGCATGGCTGGACTTTTCAGGGATGACCACTTCTTTGACAGGCGTATTCGGCTACGCAAATAAATATGTGCTTGATGAATGGGGCAGTGAGCTTCGGTTAAGTGCCATGTCCATCTATTCCGTGGCTTTGGGCACAGGGAATGATGAATTGAGTTTTGATCAGATGATGCTCAATCCTGTGGCCGTGACGGATAACGGCGGCAGCGATGTATATCGTATCAGGACCGGCCGTCAGATGTCAGGGGCTGATGCCTCCATCTCCATTGCAGATAGTGCCGGAACGTTTGACCGGATCATTTTAGATCAGTCTTCCGGGGCCACTCCCCTTATTCTGAGGAATAACAGTCTTGTCAATGGACATGAGAGCCTTCAGTGGCAGCCGGGTATCGAAGATATCGTGTTCGTGGCCACAGCGGATTCCGGCAGTATAAATATAACCGGAGATACCTTGGTTGATTTTGGAGAGGCCGACCTGACAATATCTGCAGACACCTTAACCCTTGACACGCCTATCAGCGCGGGTTCCATTGAGATAGATCTGGTTAACTCCGTGAATATCGCAGGGTTAATTGCTGTTAATAACGGCTATATCGATATTTTTGTTCGGAGCGGAGATATTCTCATTGCAGGTGATATTGTTGTGTCAAACGGCGCCGGATCTTCCGGTGATGGAAACGGTTGGCTGAGTATTGCCGCGGCGGGCGGTTCGATTTTAAACACCAACGGTTCGCAATTGGCTGTTGAAAGAGGATCCCTTGTACTTCTGGCCTCAGGAGACATCGGCGTAACGGATAATCCCATTGTGACCCGGGTACAACAGCTCACCGCTATCAGTACGAGCGCTGCTGCCGGTGATATTGTGATAACGGAAACTGATGACCTTGATGTCTTGGCTTATGATTACATTGCTCATTTGGAAACGGATTACACGGATCAGGCGGGATTGGCATATGGGTTTGAATCCTATGCTCTTTTTGCCGGAAACGGGGCTGTCCATTTAAGATCCGGTGGCGGCCTTGTTCTTGATAATATCAGTGCGGCCAGGGGGCTTACTCTTGTAAGCGATGCAATTGAAATGCAGGGTATTATTTCAGGAAGCGGGGTACTTACATTATCCCCGGTATCAACAGACCGGCAGATGCGTATCGGTGATGCCTCTGTGCTGGTTAATGCCGACAGCCTCAATGTGAATATGGCATTGATCCCGCTGACTTTCAGTGAGATTGTCTTTGGTGAGTCCGGCGTTTATCAGGGGGGGGTAGAAATTTTCCCCTATGCCGCAGGTATGTTTTATCCCGCACCGATATCTGTTTATGGCGGAACCCTGTCCATCCACGATACCGGTGTTACCTTTGAATTGGCCCATATGTTTACAGCCCGGATACTGGATTTCATATCCATTTCAAATGCTCGAATTGAGGCTGATGGGGAGATTGTATTCCTTTGCGGCGGCGATTTAACTTTTTCAGATGTATCTATTGTTGGTGGTCTTCTTGATATAGGCGTTGGCGGGTCTGCGATAATGGCCAACACCACATTGGATGGATTCCAAACGATATCGATGGAAGCGGGTCAAGACTTTGAATTGTCATTAGGTCAGATTGGCGTCATTGAGGGGTTCACACTACGTTGCGGTGGAGATTTAATTTTTTCAGATGTATCGATTGTTGGTGGTCTTCTTGATCTGATTGTTGGTGGTTTTGCAATAATGAGCAACACCGTATTGGATGGATTCCAAACGATATCAATGGAAGCGGGTCAAGACTTTGAATTGTCATTAGGTCAGATTGGCGTCATTGAGGGGTTCACACTACGTTGCGGTGGCGATTTAATTTTTTCAGATGTATCGATTGTTGGTGGTCTTCTTGATCTGATTGTTGGTGGTTTTGCAATAATGAGCAACACCGTATTGGATGGATTCCAAACGATATCGATGGAAGCGGGTCAAGACTTTGAATTGTCATTAGGTCAGATTGGCGTCATTGAGGGGTTCACACTACGTTGCGGTGGAGATTTAATTTTTTCAGATGTATCGATTGTTGGTGGTCTTCTTGATCTGAGTGTTGGTGGTTTTGCAATAATGAGCAACACCGTATTGGATGGATTCCAAACGATATCGATGGAAGCGGGTCAAGACTTTGAATTGTCATTAGGTCAGATTGGCGTCATTGAGGGGTTCACACTACGTTGCGGTGGCGATTTAATTTTTTCAGATGTATCGATTGTTGGTGGTCTTCTTGATCTGAGTGTTGGTGGTTTTGCAATAATGAGCAACACCGTATTGGATGGATTCCAAACGATATCAATGGAAGCGGGTCAAGATTTTGAATTGTCATTAGGTCAGATTGGCGTCATTGAGGGGTTCACACTACGTTGCGGTGGCGATTTAATTTTTTCAGATGTATCGATTGTTGGTGGTCTTCTTGATCTGATTGTTGGTGGTTTTGCAATAATGAGCAACACCGTATTGGATGGATTCCAAACGATATCGATGGAAGCGGGTCAAGACTTTGAATTGTCATTAGGTCAGATTGGCGCCATTGAGGGGTTCACACTACGTTGCGGTGGCGATTTAACTTTTTCAGATGTATCGATTGTTGGTGGTTTTCTTGATCTGATTGTTGGTGGTTTTGCAATAATGAGTAACATCGTATTTGAGGGATTCCAAACGATATTGCTGAAAGTGGGACAAGATCTTCAGATGGCTCAAGTTGAAATCGTAAGTAATAATACGCAAATCTCCGTAACAGGAATTTTAACCGTAACCGGCGAGTTTTCAGCTAACAAAAATCTTGCGATCCAGGCAGCGTCTTTTTACCAAAATAATGCTGGAAAAATTTCTGCCCCTGGGTTGACGATCAATGTGCAGGATGGATTTGAACTGATCAATGTCGACCTTGATGATTTTGCCTTTGTCGTAAGTAATATGGGCAACGCGGTTATTAAGGATATCGATGATCTGATGATTTTGACAGGTTTTATGAATGGCGGTAATTTAGAAATATATGCAGGGGGAACAATCTCTTTGTACCAGGAAAATGACGGAGACATCGCAATAAGCGGTGCCGATAATGCCATAGTGACTGCGGGGCAGGACATTATTTTTGCCGGTGCCCTGGATACCGGTGAAAATGGAACCATCTCATTAAATGCCCAGGGTGATATTACAGGCAATTCTCCTGCAGACATTCAGGCGGGATTTGTTGGCATAACAGCCGATGGCGATTTTATAGAACTCCGGGATCCTGATGGGTTAAAAATAGTTTCTTTTGCGTCAGGTAATCCCATGATAGATGTCTATTTTGAAACTGAAGGTGGTGATCTTATTCTTGCTGCACCCATTACTACAGGTGGGGATGTATGGATGATGGGCGGGGCTATTTTACAGAAAGGGGACGATGTCCTTACCGCTGAAAATCTGGTACTGCATTCCCAGGATAAAATTGAATTAACAGGGATCAATGTGAGGACACTGGATGCGGTCAGTCTTGGCACCGGTGACATCAGTATTACCCAGGTTGCCGAGGGTGGAAATCTTGAAACCCTTGGCCTTCTGTCAGGTGGTGATATTTATCTCAATGTTATTTTGGGGGATTTGGTTTTCAATGGTTTGGTCAAAACGCCGGGCGGACTTCATATAAATGTGTTCGGTGAAATCGAAGCAGAAGGTTCTGCCAGCATAGATGTGGATGTTATCATCATTGGTGGTGAAGAGATAGATCCGCCTGTGCCTGAATTGAATGATGCCACTCCCTTTGACATCATTGATGCGCTATCCGGTCAGGTTCTCCAATCTTCTCCTGTTTTAGATGCGATCGTTTCAGCGTCTTTTATACCAGATATGCTTCAATCTAATACCGGACAGAAACGTGTCGCCACGGACAGCGGAAGAAATACGGGGGATCCGTATTTTTCAACGGCTTGTGATCAGAATGTCGGATGCCATGGCATTAAGGGGGCTGATGATGCCTCCAGTGATGAGAAACTCGTTGAACATGAAGCTGAGACTTCTGATGCACAAGGTCAGAATGCCGGGCAAAACGATGATTCCGGTATAGAATCATTCCAGACGCTGGTTGATTTTGTTCAGAATTCTTTAGGAACCGTTGATGCAGCAAGAGTAAAGGCCATTGTTCCATCAAATCAGTTAATTGTGCTGTTACCTGTCATCAAAATTATTTTAACCGGCAGCAAGGCGCTTGATTTTGAACAGGCATATTCAATATACTTATCCATATGCAATGAAATTTCAGTAAAACCTATGGCTCGTGAGATGTTTGAAGACTGTCTTAGAGTATTGGGTACTCAAGCCAATGCGCAATCCGTGGCCTCAGCTTAATTTAAGCTTGACCGAAAATCGCAAAAGTTTCAAATCCTCGTTTAGATACTAATTTTTGTTTTTATCTTTTTGTCGGAAACATACCTGTTTTTTAGAAAATTATGGTATATGCTATCAAGATGAATAAGATATTCGTATCTGTCATTATATGTCTGGTTTTCCTTTATTCTCCTCTTGATGCCCAAAATGTGGCGGACGATGGCCGCTTCGACGGTCTATCGCTGACTAAAAAGGAAAAACAATTTATTGAAGCCAACCCGGTGATCCATGTGGGCCATGAATCAGACTATGCGCCGTTTTCATTTGCTGTTGGAAATCAGGCCATGGGATACAGCGTTGATCTGCTTAATCTGCTGGCCGCGCGTGTTGGTTTGAAACCTGTCTATGTTATCAAAGACTCCCTGAATCAATTGATGACTCTTTTCGAAAAGGGGAGGATTTCACTCATTCATTCCATTTCCCGGACCCCGTCAAGAAGCGATATCGGTCTTTTTTCCAAATCCTACAGGTCTTACCAAAATCGATTTGTCACATTGAAAAGTGAACCCGGTATCCATGAATTTTCTCAATTGAACGGCAAAATTGTGGCGGTTCAAAAATCCTGGCGTGCTGAAGATTTTTTGAAGAAAAAATATCCGGACATTCAACTTCTTGTGGTGAAAAACAAGGAAGATATTGTCTCCGCTGTGCTTGAAAAACGGGCTGACGCAATATTTGGTGCAGAACCGGTTCTTTTTTATCTGTTAAAAGAAAAAGAGGGGAGTGGGCTGAAAATAAGTGGGGAGATAGACGAATTCAACGGCGATGAGGGTCAGAATTATCATTTTTTCTCTTCCAAGGCCAGATCAGAGCTGATATCCATTTTAAACAAAGCAATGAATTCCCTGCCCTCCGTTGAGCTGGAAAACCTTGAATATAAATGGTTTGGAACGTCTTTCCCTACCCCCCAAAAAATCTTGCTCACCACGGAAGAACGGCAATTTATCCGTAAAAATCCTTCAATCGTTCTGGGCGGAGGTGTGTCTTTTGAACCGTTTATTATGGCAGACACTGACGGCTCAATTATCGGGCATGATGTAGAGATTGCACGTTTGATAGGGAAAATGGCCGGTCTGGATATTCGCTTTAAGCTGGGAGAATGGTTTGATATTCAAAAACAGGCTGAAAAGAGAGACATAGACGGGTTAACCAGTACAGGACATTATCCGGAAAGGGAGACTTTTTGCAGTTACACGCTGCCCTATGTCAAATTAACCAGCTTTGTTTTTGTGCGAAAAGGCAACCCCAATGGTATTCATCGTCCTGAAGATCTTTTTAAAAAGCGGGGGGCATTCCAAAAAGGCAATTTGGCGTTTTCAAAGGTTGTTTCTTCCTATGTGGATGATAAAAAAAGCAGATATTATAACACCATACACGATGTAATACGGGCTGTGGTCTCTGGTGATGCTGATTTTTTCGCTTTGGATGAAGCTGCATTCTATGTCGCAGCCGGACTGGGGCTGGGCAGTTTTATTGAGCCTGCGTTCCCTTTGGGAGAACCGTTTGAGTTGTCTTTTTGCCTTCGCAATGACAGACCCGAGCTGGTGTCCATTTTCAATAAAGGGCTCAAACGTATTCCCCAGGCTGAAAAAATAAAAATTCGTGATAAATGGTTGGGCTATCAACGTCGTTCCTCACATCCCGGTGAAACGACAGGGATCCGCCTGGCTCCTTATGAACGCGCTTATTTGATTGAAAAAAAAATAATTCGGGGCTGCCCCGGGGGTAATCGGATGCAGCCCCAACAAGGTATCGCCAGGGATTTGTTTCCACTGCTTAACGGCCGGCTGGGTATGGACAGCCTTTTTTTATACGAAATGACATCTGGGAATATTGATGCCCTTGTTAAGGGGGCGTGTGACTTTATCGTTTTCTTGGACTCGAATTACAATCGGCGGGATGACTTAATTTTAACCCAACCGATTATGTCTTTTCCCTATGTCCTTGCGACAACCATGGATAAAATTTATATTGAAGATCCCGGTAATGAAACAGACAAAATATTTGCTGTTTTGAATGTGCCCGCATTTATGGATCGATTGGAGCGGGCATATCCGGCAATGAAGCTTCTGATTGTGCCTGAGATACGCGACGGGCTTGAAGCTGTACGATCCGGTCGGGCATTCGGGTATATTGATTCTTACGTTGCCATGGCTTATGCTATACAAAATCAATTCATGCCGGGCGTGAAGATTGCCGGGCAATTAAAGTTCAATGAAGATTTCTGTATGGCCACCAGAAGCGAGAATAAGGTTCTGGCCCAGATTCTGCAAAAAGTGGTCGGCAGTATCGGCGAAGCAGAGAAGAAAAAAATTTTGGATAAATGGATTTCCGTCAAATATGAGAAAGGAATCAACTACACGTTGGTGTGGGTGGTTGCTGCTTCTTCTTTGTTTGTTCTTACCGGCATTGCTTATTGGAACCGCAGTTTAAATAAAGAAAAACAACGGGCTCAAAAGGCATTGGCCGCCCAAAAGGAGGCTGTTAAACAAAATGTCAATTTCATAGACATGATTTCCCATGAGTATCGTACGCCCATGTCTGTAATTGTTTCAAGCCTTGAGCTTATTGATATGAAGCTGCCTGCTTCCGTGTCTCCAAGTATCAAACCGCAGTTGGATGATTTAAAAAAATCTTCGAAAAAGCTGGTGGATATTTTTAATACAGCCCTGCATGAAAAGCGGATTTCAGAAAAGGGAATTTCATCTCATCTTGAAGCTGTGGATTTGAATAATATTATTTTAACCGCCATAGAATATGCACAAGACAGTGTGTCCGAAAATGAGATTATTTTTCATTCTGATTCAACACAGATTTTTATTAAGGCGGACCCAGATATGATGGGGATTGCCATCGGGAACATACTCGGCAATGCCTGTAAATATTCTAAACATCACGCTCCTGTGAACGTCTTTCTGGATAAAACACAGGAGAATGCAGTCATACGCATCAAAGACAATGGATTAGGTATTCATAAAGATCAGCTGCACCGCATTTTCGAAAAATATTATCGTGCGGATTCGGTTAGGGAAATCCCAGGAGCCGGTGTCGGGCTCTATCTTGTAAAAAAGGTGGTGGAACAGCATGGTGGTAATATCAGTATTTCTTCTAACTTGGGAAAAGGAACAACGGTGGTTGTCAGGCTACCCTTATAAGCGGCATGATATTTTTCGTCCCACCATGGGGTTGCGCGTGGGCATCAAATAGTGAAAGGGAGCTGTTGGGTAAATGAAAAAGGGATCTGTTATTCTGGTTGAGGATGATGAAAAGCTTTTAACAAATCTGGTTGAGCTGCTGGCTCTCAAAGGATTTGGGGTGTTTGGCGCTTCCTGTGCCCTTGATTTTTTTCAGGGACTTGCCGCTAATCATTATGATGTTGCAATTGTAGATATCAACCTGCCCGATAAATCCGGCTTTGAAATTGTTCATCATCTTCGCGAAAATACCCGATTGGGCATTATTGTGATGACGGCAAGGGACACAATCAATGATAAGGTCAAGGGATATGAGTCCGGGGCGGATTATTATTTTGTAAAACCCCTTCACATCATGGAGCTTGAGGCCTCAATCAACAATCTGCTGTACCGCCTGGGTAAAGCCGAAGCGAAAAATAGTGAGGATGAAGCCCCTGGGGAATGGGAATTCAATGCTGAACAGTTGATGCTTTCAAGCCCCATTGGCAAAACAATTGATTTAACGGTGAAAGAATCTGATTTTATTAAAATTTTAATTCAAGAATACCCGAACGTAGTATCCCGGAGCGTCTTTTTAAAGGCGCTTAACTATGAGGCAACCGGCACCTATGGAGAGCGCGCCCTTTATGTGATGATTACCCGCCTGCGCAGCAAGATCCGTGATGAAACAGGCAAAAATGCCCCCATCAAAACACTTAGAACCATCGGGTATTGTTTTTCTGCGCCTGTAAAATTTGTCTGATTGACTATTCTACCGGGCTTGGCGGCGCAAAGGGTTTTAACAGCCTTGAATGGATGAAGCCGGTTGTGGTTTCCGAAAGTTGAATTTTGTTCCATTCCCCTTTTTGTTGTGTCACGACGACAATATCGCCTTTTTTTTTCCCAACTAAATACCGATAGTCTTTCCCAGGTCCGGTTCTTACCAGAGTGCTTTGAGCCGTGACGATCATCGGCATTGGGAAAACCCCTTCCCTGTCCGGTAAGGGTTTTTTTTCAACAGTTGATAAAGGCATTGGGTTTTCAATGTCAGATGAATGGAGGGGCTCCATTGGGAATGCCGGTTTTGATTTGAGGCGGCCAACATATTCAAAAACCGGGCCCTTGCTGAATCCACTGTTTGGAGATTTTAATCTTAGATATAATGTCGATTTTTCAAATTTTTTTATTTTCCGGAAAATTTCCCGGTCTTCTTTTTTATTAAATAACACGGTCAAATTGTTGGTCTGTCCGCCCGGTCCCCAGCACCACATGTATTCGGTTCCATCCGGTGCAAACGTATTCATTCTGGCTTTGTTTATTTTGACAAAAACAACATCCCATAGCACCACCGGCGCATTTTGACTTTCCGGATGTCGTTGAATTTCATCCAGGGATATAATGCCCGGTACAAAGCCTTTCGGCTTGAGGGTTTGGTCTTCGGGCATTAAAGGAGATCTGATCCATCCTTTGATTATCACCTTTGACCATTCGTTGTTTTTCTCTATGGTTTCAAGGTTTGAAAAATCATTCAAATAACCAATGGGTGGCCCCCCCGGGCTAAGTAAAACAGGTATTGATATCTGACTGCCTGCATATGAGTTTAGACTACTATATAATAAGGATAAAAATATTAATCTGGTGCTTATGAACCTAAGACTTTTCATTGGATGGGCCTTTTGTCTAAACATAGGAATTAAGCATTGCCTTTACCCGGAATCAGGTTTCAGATATTATAATTTTAGAAATTTACTTTGCGAAAACATTAACCGGGTCCGATGCCATTCTTTAAGTCTTTAAGAAGATAAATACAACCATGAGCAAACCCATCAGAGTGCCTACAAAAATCATGGCTCGGATTTCTTCCGGCCCAAGTTTTCGGACTGCAGGATATTTTACAGCCATGGTTCCAAGAAAAACAATGACAATAAAGGGCAGCGCCGGCAGGTACAGGTTCATGGATCTTGCCGCAACAATGGAGAAAATCAGGCCGATAGCTGCCACGGGGAAAAATGCCTGGGATTTGTCTTGTCGTTGTGTTGATCCGGCAAGGCTGAATAGGTTGTCGTTCAGGTTGAAACGAAGCGCGCCTGCGGAGAGCAGGGCCAGTACGACCCAGTCGGCGATGCCGAAAACAGGCATAAAATAATCATTGCCGGGCATAGGCATTTTCACCAGGAAAAAATCCACCAGGGGGGCGGGACCTGCTATGCCTTCCCTGTAATAGTTGGAAATATCTTCTGCAAAGTTGCGGGTCGGTCCTGAAAAGACACTGAATATGTCGGACAGGGCCACAGCCATGCCAATGGGAATCAATTCAGAGGGGCGCTTCAGGGGGATGACCAGCCAGTGCCCTGCGACACAGGCTAATAGCACAAGAGTCGCCGTGGACAAGGCCGTGATGATATTGTTTTTCATCTCTGCTTGGCTAACCAGTAGGTAGAGTATTGTAAAGAATACGGTTAATGTGCCTATCCATATCAGACGCCGAGCCGTGTGTGTAGCGATGGTCGGTTCAATTCGGCTTTGATAAATGCGGGTCATCCAAACCAGACAGGCAATGAGCCCTAAAATAATAATATAATCAAACCCGGCCCGGGCCGTTTCAGGCACTCTTCGGCCCAGGGCTTGGAATCCCAGTGTCCCAAGCCCCCAGACCAGGTATATACTGATTACAGGCTTTATGGTTATGCGTCTCCACCTGCCGCGCTGCCGATACCCAGAAGATCGGCGATATTGGCAGCAGGATCAATTATTGGTTCAATTTTCGGAGTTGTACAGGTCAACAGTGTGGAGACTCCCGGGCCGTGGCCGGCCAGCAGGCAGTCTGAATGCACCACAATACCAATGGAAATCGCGCCCTGAACATAGGCCCTGCCATAGGAATTGTCATGGTCCATGAGGGCCACAAAATCCCCAAATCTGATTTTATCCAGGTTGTATTTTTTCACGGTATCCGGATCCGAGGTCATAACATCGTAATCGCCGGCCCCTACATGGGCCCGGCCAACACCTGATCCCATGCAGGGTGCAGGCACGATGGTGGTTACCGGGACCTGGAGCACACCTGTCCCTTTTTCAACAATATTCATCTTTTCCAGCAGGTCCGGATCCAGGTTGAACAGCTTGATTCCGGGGTAATCGGTCAGGGCCAGTCCCTGTCCTTTGGCCCGGATTAGAATCTTGTCGTCATAACTCATCTTCTCTTTTGTTTTTCTGGGGAACTCCACAATCACATGTTCGGAACCGCCATGGTGGCCAATGACCACGCCGGTGTCCCCCTGGGCGTCCCCGGAAATGATTTTCGCCTGGTTGCCCACACAGGAGAACAGCTGCAGGGTATTATTGGGAAAATCATTGGGTTTTTCCATATTGGCCGTGCAGGATACCCCGGGTTCGATATGATCGCCGGCAAGACCGAAGGCAGAATCCCCGGCCTGGACATTGAGGGTGATGCCGCCGATACCGGGCAAAAGAAAAGGATTTCCCTTATGATCCACTTTCCAGCCGGCCCCTGCCCGGGGCATGCCGGGTTTACAGGCCAGAAACATTTCAACCACTTTATCTTTGTTTGTTTTTAACATGGTATATCCCTTATTTTTTTAATTTGATGAGAAACGGAATTGCCGTGAAACCTGCCAGGGCAGATATGATAAACATCATGTCCAGGCCAAATGCATCTGCCAGAGCTCCTGCAATCACAACAGCGATGGATCTTACGGCAAAGGAGAGCATCATGAAAAGACCATTGGCGGCGGCCGGGCTCTCCTTGGCATTCTCCTGGACCAGGGCCAGCATGACAGGGGTGGTTGACAATACGGTGAATCCTGTTATCAAAAGCGAAACGATCTGGATCACCCCCGTGGTTGTGGCAAATAGTAAAATAGTCACAGGGGCTACGGTCAAGGCCCAGAATAGTACACGCCTTCGCCCTAAACGATCGGACAGGGTCCCCGCTGAGAGGATGCCTGCAACGCCTGTGGCCTCATACAGGGTCAGCGCCGTGCCGCCCAGCCACAACGAACCTGTGGCCTGTTCCACATATACGGTCAAAAACATACCCATGGAGCCGTGCATCATGGCCCGGGCCGAAAGAATGCCCGCCAGGGGATTGAGCACATGCCGGATTTCTTTATATGCCTGGGTTAAAGATCCCCGACGTTTTGCTTTTATAGACTCCTGGGACGGTTCCAGGGCGATGAACAACAGCACGGAGGTGGCCAGGGCCAGGGCCAGGACAAAATGGAACTGGGCCAGGCCCAGGTAAGAGACCCCGGCAACGGCAAGGATGGGGCCCATTGTCCTTGCAAGCTCACCGCCGGTCATGAAAAAACTCATGCCCCGTCCTTTATATCTGCCCGAATACCTCGCCACCGTTACCGGAGCAGGGACATGGAACAGGGATACCGAGATACCGGCCACAAAAACAAGGACCAGCAGCATGCCATAGGACGGCGCAATGCCTATGAAGCTCATGGGAATAGCTGTCAGGGTCGGGGCCAGGATCACCAGCCACCGGGCAAGTCCCTTGTTGTCGGCAAACAGACCAATGAACGGATTGGCCAGGGATGGGATCTGCATCACCGTGGATAAAAGGCCTGCCTGGCTCAGGGTGATGGAAAGCTTTTCAATGATCAGGGGCAGCAAGGGCGCAAGAAAGCTTGTGTAAATATCATGGACAAAATGGGCAAATGCAATGGTGGTGACCCTGGAAGCCTGAAATTCAGAAGATTCTATTGAATTATTATCTGGTGTTGTCATTTAAAAATCAGCCTTTGCGATCATATCCATGGCGGCGTGGGCAGTCATATCGCATTGCAGCGGTGTGATGGAGATAAAGTTTTCAAGCAGAGCACCGTCATCAGAGCCGTCACAAGCCTTTGTTTGTTTCATGCTGGCGTACCAGTAATATGTCAGATCCCTGGGATTCTGGCGGCGGTCGAATCTATTGATCAGGTTGTTATCCGCCTGGGATGTGACCTTTGTACCGGCGATCCGGTCAAAGGAAACGGCCGGCGCATTGATGTTTAAAAAAACCCCCGGAGGAAGATCCAGGGCCATGGCTTTCTCCAGAATGGAAGCCGTGTAGCTTGCCATACCCAAAAAGTCCATATCATCACCGTACTGGATAGAAACGGCAATGGCAGGAATTCCGTTAATGGCCGCTTCCCGGGCAGCGCCCACGGTACCCGAATAGTTGATGTTTACCCCTGTATTGGACCCGGCATTGATCCCTGAAATTACAAGGTCCGGTGTCTGGTCACAGATATCGAACAGGGCCAGCTTCACGCAGTCGGCCGGGTTTCCGGCAACCGCATGGCCAAAGTCATTGTGTCCCAACCGCACTTTTTGGTGTTTCAGCGGTGTATGCAGGGTGATGCCGTGTCCCACGGCGCTTTTTTCCATGTCCGGGGCTGCCAAAATTACCTCATGCTCTGATTTTAATGCATTGAACAGAGCGCGAATGCCCGGGGCCTGGTATCCGTCGTCGTTCGTCACTAATATTTTCATAACTTGTTCTGATCCTGTTGCAGATTTGAGAGTCTAAAAAAATTTATACTTGTGTTGATAAAACATAAAAAGGGAGGCAACTGCAATAAAAATTGACAAAAAAGACTGCACCCTTATATATTATAAATTGATTAGCATATAAACAATAAAAAAAGGCAAAGGAATTCATGGGAAGAAAAAGCATATCTCATATCAGAAAACCTGAAATACTGAGACATACCTACAAGGTAGTGGAAGAAGAAGGCTTTAAAGGTATGACCATCGGTAAAATTGCAAAACGCATGGGCGTCAATTCAGGTCTGCTTATTCATTACTTCAAAAGTAAAGAAGGTCTGATCATGGAAATGGTAGATTTTCTTTATGAAACTTCCATGAATAATTATCTAAAGGAGTTGGAGACGCTCACCAGCCCTAAGGAGCGTATGGATACCCTGCTGGGAATCCTTTTTGATGCCGGCGGCACATGGCCCCAGCGGGATGCGGTGTTCTGGTCCTGCTATGCCATGGGATTCAGGGATGAGAATATCAGAGAAAGAATCCAGGACATGATGCTTAAATTCATTGAATTCGGCATTAAGGAGATCGCAGGCTGGGAAGAGACAGGGCTGGCCAGTGTAGAAAATAGAAAGCGGGCCTCTGCCAAAATTTTTGCCCTGTCAGAGGGCTTTGGTATTGTGAAAAATTCACTGGATGATCCCAAGCTCATTCAGGAGGTTGCAGACTTTTTTAAAAATACCACTTTGCAAATCTTAAATTGCAAATCATCATCAGATAAAGAGTAGCATAAATACCGTCCTGCTTTGCTTTCTCCGGCAAAGCTGTTTTTCGTTTTTTTTGACCTCTATAAAATTAGTGCCACAGACAGTGAAATAAAGGAGAGTAATGTTGAGATCATCACTGCTGTGGATGCAAGCTCTACATCTGAGTTGAGCTGTGCTGACAAAACGGCAATGGCTGTGGAAGTGGGCAGGCAGAAATAAATCATGCCTGTTTTGAAGGCTGTATCAGATACGCAGAACAGTATAAGCATGTAATAGCCTGTGACCGGCATTATCAAGAGTTTGATGGCCGAAGCCGCCAGAGCATTGGGCCAATGCTTTGAAATGCCCGCAAACGTGAGGGTTCCGCCCATGGAGATCAAGGCAAGGGGAAGCGTCATGGAGGCTACCAGGGCAAGAAAGTTATCGATAAATGCAGGCACACGATATCCGGAACCGGATAAAAGCAAGCCTGCAGCACATCCGATGATCAGCGGATTGGATATCAGTGCCCGCAGCAAAATATGCAGGCGTTGAACCATGGATGGGGTGCTGCCTGAATGCCAGATCATAACGGAAACCGAGAGCACATTGATAACAGGAATCAGACAGCCGATAAGGATGCTGAACAGCCGAATACCCTCTTCACCGAGAACGGTAAGGACAGTGGCCATGCCGATATAGGTGTTGAATCGGAATGAGGCCTGGAAAAACGATCCAATTGATTTGTTCGGCATTTTTGTTGTTCGTATGTACAAATAAGAAAGCACCGAAGCCAGAAAAACAGTGGTAAGTACGGCCAGAAGAAGCATGGTGCCGGATGCGTCCGTGCCGGTGGACTTGGCAGTTTTCCAGAAAAGCATAACCGGGAAAAAAATATAGTACACCAATTTATCAAGAGTGTTTAAAAATTCATTTGATGTCATGCCCCGGCGCTTGAGCATATATCCCAATGCCATCATGGCAAGCAGGGGGAACAGGGTGTTGAGTATTATCATTTTCAGATCTCTTCATTTTTTTTCATTCGCGGACTATACACCAATTGCGTGTAAAAAATTAGCGTCTTTTATTTTTATCCTTGAACAGGTAAAAGTTTATCAAAATAAATATTTCCATGAAGGGGATGTTGTACCATGACCGATCTTTACAAAAAACTGGCCCTGCATCTGGATAAAATGCCGGCAGGCTTTCCGGCAACAGATTCCGGTGTTGAAGTGAAAATTCTTGAACGGCTTTTTACACAAGATGAGGCCGCTATTGTGCTTGGGCTGAACATGTGGCCGGAACCCGTGCCGGTTATTGCCGAACGTCTGTCAATGGCCCCTGAACACTTAGGCGACACACTCATGGCGATGTCTAAAAAAGGCCTGATTTTCAGGGCCGGCAAAGAGGCTTCTCCGTCATATATGGCCATTCAGTTTGTGATCGGTATCTGGGAATTTAATCTCAATCGCCTCAATACGGGCCTGATCAGGGACGTGAATGAATATCTGCCCCAATATATGAAAAAAAGCTGGCTGAAATATAAAACCAAACAACTGCGTGTCATTCCGGTGTCAAAAACGGTGACCGTGGATCTGGCCACCATGCCCTATGAGACCGCCGAAGAGATTATTTCTAAACAAAAGAAAATTGTGGTCAGTGACTGCATCTGCCGCAAGGAGCATGACATGGTGGGCCAACCCTGTGATTATCCCAGGGAGGTGTGCCTCACGTTCGGTTCCGGGGCCTACTATTATGAAGGAAACGGCCTGGGCCGGGGCATTGATGTGGAAGAAGCGTTAGCCATCCTTGAAAAAGGGCGTCAAGCAGGGTTGGTGCTTCAACCGGGCAACGCAAAGGATCCGGGTAATATCTGTATGTGCTGTGGGTGCTGCTGTCAGGTGCTGGCGAACTTGAAAACGCTTGAACAACCGGCAAAGGCCGTGCATTCCAACTATTTTGCCCAGGTTGATGCGGATGAATGTGTGGGGTGTGAAGCCTGTATGGATCGCTGTCATATGGATGCCATTAACATGGATGACACGGCGGCGATGGTCAATTTTGACCGGTGTATCGGCTGCGGGGTGTGCGTGCCGGTCTGTCCGTCCGGGGCCATTGCTTTGGTTAAAAAGCAGGAGACAGATCAATATGATCCGCCTGCAAATACGTTCGAAACATATTTGACTATGGCCCAGGAAAGAGGAAACATTTAGATCGCAAACACCTTGTTGGAGACTATGCTTAAAAACCGGCTGCCGGTTTCCGTTATGAGGATGACGCTTTCTATACCTGCAGCAAACCGGTCTTTGAAAATGAATTTCGGCTCCACCGCAAACACCATTCCCGGTTCAAGCGCTGTGCTTCTGCCCTTTGAAATGATGGGGTCCTCCACCAGTTCAAGGCCGATGCCATGTCCTAAAAATTTGGACTTAAAGCCGGAAAGCCCTAAAAATTGTTCCCCATATCCAAGCCTGTCCGCCATGGTCACGGCTGACTGAAAAATCGTTTTCATGGCAACACCAGGCTTCATGGCGTCCTTGACGTGTAAAAGAATATCAATGGCTGCCTGACTTGCGGCATCTGCCTGGCCAGTCATTTTTCCGGCCACAAACATCCGGGATTCATCCATGTGATAGCCAAAGGCCATGGTACCCAGATCAATGAGTACCGGATCATTTTTTCCAATAACCCGGGTGCCTGCACCAAAGGGAAAGGCGGTGTACATGCCGGTACCGCATACCGGAGAATCAAGGGCGCCGGACTGTCCTCCGCTTTCACCGCCCATGATATGGAAGGTAAACCCAACAGATCTGTAGTGGCGGGTTTGAAGACGGCCCGAGTGCCCCTGGGTCCTGGCAAAGGCCTCAATGCGGCCGGCCAGGTCTGTTTCCCGAATGCCGGGTTCAAAGGTCTCGGCAATAAAGTCAAATACCCGGCTGGATATTTTTGCCACCTCCTGCATCACACCAAGCTCATATTCTGATTTTATTGCCCGGCAAGACATGATCAGCGGGCTTGCATCCTGCCAGGTACAACCAAAAAATAACGATTGATAAAACCTGAAATCCCTGACCGGAACAAGGTCAAAGGAGATGCCCATGGTTTTTGGAAAATCGCCGTGGGTGTCTTTGATGATCTGGGGGATCTCCGTGACGGAGTGAACCGGGACAATCTGGGCCAGCGGACTTTCGGCAACAGCCCGGGGAAGGTATCTTTTGACAAATAACAGGGGCTCATGCGCCATGGTTACGTATAGCCAGGCATCCTGGGCTGAACCGCTGAAGTAGTAATAATCAGGTCTGTGGGTCAAAAAGACGCCGTCTATACCGACCTGGGCCATCTGCTTTTTCAGGGCCTGTATCCGCCGGCTGATTTCTGCTTCAGGGGTCAGATCCAGGGGCAAAAGTTTATCTATCATTTTTTTCTTTTTCACAAATTTTTCGTTTATTGCGCTTGAATCAACGTATTTATGTTATCAACATATTTTAAATTTTCAAAGGTTTTGAATTCAGGTTCCCATACTAACTGCCGAAACCGTTGTTTTGGTGACGGTGCTGTGGTAATTTCTCTATTTATATTTGACATCCGGAAATTCTATATTACGTTCAAATAAATTTTTTTAACTTTCAGGAGAAAAAACATGGCAGATTTGACAGCAATTATGGAAACGTCAAAAGGCACCATTAACATTACGCTTTTTGCCGACAAGACCCCGTATACCGTAGGGAATTTTGTAAACCTTGCCAAACGGGAATATTATAACGGGTTAACCTTTCACCGTGTGATTTCAGATTTTATGATCCAGGGCGGATGTCCTTACGGCAACGGCATGGGCGGCCCGGGCTACGAATTTGAGGATGAATTCAAAAAAGATCTTAAACACGACAAGCCCGGAATCCTGTCAATGGCCAATGCCGGTCCCGGGACAAACGGCAGCCAGTTTTTTATTACTCATGTGCCCACACCCCATCTCGACGGTATGCACACCGTATTCGGAGCTGTTGTCAGCCAGGAAGATCAGGACGTGGTTAACAGCATCACCCAGGGTGATACCATTGAAAGCATTACCATCAAAGGCAATGTGGGTTCTGTGTTCAAAAAAATCAAAGCCAAACTGGATGGGTGGAATAAGACGTTGAGTAAGTCATTTCCAAAGCTTCCCAAAGCTTAGTTTACCCTTAAACAAAAAGACCTTTTGCTGCTTGATTGTGCGGCAAAAGGTCTTTTATTTTTGGGGTGAGCGGTTTTGTCTCTAATGTTTGGCTATTTGTCTAGGTCGATATATAAAGGAATAATATGAAGGGACGCGGAATTTTCCTCGGTATCTCCTAAACGCCAGTTTTTTGCCGGAATTCCTGCCTCTTTTATTTTTTCAATCATACCGTTGATATTGATCAAGGGGTGCCGGGTAAAAACGTTGGGGAGTCCGTATGTCAGGCTGCACACCAGGCATTTGTCTGGCCGGCGCAGCAGATTAAAGGCAAGTACAATCCGGCTGCCGGAAATACTGATAGGTTCCAGCCTGATGTCATAGGCTCCTTCTGAGGCATCACCATACAGCGCATCAAAAAACTGATCACTTCTTTCAGGCGGTAACAGCTCATCTAAAAATTCTTGGGTGAGTATGCTGTCAAAATTTTTTTGAACCATGTTTTTTATCCTTTTTTGTGGCCAGTATATTCATTAGATCAAAATTCTCTTCTATTCTTTCTATGCCGGAAAATCAAGGGATAAAGCAGAAATTCAGGGAATTGCATGATGTTTGCCTGCTGCTTAATGTTAATTTCAACGAATCATACCGATTAAAAAGTCGCTTGTATTATTTTTAAAATGTTGCGCCTTGACCATTTGATCTTGCACTGGTATTTGCTACAATAAGAACTTAAAAAAGGAAAAGAGAAAGAACTTAAAAAAGGAAAAGAGAGGGACTCCGTAGTGGATGTCCATTCGTAAAGAACATCTATATTCTGTTCATTGCCTGTCATAAAATGGAAATAAGTGAATGAAAACATTAAAAATTTCCCGGGGGTTTAACCTGAATGTGGCTGAGCAGCCCGATCTGAACTGTGTTCACCTGGATCTGCCGTCCAGTTTAGGTTGCTGTGCTGGGGACATACCACATATCCGGCCAAAATTGCTGGTTAAAGAGGGACAGCGCGTTAAAACCGGCGAAACTTTATTCACAGACAAGCGAGATACAACCATACAATATGTCTCGCCTGGAACCGGCCTGGTGGAAAAGATTATTTACGGAGACCGGCGCCGCCTGATGGAGGTGCTAATCGCACCTGAGTCCGAAGATGAGTATGTTGAATATGATCCGGTTGATTTGGACGGGATTACCGGAATGCCCCTGGATTTCCTTGTGGCGCACCTGAAAAAAGGCGGCCTGTGGCAGGGACTTCGCCAGTTTCCGGCTCTGGATTTCGCCGATCCGGATCATTCCCCGTCCATGATTATTGTGGCCATGGATGGAAATGACCTTTTTTCGCCGCGTCCTGACATCATTCTCAAAGATAACATTAGCGCCTTTGAAGCGGGTATGGTAATTCTGCGCAGATTTTCAACTCGCCTTGAAGTGGTCTGCCGGGAAAGCAGCCTGGAAAGTATCTTGAAACAAGGAAGCTTAGTGGCGGACCAGATTACCCATGCCGCCCCTGACATTTATCCTGCCTGGCACCCCGGTGCGGTGCTTTATCAGATCAAGCAAGAGCCATCGGAGAACAGCGCCTGGTGTATCCGTCTGGAGCATCTGGTCATGATGGGCCGTTTTTTGCTCACCGGTCGGTATCCGGTCGAGAAAGTCGTCACCGTTACCCGGCCCGGAGAGCAGCAGCCCCATATGCGAGGCCGTCAGGGCATGCCCTTGTCTTCCCTGGTCGAAAATATGCCTGAAAACAGTATTGTCACCACAGGCCGATTTAACGGCCGGATTTTGGGCAAGGATGCCCATATCGGGTTTTTTGAAAATACGGTTAATATCATTGAATCCGGGCCGGAGGAGGAGCTATTCGGTTTTGTCCGTCCCGGCCTTAACAAGCCCACAGTCTCGTCTACATTTCTGTCTTCCCTGTTCAAGCGGTCGGCAAAAATGGACTGCACCCTGCACGGTGAAGCCCGGGCCTGTATCAATTGCTCCTATTGTGAACGGATTTGCCCCAATGAACTTATGCCCTCCTTTATCATGAAGGCGCTGCATGCAGGAGAACTTGAAGAAGCCCTGGCGCTTGGGCTCATGGACTGCTGCAAATGTGGGCTGTGTTCATTTGCCTGCCCTTCCAAAATTGAATTGACCCAAATACTTTCGGACGCCATGGACGACTATTACAAGGACAAATAATGAAAAATCCTTTAAAAAAGTTTTTTGATGATACAAAGCCCTTGTTTACCGGAGACGGGAAGTATAAAAAATATGAGCCTGTCTGGGACGCTACCAAAACATTTTTCTTTTTGCCTTCGGAGAAGGTTCGTGCCATGCCCTTTGTCCGGGATCACCTGGATCTGAAACGATATATGAGCATCGTGATTCTGGCGCTTTTACCGGTAACCTTTTTCGGAATATATAACACCGGTTATCAGGCTGGCATCGGGGCCGGTGAATCCTGGCCCGCGATCCAGTGTATCCTTGTCGGTGCCTGGTATGTGCTGCCCATCATCCTCGTATCTTATGCGGTGGGGTTTGCCTGGGAGTTCCTTTTTGCGGTGATGCGGGGCCATAAAATATCCGAAGGGCTTCTTGTCACAGGATTGCTTTTTCCCTTGACCCTGCCGCCAACCATTCCTTTATGGCAGGTGGCACTTGGTATCTCTTTCGGGGTGGTCATTGGCAAGGAGGTCTTTGGCGGAACGGGCCGCAATATCCTTAACCCGGCACTGACCGGGCGCGCTTTTCTGTTTTTTTCCTATCCAGTCTCCATGTCCGGAGATGTCTGGGTGGCGGGAAAAAATCTGGTAGACGGCGTGACCGGGGCCACAGCCCTTTCCGTGACAGGTACCGGGGGGCAGTCCATCACGGCAGCCCTTTCCAATGCCGGTTATTCCCTGGGGCAGCTTTTCACAGGATTGGTGCCGGGCAGTGTGGGGGAAACTTCGGCGCTCTGTTGCCTGATCGGTGCCGCCATTCTCATGGTGACCCGTATTGCCAATTACAGAATTATTATCGGCGGCATTGCCGGGCTTGTTATCACAAGTTTTATTGTATACCTGATCCCCGGGGGGCAGAATACCTGGTCCAATGCCGGCCCTCTTTATCATTTGTGTGCCGGCGGATTTTTGTTCGGCATCATCTTTATGGCCACGGATCCGGTCTCAGCGCCGGGAACCAATCCGGGTCGCTGGATTTTCGGGGCAGCCATTGGTTTTTTTACCGTGATTCTCAGGGTGGGAAACCCCGCGTTCATGGAAGGGGTGATGCTGGCGATATTGTTCATGAACGTGTTCGCGCCTTTGCTGGATCACCTGGTACTCAAGTATAAATCATCAAAGAGGATTCCCAATGTTTGAGAAAAACTCAAAAGCCCATGTCATCCTTTTTGCTCTTGTCCTGTCCGTATTGTGCAGTCTTTTGATCACTGCGGCAGCAACGGGTCTTAAAAGCAAGCAGCAGGAGAACATGGCCCTGGACAAAAAAGTGAACCTGCTGCGGGCCGCAAGTCTTGTGGATGTGGGCCAGAAGCCTGGGAAAGAGAAGATTAACACCCTTTATGACCAGCGCATTGAAGAGGTGGTTGTGGACTCCCAGGGAAAAATTATGGAAACAGAAAACCCCAAAGGCATGCATCTGTATTTTATCCATGGGAAGGGCACAGGGAACAGCCATGACTTAAAGGACATTTCCGGTTATATCGTGCCCATCAATACCCGGGGACTGTGGGGGAAAATTCAAGGGTATCTGGCCTTTGAAAATGACGGTCAGACCGTATCAGGTTTTTCCGTGTTCAGCCACTCTGAAACCCCGGGGCTTGGCGGAGAGATTGAAAGTGCATGGTTCCAGAAGAATTTTAAAGGCAAAAAGATCCTTAACTCCCAGGATAAATTTGTCTCCATCGGCATTGCCAAGGGAAAGGCCGGTGATCTGCCCAAAGATGAACAGGAGAATTTTGTGGACGGCATCTCCGGGGCCACCCTGACAGGCCGGTATCTGTCCGAAGGTATTAAAAATACCCTGATGAAGTACGAGGGCGTATCTGTTACTTTCCGGCAGAAACAACTAAAAGCGGAAGCTGGTGACCCAGCCCATGAATAGAACCCACAAAAGGTGAACTATGAAGCTTAAATCCAAAAGTGAATACCAGGAGATCTTGATCAAGGGCCTGTGGAGCCAGAACCCTGTGGCCTACCAGGTGCTGGGTATCTGTTCTGCTTTGGCCGTAACCGTGAAAATGTCCACGGCCGTTGTCATGGCCCTGGCCCTGACAGTTGTAACGGCCTGTTCGTCCATGATCATCTCCTCCATGAGAAAGATCATTCCATCCAATATCCGGATCATTGTAGAACTGGCTATTATCTCCACCCTGGTGATTGTTACCGACCAGGTACTCAAAGCCTATTTTTATGACATATCCAAACAGCTTTCCATTTTTGTGGGGTTGATTATCACCAACTGCATTGTTCTCGGTCGGGCCGAAGCCTTTGCCCTGGCCAATGATCCCATTGATTCTTTTGTGGATGGTATCGCCAACGGCTTGGGCTATGGTTTGATCCTTGTGGTGGTGGCCTTTATCCGGGAGCTTCTGGGGTCCGGAAAATTTTTAGGATTTCAGGTGGTCCCCGGTTTTGTATATGACCTTGGTTTCCAGAATATGGGGTTGATGGTGCTGGCCCCGGGTGCCTTTTTTGTCATCGGCCTTCTGGTGTGGCTGAAAAATTCTTTGCCCGGCATATCAAGCCAAAAAAAATAAGGAGCCGTCATGGGTGATCTGTTCAGTCTGTTTATTAATTCCGTTTTCATCGGCAACATCCTTCTGGCCTATTTTCTTGGGATGTGTTCGTTTATTGCTGTTTCCAAAAATGTGGATACGGCGGCAGGGTTGGGATTTGCCGTTATTTTTGTGTTGTCTGTGACAAGTCCGGTCAACTGGATCATCTATCACGGCTTTCTGGCCCCGGGTGCGTTGTCCTGGATAGGGTTTCCTGACCTTGACTTAAGCTTTTTAAAGTTCATTACCTTTATTGCCGTGATTGCCGCCCTGGTCCAGGCCGTGGAGATGGTTATTGACCGGTATTCGCCCGAGCTTTACGCTACGCTGGGCGTGTTTTTACCACTGATTGCCGTAAACTGCGCTATTTTGGGTACCAGTCTTTTCATGGTGGAGCGAAACTACACCTTTATTGAGTCCATTGTCTTTGGCGCAGGTTCCGGCACCGGCTGGATGCTGGCCATTGTCACCATGGCCGCTATCCGAAAAAAGGCCCGGTATTCGGATGTGCCTGACGGTTTGCAAGGATTCGGGTTTACCATGATCATTGCAGGATTGATGGCCATGACGTTTATGATGTTTTCAGGCATCACCTTATAAGGAGGCTTGTGTTTGAACGAAAAGTCACCCATCTGCGCCTTGCATCTGGGCAACTTTTCGTCCAAACACCGGTTTCCGTTCAGAAACAGATTAAGGAGACGTTGAATTGATTTATTTAATCAGTATCCTGGTGTTTACCGTTGTTATAGGTCTTCTGGTTATGGTGCTCTTGTTTGTGGAAGCAAAAGTGACCACAAAGGGAGAGCATATGGTGACCATCAATGGCAAGGCCGATGAGGCTTTAAAAATTTCAGGCAATCCCACGCTGTTGTCTGCTTTGTCGGGTGAAGATATTTTTTTGCCTTCTGCCTGCGGCGGGTCCGGGTCCTGCGGGATGTGTCGGTGCAAGGTGGTTGAGGGCGGCGGCAGTGTGCTGCCCACAGAGCTGTCGCATTTAAGCCGGAAGGAAAAGGCGGAAGGCGTTCGCCTCTCCTGTCAGCTCAAAGTCAAGGAAGACCTTTCCATTGAGGTGCCTGAATCCATTTTCGGCATTAAAAAAGTAGAAGCCGAGGTGGTATCCAATAAAAACGTGGCCACGTTTATCAAAGAGCTTGTGCTGCGTCCTTCCGAACCCTTTGATTTTAAGGCCGGCGCTTATATCCAGATTGACGTGCCCGAATATGAACTTGATTTTAAAGATTTTCATATCGCCAGCAAGTATGTCAGCGAATGGAAAAAGTATAATCTTTTAGACTTGACGTCCAAAGGGATAAAACCGGGATTCAGGGCCTATTCCCTGGCCAATCCGCCCCATGACAAAGAGATTCTCATGCTAAACGTACGTATTGCAACACCGCCGCCGGGCACCGAGGGCATTCCTCCGGGATTTGGTTCCTCCTATGTGTTCGGACTTGAACCCGGTGACCGGGTGATGGTGTCAGGTCCTTACGGGGACTTCATGGCAAGGGATACGGACCGGGAGATGTGCTTTATCGGTGGTGGTGCCGGTATGGCGCCTTTGCGTTCCCATATTCTGCACCAGCTGGACGGGATCGATTCCGGCCGTAAGATCTCCTTCTGGTACGGGGCCAGATCCATCAAAGAGATGTTTTACGACGAAGATTTTAAAGAACTTGTGGAAAAATATCCTAATTTTTCCTACCATGTGGCCTTGTCCGCACCCGATCCGGAAGACAACTGGAGCGGCCGGACCGGGTTTATCAACACCTATCTTGTGGAGACTTACTTAAGCACCCACGAAGATCCGGCTGAGATTGAGTATTACCTGTGCGGTCCGCCGCCCATGATTGATTCGGTTATTGACAGCCTTTACGAGATGGGTGTGGAAGATGATATGATATTTTATGACAAGTTTTAAAGGGTATTAATGCAAACCTCGTTTTTAGGGAAAGCACTGCGCACACCTTTGGTATTGGCCTCGGGTGTGCTCGGTAACAATAAAGCTATTTTAGAAAGGGTTTGGGAAAACGGCTGCGGACTTCCCACCATGAAGTCCATTGGGCCCGCTCCCCGGGAGGGCCATAAAAATCCAACGGTCATTGATCTTGGCAACGGCATGATCAATGCTGTGGGCCTGCCTTCCCCGGGTTACCTGAACATGGAAGAGGAGTGGCAGGAGCTTTCAGACCGGGCCTTTCCCGTGAACGCCAGCATATATGGCGGATCAGTGGATGAATTTGTCCGGGTGGCGGAGTTTGTTTCTGCCAAAGGACCGGATTTTATTGAATTGAATATATCCTGCCCTAATTCAGATCAGCATGGCATGATTTTCGGGGTGAATGCCCAGTCTTCCCATGATGTTGTGGCCGCGGTTAAAAAAGCGATTGATGTGCCTTTGATCGCCAAGCTGACGCCGGCTGCCCCGGATATCGCAGCCATTGCAAAGGCGTGTGAGGATGCCGGCGCCGATGCCATCTGCGCCATTAATACGGCCGGGCCGGGCATGGTGATTGACATTGAGTCCCGGCAGCCTGTGCTTGCCTTTAAAAAAGGCGGGCTTTCCGGCCCCATGATTAAACCCATTGCCGTGCGGTGTGTGTACGATATTTTTCGGGCCGTATCCATCCCGATCATTGGCCTGGGCGGCATCAGCACCGGAAAAGATGCCCTGGAGATCATCATGGCAGGGGCGACGCTTGTGGGAATCGGCACGGCCGTAAGATACCGGGGGATCACCGTGTTTGATAAGGTAAATAAAGAGATCGACCAATGGCTGGCAGCCCACGACACCACTATGGAAGAGATCCGGGGCGCAGCCCACAGGGAGGCCCTATGATTACACAGTTGATGCCGGCCATGGTTAACGTGGCGGACAAGGAAGTTCACAGCCCTGAGTTTGTCTCCCTTTATATTGATGAACCCATTGACTTTAAACCGGGCCAGTTTGTCATGGTCTGGATTCCCGGCGTGGATGAAAAACCCTATACTATTTCCCATCACAGTCCGAACCGCTTCGGTATTACTGTGGAAGCCAAGGGGCTTTTCTCTAAAAAAGCCGTATCCCTTGGGCCTGGAGATAAAATTGGTATCCGTGGACCTTTTGGCAACGGATTTAATATGGGAATCGGTCATAAGCGGGTTGCCGTTGTGGCCGGCGGCTGCGGCATGGCGCCCCTTGCGCCCCTTGTGGAGGCTTTCCAAACCGGTGACGGGCCTGAGGTGGTGCTGATCCAGGGTGCCCGGTCTAAATCTTTTCTGCTTTACCCGGACCGGTTTGCGGCAAAGGCCGAAATATGTACCGATGATGGATCAAAAGGATATAAAGGGTTTGTCACCGATATTCTGGAACAAAAAATAAACGAACTGTCGAAGGTTTCTACCCCCATTTTTGATATGGTCTATGCCTGCGGCCCGGAAATCATGATGGGCAAGGTGTTTGAGATTTGTGAGGTCCACGGCATCCCCTGCCAGGTATCCCTGGAACGGTACATGAGATGCGGGTTCGGGGTGTGCGGGGCATGTGTATGCGGTCATGTCGTGGTGTGCAAAGACGGACCGGTCTTTGGCTCAAAGATCTTGAGGACCATGGACGATTTTAATACCCGGGCATTGTTGAAAACCGGGCAGCCGGTGCCCCTGAATGAGTATGCCACATGGCGCTGCCAGTAGTGGTGTTTGAACGTAAAGTCACCCACCTGCGCCTTGCATATGGATAACCTTTCGTTCAAATTCTTATTTTCGTTGTGTTTATAGTTTAAGGAAAAAAAGATAGATGAATTATAAAGAAGACTTTATAGAGTTTCTGGTAGAGTGCAATGCCCTGAAATTCGGTGAGTTTGAGTTGAAAAGCGGTCGGATTGCGCCCTATTTTATCAATACCGGTATGTTTGATACCGGATCAAAGATTCAAAAGCTGGGCACCTATTATGCGAAAGCCATTAACGCCCATTTTAAAGAAGATTTTCATGGGATTTACGGACCTGCCTACAAAGGTATTCCTTTGTGCATCACGGCAGCCTGTGCCCTGGCCGACATGGGCATTGACAAAGGGTATGTGTTCAACCGCAAGGAAGCCAAAACCTATGCAGATAAAAGTGCTGTGGTGGGTATGCCCTTGACCTCCGACACCCGGCTGATTCTGGTGGATGACGTCATCACTTCGGGTAAAGCCATCCGGGAATCCTTGGAAATCCTAAAAGGCTGCAGTAATCCCCAGGTTTGCGGCATTATTATAAGTGTTAATCGCCAAGAAAAGGGGAAAACAGAAAAAAATGCGTTGGCAGAGGTGGCAGACACCCTTGGCATTCCCATTTTTTCTATTGTTACGATACGGGAAATCATTAATTTTCTGCATAACCGGGAAATAGCGGGCAAAATTGTTCTGGATGACTCAATGAAAGCTAAAATTGAAACCTATCTTGAAACCTATGGCGCAGATCGTTGAACCGGCTAATGGCACCTGTTTTAAGCACCATGAAATAATAAAACGAACCACATAACTTGTTTTTTTACCCGTTTTCTTTGTTGTATCAAAAATGCCCAATTGATTGCGCTTTGAATACGGGTAAAAACTGCTAAAAAAAGTCTATTTATTGTTCCCCCTCCTTCCTTTTTTCCAACAATTTTAAAATTTAATACTAACATCACGGTAATCTTTTTTGTTTATAGCTTCGGGGTTGTTTCCGAGTTCGCTTCCTTTCCCGGGATTATTTTAATTTACACAACCCAAAAACAAAAGGAGAAGAAAATGAAAAAGCTTGTCGCTGTCGCAACAGCAGGGCTCATCCTGGGCCTTTGTCCGGCTGGGGTTTTTGCCCATAGCCATGGATTAAAGCAAAATAAGCATCACCACCAGCAACATCGTGAATCCCAAAAACTGTTCCGGCATGTCGGCACAGTTGATGTCATGGCTGGCAACGGTTCCGGGGTTGCCGAAATTGTTGACGTCACCACTGACGGCAAACAGCTGGTGTATACTGACGGAAAAAATGGTGCAATCGGATTTGTGGATATCTCGGATCCGGCCAATCCGGTAGGCCAGGGGACAGTGGAAGTCGGTGGCGAGCCGACCAGCCTTATATTTTTTGACACCCTGGTACTGGTGGGCGTTAACCTGATGCCGTGGCCTGGATCAATAATAATACCTTTGCCACGGCCAATGAAGGCGACTATGAAAATGAAGACGGTGAAGAGGGTGACAGCCGCGGTTTCACCATTTTTAATACGCACGGTAAAGTTGTCTATGAATCTGCGGAATCCTTTGAATTGTGGCTGGCCTCCATGGGGCATTACAATGAAGGCCGTTCCGAAAACAACGGCTGCGAGCCTGAGGCTGTTGAAGTCGGTGTTTACAACAAAAATCAAACCCTGCTCTTTGTGGGTTCCGAACGCTGCAATGCTGTGGGTGTCTACGACGTGAGCAAATCAGATAAGCCCAAGCCATTGCAGGTGCTGCCCACAGGTATCGGCCCAGAAGGGTTGAAAGCCATTCCCCAGCGCAATCTGTTCGTGGCGTCTACCGAAGAGATGGATCTGGCTGAAGACGGAATCCCGACCATGATCAACATTTATCAGCTTAAAAAAGGGACTTCCGCTTATCCCATGATTGCTTCGCTTGCTGACGATAACGGCGTACCCCTTCCCTGGGTGGCCCTGTCCGGGCTTGCCGCTGACCCGGAAAATCCGAATACCCTTTATGCCGTAAGTGATTCTTTTCTTGCCGAAGGGTTTATTATTCCGAGCCACTACAGATAATCCTCCACACATAATTAAATTTCCTTGAAACCGGTGTTGATAAAAGATTCTTGGGCTTTAGGACCGCCGGCCTGGGCAATTCAGATATGATCCAGAATTGAAAGGAGAATCAACAGACAGAAATATCGGGCGAAATTGCCAAAACGGCTTGTAACAAATAAAAAGCGATTCTCTTTGACCTTCTTAAATGAATCAGATATATTAAATTCATATCAAGTTCAAAATTGATCGTTATTCTGCTTATTACTACACAGCTGGTTTTTTTGAGGTCATTCCATTTCTCTTGAACCGCATTTCGCGTGATCGTCCGAGTACTGCTGAAATCGTATTAATACGCTCTAAAACCAGTTGATTATAGTAAAATCTTTTAATTTTAAAAGAAAAGGAGAAAGCTATGAAGACCCACGAACTTCATTACGAAACCATCACCCGTTTGACCACCGCGATTTCCCAGTGCAAAGAACAAGAGGAAGTTGCCATGATTACCGCCGAAAGTGTAAAAAGCGCGTTCAATGCCAAGGGCTGCTGTATCTTTCTAGTCAACAGGGAGAGCGGGGAGCTGGGACTGATGGGTTCATCCGGTCTGAGTGAGGAATATCTCAAAAAAGGGCCGACCCACTTTAAACAGGCAATCAAAGAAGCCAAGGATGCGGTTCCCATTGCCATTTACGATGTCATGGATGATCCCCGGATTGAGTACCCTGACGCAGCAAAAAAAGAAGGGATCGCATCATTGCTGGGCGTACCCATTATCAGTCATAACAAAGTTATCGGTGCATTACGGCTTTACACTGCCGAACCATGGGAATTTTCCCAGGATGATGTCACCGTAATCCAGGCGGTTGCGCTGATCTGTGGTATGGCCATGGATATGTGTCGGATGTACAAAGGGTATAAAACCAGCATTGAAGTATTGAAAAACATGAGGGATTCGTCAAGCTTCAACGTCAATAAATGGACCCCGTATGAAGGAGTCCCCACCAGTATTGACCAGTCCATTTGTGATTATTAGTCAATAAAAAATTTTAACCGTTAGCGGCTGCAGGGGAATTTCCTTGCAGCCGCTTTTCTTGTTTCCGGAATGGTAATGGTGCCATCCCCCTCAATATTGTACTCCGGACAGGGGCAGGCCACCAGATCGGCTACCGTGCCGGTAAAATTTTTTTCCAGCGCTGACGTAAAACTGTCCCATTCCAAACCGAACCGGTAAAACGCTTTAGCCGCCAGTTGTTTGGTGATGACGGCGTCCCGATACGCCTGCATGGCATCGCTATTCATGATTTCGATGATCCGTTTTTTGCCTACCAGTTGAACCAAGGTTTGGGGGATATAAGCCGCCAGGATTTTCCAGACCAGACTTTTTTGTTTTAACATAGTGTTGAGCCTGGTGCGAAATGTTTGCTGAAGGGATAGAATATCTTCTCCGGCCTTGTCTGATTGGGCAAACAACGGAATGCGCTGATCTGCGTCACATCGGTGGATTAGGATCTTTGTTTCTCCAGCCACATGGATTTCGATAAGACTTAGAATTTCCCGAATCAGGGCGCCGTTCACCTTAGAATTCTCAAGCAGTGCATCCTCGTATTGGTCCCCGAGAAGGAATCCCGGAAGGACTTCTGCCATGACAGAAGAGAAGACACCTCCTTTATTGGCAGTGGTATCCTTGAGGTGACGGATGTCGGTGTTTGCCGCAATCTGCCGACGGGCACTGTTGTCGAAAAAGAGGCCGGCGCCTTCCACGATGAATTCAAGTTCCTTGAAATTTTCCAGAAAGGATATAACGGTTCTTCCGGTCACACTCTCCTTGAATCCGCCGCAGGGCAGACAGGCCCGGATGTCCGCGCTGCGGATGTACGCTCTCATGTCCGGATTAAACAGGACGTCCCTGTGGAAGAGAGCGGCGTCTTCAACCACGGTGCCGTCGGGCAGGAAGGTGCGTGCGGCTGTGGCCGGCACCTTGAATCCATCGGGGGAAAGCTTGTCCGAAGGAAAGGCCAGGGCGCCGACGGCAGAACCGGAACGGGCGGCCAAAGCCAGTTTTTCTAATTCACCGGGATCCAATCCTGTCGGATCAAAGAGAAGCGCCTTATTATCGATGGCCAGACAGATCCGGCCTCGGCAGCAGAGCAGCTCATTGCCCACCAGCCGGCCACCGGGTCCGCCGATGACCATGAGGTTCAAATCTTTTTCCCGGACATTACGATGATGGATCAAGGTGCGGAAAGCGGTCATCATGGCCGTGGTGGCCATGCCTATGGTTTTGATGTTCCCACTTATTTTTTTTTTAAGTTTTCCGATATCCCGGGTGACCATCTGGGATTTCCCGTTTACTTGCAGGTCACAGAGGCCATCCACGGCCGGCAGCAGCCCGAACAATTTGCCGTTGTTCAAAATACCGTAATTATAATGGAAGACGCCGCAGCCTTTTTCCGTGGCAATGGTCCGCCAGTGGAGATTTCCCCGCGACTTTGCCCTGAGTGCGATGGTATCCATAAAATCTGCGGTCCCCTGGTCCGGTTCGAAAAAAAGCATTTCCGGCTGTCCGTAATAATCTATTACATTTTCATTGGGACGTGTAATATCCAGAATGCCTTCGGTGAAATCCAGTACTGCATCCCCGGCATATTCACCGTAGACCGGGTGGGGAACGATCACCCCAGAGGCACCATCTTCACAAATATCCTTGTGCTTGAGACGCCGGGCCTGTCCCAGGATAAAGCTGAGCCGGGCCGCATTTCCCATCTGTCTTTCGTAATCCGCCGGCCCCGTTGTTACCAGACGTAAACCACCCCGGGCAATGTCTGCAGAACGCATGTGGACGCCTGCGGCATAATGTCCATTGATAAAAAAAATCCCGTAAACAGGCCGGTTGTAAACCAGGGGGTCCAGGATACCGCTGTCCATGCGGAAACTGTACGCCCGTTTGTCCGGGATGTAAAAGTTGGTCTTACAACACTGGGTCACAAATTTTGCCATAAATAGAAAAATTTGCAGGGTCGTGGGGTGTTCTGCCAGGCGGGTCCGGCACATCTGGTGAAGCGTCTCAAATTGTTCAGTCGCGTCATCTGCCGACCCAAGTGCCTGGGTCGGATCAAATCGGCGGGCGAATATTTCATATAAGGCTTTAAGCAGCTCGGGATGAGCCATTACCACGGCCTCAATGGTTCGGGTGTCGAAGGCAGCCCGGGCGGCCTTGTGAATCCGGTCGGCAAACGCCTCCTCACAGGCCTTGTCATCCAGACGGGACATAATAGCTTGATCGCTTTGGGCATTATTTTCCGAGAAGATGAATATCCTTGTAAAAGCAATGGCATTGCCGGCAAAAAGCATTTCCTTGTATGTCAACTTTTCTTCCACGTAAAGGGTCGTAACAGGGCCGACATTAAAGGCCAAAAAATCCTGAATATCCCGGATCAGTTCTATTTCCCGAGCCCGGGACATTTCTCCTTGCAGATAGAGTGAACAGATGGACGTGGGCACCTCAGTACCGTCCCAATAGGGTTCCCAATAGGCCCGCATGAGTGTGAAACCGTGGTCTTTAAGCAACTGCCGAAAAATAGGAATCTGGGGGATGGCAAAATTTGAGTTGAACATAATCCGGGTTTCTTCGGTGCCCGGCAGATTGAATGCTTTGATCAGAGGCGTCACCGATGCCTTGCATGCCTTGAGGAATTTTTCATACCGCATGCGGGTGGGTTCCGGTGTCGCGGTATAATCCCCGGCAAGGTTGAAAAGAAAGGCGGAAGTCTCAAACTCATGTTTGGTGAAATCGTTTACGGTCTCCGGCCGGAAAATATAGGTGTAGTATTCATTTTCCCGGCTGTAGTAATATTCCCTGCGGTGTCCGGATATCATTGTTTCCATCAACTTTTCCATGGCATCCCGGGTATCCCGGGTGGCGATGCGGACCCGCTGGACGTCACTGCCCTGCCCCAGGTCAAAGTCGATGTGGGCCACCCGGCCCACCAGGACCACCCGGTCATCCTGGACGGCAATGCTGGAGGTAATGGAAGAAAGGATTTGTTTGAGAGAATCCTTGGTGATATTTTCAAAAAAATAGCTGGGAAGGCCCAGATCATTGAGCAGTATACCTGCGGCCAGATTAATACAATGGGCGGTGATCAGGCCTTGGGCGGAAAGATCGATAACTGCTTCGTATAGAATCCTGATGTTGAGGTTGAGGGCGTCGGCACGATCAATGATATGGGGGGACCGGCTGATATCGGACAGCAGGTTGACCATGGGAGTTCTCCATGTGGGTTACAGACCGGCAAGGTAAGAGGTCAGGTTGATTTTTTTATTGCTGATGCCCAGCTTTTTGCGGATATGATTTCTATAGGTTTCAACGCTGCGGTAGGAGAGGTTAAGCATTTTTCCAATCTCCTTGGAGCTTAAGCCTGTACGGATCATATTGCAGATTTCGTTTTCTCTGGGAGTCAGGCGCTGGTGAAGTTGGGATATTTTAGTGCCGAATGAAGAGGTGAGCCGTGCGATATTTTCCTCGAGCAGCAGCAGGTAGCCTTTGTCCAAATCCGATCCCTGGTCTTCCATTTTTTTGATCAAAGGCAGAAGTAAATTTTCCACATTGGCCAACACCCGCTTTTCAAGATCAACTTTTTCCTCTCGCAGTTGACTCATCACTTCTCGCAGGGCAATATTTTTTTCCTTGAGCTGCTGGTTTTGATCTTTGAGCTTGCGCCGGGATTCCCTCAGCTCGGCCTCCGCCTGTTTGCGTTTAATGGTCCGGCCCAGAAGTTCGGCCACCGCATTAATCAGCGACCGTTCTTCGGCCAGAAAGGGTCCCTCAGCCATGTCGGGCCGTTTTTCAAGATAGCAGACTGTGAGGATGCCGATGGGCTCACCATAGGCAATGATTTTTGCCTGCTGTTTCCAAAAAGTGTTTTTGTAATTTTTTGTACGGAAACTCTGGTCGTTAATGAGAAGCTGGGCGCATGTAATCTCCGGGTACTGCCAAGAGGGGGGAATGAGATTCACCACCTGCTGAAAGGTATCTTCCAGGGACAGGCCAGCCTGCTCCAGAATTTTGGAGATACCGTACAGGCAGTTAATCTCCTTCATACGTTCCTGAAGATTGTGGGCCTGTTGCTTGAAAATCAGCTCCATGCGCCGGTGATCCTGCTCCAATTGTTCCAGCTCCCGGTTGCGGCGGACCAGGGCCTCAATGTCCGGCTGCTCCACGATGTGACTCATTTTCCTCCCAAATTTTGTCGGCCGCCCGGATAGACCCAGGCGGCTGACTCCGATATGGTTCGGATATACCAGGAATTTAAGGGCTATACAAGCCCCTGATCCAGCATGGCGTCAACCACCTTGGTAAACCCGGCAATATTGGCCCCGGCCACGTAGTTGCCCTTCTCTCCGTATTCGGCACAGGCATCCACGCAGGATGTGTGGATGGATTTCATAATGCCGTGCAGCCGCCTGTCTACTTTTTCTCTGGACCAGGCACGACGTACGGCGTTCTGGGACATTTCCAGCCCGGACACAGCCACCCCGCCGGCATTGGCCGCCTTGCCCGGGGCGTAGAGGATTTTATGATCCACAAAGAGATCCACAGCCTCCGGAGTTGAGGGCATGTTGGCCCCTTCGGATACTAAAAAGACCCCGTTTTCGATCAGATTCGCCGCATCTTTGCCGTTGATTTCGTTCTGGGTGGCGGAAGGGAAAGCACAGTCAGCCTGAATGGTCCACAAGGGATTGTAATCCAGGGAGGCATCGGTTTCAGTGTATACTGCTTTCGGATATTTTTCGGCGTATTCCCTGATTCGCCCTCGTCGGATCTCTTTCAAATCCATGACCCAGGCCAGTTTTTCCCGATCAATGCCGGTTTCGTCGTAGATAAACCCGCTGGAGTCAGATAGGGTGACAACCTTTCCCCCCAGATCCAAAATTTTTTCCACGGTGTACTGGGCCACGTTACCGGAACCGGAAACCAGGCAGGTTTTGTCTTCCATGCCGCCATTACGGGTGGCAAGCATTTCAGCGGCGAAATAAACACAACCATAGCCCGTGGCTTCAGGCCGGATGAGACTGCCGCCCCAGTTCAGACCCTTGCCTGTGAGCACCGGATCGAAGGCATTGGTCAGCCGTTTGTACTGTCCGAAAAGATAGCCGATCTCCCTGCCGCCGACGCCGATGTCACCGGCGGGTACGTCGGTGTTGGGGCCGATGTGGCGGTAAAGTTCGGACATGAAAGACTGGCAGAAGCGCATAACTTCATTGTCCGATTTTCCTTTGGGGTCAAAATCGGACCCGCCCTTGCCACCGCCCATGGGGAGGGTGGTCAGGGCGTTTTTAAACACCTGCTCAAATGCCAGGAATTTGAGTATGGACAGATTTACCGACGGGTGGAAACGCAAACCGCCCTTGTAAGGCCCGATGGCCGAATTCATTCCGATGCGGTAACCCCGGTTAACCTGGACGGTTCCTGTGTCGTCCATCCAAGGCACCCGGAACATGACCACCCGTTCGGGCTCGGCCAGGCGCTCCAGGATTTTGGCTTTTCGGTATTCGATATTGCGGTCCAGCACCGGCTGTACCGTTTCAATCACCTCCTGCACGGCCTGGTGAAATTCTTTCTGATCAGGGTCTTTAGCTATGATTTTATTCAATTCTTCTGACATGATCTACCTTTCTTCTGGGGTATAAATATTATAAATGGAGTTAATTAGCTCCAATGATCAGGCGGCATCCATAAACATATCTGATGCCGGGGAATTCATTCATCCTATATCTGATTATCTGGGTTTCTAAGCGTTCATGATGACACTGCGGGAATGTTTTCCATCGACCTTAATCAGCAAAGGGCGTTTTAGACGCATGTGGCGTATGGAGCCCTCGTCCCGGACAGTGTGGCAGCCGGTCAGATGTTCCAAGTCGATGCGATCACAAGCCCCCGGGTTCACGGTGATATAGGGCACGCCCCGTGCAGTGATGGTATTGAAAAAATGGGAGCCATTGGAGGCATCGGCATGGATGGTGCCGTCCCGGATTTCTACGATGGCACCGGCACCGGAGATCTGCTGCCACGCCACAGGGATGCCCAGCCAGGGATCTGATGATCCCCATCGACCCGGGCCGGCCAGCAGAAACCGGCGGTTGGTTTTGGCCAGTTCCGCATTGATACGGCTGATTTGCTGTGCCATATCCCGGGTTTTACCCCCCTCAAAAGTGTTCGGATTGACATAGACAATATCCTGGATGGTGTCCAGAATGCAGTTGCCCAGGGCCGAGGTGGAGACACACACGGCTTCGTCAAGGTCTTCTTTGGTGATCAGGCTGTGATCCCGCGGACTGGACATAGGCCGGGCCTGGAGCAGGGAAATTTTCCAGGGTTGGCCCGATTGCTCGGGCAGATCGGCGGCAAACTCCAATTCTATGGGACCGCCGGCATCGCAAGTCAAAGCCGTCATGAGATCACTGACCAGGGCAGTAAGGGGCGGGGTCTCGTATTTTAGGACCTGGGCAAAATTAATAATTTTGGGGCCCTTGCAGTACCAGGTATCCCGAATCCGGTCTTCGGCAGGCACATAGGTGGCGGCCAGGGCCTTGACCGGTGCTTCATTCAAGGCCTGGGACAAATCCCGCCGCGCCAGGTTTGAACAAATGCCAAAACACAGGGTCTCGGGGTAGTCTGTCATTCTAATGGCATAAAACCGGTTTTGTGTATTTTCCAGAAAATCCCGGGTGCCGGAAAATTGGGAGTTGGCCTGGGGATATTTGGGGAAAACCCTGAAACTCTGCTCTCCCTGGGCCAGGGTGTGGCCTAAACCCAGTGCCAGGTTCAAGACCCCCTCATCGGGTTTAGCATTGCCCCCTGAGTAAAAATTCATGGATTGGGCCGTACCGGATATGGCCGGGTAAAAAAAGTCGTTGTGCCGGCGACCAGCCACTTCCTGGATCATAACGGCCATGCTGTCCTTAAAAGGGGGTGCCGTTGTACTGCGCACAAAGGCCTGGGCACTTTGATAATATGCCGAGGCATAAACGAGCTTAACTGCAGTGGCCAAATGAGACAAACGAAGGTCAGGGTCGGCATGGTTATTGGGGATCATATAGGTTTTGTATAATCCGGCACAGGGACGGGCGGCGGCATCTTCCAAAAGGCTGGACGAGCGAACGGCCAGGGGAGAAAAGGTCTTGGCAAGATAGGTTTTTAAATACCGGCGAACCTCCCGGGGCAAAGGGGCGTCGATAAATGCCTGGACCAATTCCATCAGAGGACGGCCGGTAAATCTATCCAGGGTGTTTTCCCGGATATAATCGTCAAAGATATCGGTGCAGAGAACCAGGGTGTCAGGAATACTGACGACCATTTCCGGATACACCGTTCCAAGATCGGGGCGACGGTTAAGGGTCTGGGCCAGGAATTCCAGCCCCCTGGCTTTACCACCGATGGACCCGTTGCCGATTCTGGTAAAACCGGCAGGACTTGTTTGAACCGGGTACCGATCTTTGAGACAGGCGTTGTTCCCCAAGGCCTGGGCGGGCCATACCAACTCGCGGAAAAATGCATGAAGGTCCCGGGCAGGCTGGTCGGCATTTTTATCCAAAAAGGGGGCCGGAATGGCTTGGGCCATTGTCTTGTTTGTACCCTCAGCACTCATAAGCATAATAGGCAAACCGGGCAGTTCCCTGTGAATGCGCGACAAAATGTCAATGCCGGCCCCGGGCGACTCTTTTCCCTGACAGGGGAGCCGGGTATCGGAAAGGACACAATCAAGGTGGTTGCCTAATTCCCGGAACCGCTGCATGGCTGTTTCATAAGTTCCGGCCAAGACAAGCCGGGGCGGCCTCGCACCTTGGAACGCCGTATCTATTGCTTTGTATACTTCAGGCAGGAAGAACGAAACGTATTCAAGGCTGTCTTCCACCAGGAGAACTGCACGGCGGGTTGTATCCTGGCAAATTTGATCCTCAATGAAGCGAACCATGGCATGAAAGAGTTCCGGGTTTCCGGACCAGATAAACATGTGATCCGCCTTCTGTCCCAAAGGCTGGGATTTGCAGTAGCACGGCGGCACCAGGAGAATTACCGGCAGATCGGGACAAAGGGCCTTAAGACACTGAACGGTCGTCCCGCCGCCATCATCCAGGACACCTATTTCAATAAAAACGAGGTCAAAATCCACCTTTTGGACCAGTGTGGCAGCCTCTTCTATGGAAACAGCCCAGATGATATTCCAGGGGGACGGGCAGATCTCCGCGTTTAAACCTGGCAAATGGTAAGAGTCGCAAACATATAGAATCCTCGTGACCTGAAAACCCAAGGCCTGTGAAGGCTCAGAGCCGGCTTTTATTTTTTGGGTAATTCTATCCATTTCTTATTTATTCTGCCCCATCTAAAATTTTTAAC
Source organism: uncultured Desulfobacter sp. (assembly GCF_963664415.1). Classification (NCBI taxonomy): domain Bacteria; kingdom Pseudomonadati; phylum Thermodesulfobacteriota; class Desulfobacteria; order Desulfobacterales; family Desulfobacteraceae; genus Desulfobacter; species uncultured Desulfobacter sp. The sequence goes on along the minus strand of NZ_OY761440.1, from coordinate 1,645,507 downwards.
CACGATAGAAATGCGATGTTTTGCATCAGGTTTATGAAAAACATGTTTATTGGAATATTAAAAAGAAAACAACGCGGTAAAAACAAGATGAAAATGCGTATAAAAATATAGTAGTCGCAAGGCGTTACAGACAAACGAAGCCGATCTTAAGTTCGGTTAAATGGTGGTTTTGAAAACCGGAAACAGTTTTAAGACAAGTGGATATAGAGCTGATTTTCCCGGGGCGCCTTGACAAAAAACGGGTTCCCTGTCTTAACATATTCTAAATATCCGTAATTCCATACCATGAGAATAAGATATCTTTAAATTGATATCTGCTGTTGTAAATAGAACGAAAGGTTTGCCATGCCCAGATTTTTCAGAAAATCAGAAAAAAAAGCCGGATCTCCGCCGGGTCTGCAGATTGATGCCCAGGCCGTGTTGGGCACACAGACAGATATCCGTGTTTTAATCTATTCTAAAGAGTCGCTTGAAACACATGATCTCCCAACCCTTGACGCAGTCCTGCCTTTAATTCAGAAAGAAAAAACAGTATGGGTTCAAGTCACCGGCACAAGTGATCTTCCCGTCTTTTCAAAAATGGGGGAACTGTTCAATATTCATACCCTTACCTTAGAGGATATGGTGAACCCGGCGCACCCGCCCAAATTTGAAGATTTTGACGCCTATTATTATGTCACACTCAAGCAACTGGCCTTTGATCCCAAGAGTTATGAGGTATCAGAGACCCAGGTCAGTATGGCCGTCATGGAGAATCTGGTTATTTTTGTACAGGACAAACCCTCTCCCTGCCTTAAAGCAGTAGAGAAAAGAGTTCAGGCCGGAAGAGGGAAAATACGCACGGGCGGTCCCGGTTATCTGGCATATGCCCTGATTGATGCCGTGGTTGATCATTCCCTTGATGTGATTGGGCAGATTGCTTCAACCGTGGAATCTATTGAACGTGACTTGCTCGAAGAGTTAAATCCCGTTCTCCTTGAGCAGATACACCGGCTGAAACGAGAAGTGATTTTTTTCAATAAGCAGCTCCGGCCGGTGCGCGGCGCAATTCTGAGTTTGATGAAATGCGAATCTCCGTTTGTTCCCGATGCCGTCATCCGGTTCTATGCGGATATTCTGGATCATGTCAATCATATTCTGGATTCGGTGACCTCGCTTCAAGAACTTTTGTCCAGTATGGTTGATTTTTATATGTCGGCCCAGGGTAACCGTATGAATGAGGTCATGGCAACCTTGACCATTATCTCTACCATTTTTATTCCTTTAAGTTTTCTTGCCGGAATTTACGGAATGAATTTTAAATTCATGCCTGAACTTGAATGGCAGTGGGGATATTTCGTTTTACTGGGGGGCATGGCAGTCATCGGCGGTGCAATGGTTGTATTTTTTAAAAAGAAAGGGTGGTTTTAAAACTCATGACAGAAAAAAATTTTGATCACATAAAAACATGGGACGTTCAAATTTTTTCCAAATTTTTTGTGATCCTGCTTGCCGGATTGATTTTTTTCAGTGGGGTTCCTTGTGCTTTTGCCGAACCCGAACAGGGTTCGACATCCCAGTTAATTGATGAGCTGAGCACGATCCTTGAAAAATCGTTGAATACCGAACTCAGCGACCTTGAAAAATATAAAACTCGTATAGCAAGCGAAGAAAAGGACCAAATCTACCTGTCAGCAGCCTATAACGGATACCGGGTCCAGTTGTCCTCCTTCTGGAATTTGCTGCTGTCTGAGAATGCCGGTATTACCCAGCTCCAAAAAAGCAGGGCTGAACTGAAAAACGCCATGGCTGATGCCCAGAAGATGTTTCAGGGAGTGATTCCAGAAGAAGAAGACCTGAAAAAGGAACTTGAACATCTGAACAATCAGAAGCTGCTTGTTGACAAACAACTGGCGGAATTGGCTGGCGTCAAAGAAAGCACCGCGGCAGGTGACAAAACCAAGAACCGTGCCATTGAAAAAATGGCAACCCGCCTGGTAAACGTGCTCAAGGAAAAAGAGGATCTGGTGTCACGGCTGGATCAGATATACAAGGACCGTCTGGACAAACAGGCGGAATTAAAAAAAACATATGCAACCCTGGACGCACAATTTGAAAAAATCATTGAACAGAAAAACGCAAAAGGGTTGTTTGAGCGAACCAAAAAGGATTCGCGTTTTGGTGCCCTTAATTCTCTTCAAGAGGAAGTCAACGCCCTGATCGGATTTCTCTCTATGGTTTCTGATCCTCAGTTCTGGATTTCTAAAGTTGAAAAACTATGGCAGGATGCACAGCTTCTGGCGGTATCATTTTTTTTTGTCCTGGCCATTGTGATGGTCATTTTAAGGCGGCTTAGAAAAGAGGCTTTGGGTTTAAAGACTTTGCCTGTTGTGGAAAAATTAGGCGCCTGGCACCAAATGGCCTCAGATCTGTTGACCACGTCCATTATTCCGGCCGGAACTGCGTTGACAATTTTTCTGTACAGCGGTCTGGATCGAATGGTTCTGGTGTCCAAAGTCTTTTGGGAGGCCGCTCTGGTGACCATGATTCTGCTTGCATGCAGATGGGTCTGCCGGGCGTTGAAAACCGTTTTTGTTGATGCTGTAGGCGGGGAAACAAATGCCCGGCATCTGATCCGCTTCACCCGTGCTGTTGCTGTGTTTATTCTTGCCTATGGGGTGCTGCACGACACGTTGGGGCAAAGTTCGGGACTGCTTATCCTGCTGCGTATGACAGGCGCGTTTATCATGGTTGTCTGGACCCTGAAAACTTGGCGGGGTGTTAATTTTTACACGTTTCAGTCTTCCGGGGAAAAAGATCAGGATAAAAACCAGCTGATTCGAACGTTGACCATCAAATATGTGATGCTTCTGATTGCCGGAATTTCTCTGATGCTGGACATGACCGCCTATGAACTGCTTGCTTCACACTGGATCCTTTCCTGGATTTTGAGTCTTGTTCTTTTGTTCTGGTGGACGATTTTTTTTCACCTGCTCCAGGAATGGGATCTTTATTACAAGGAGCAAAGCCATAACCGGACCGAAGCGTTTGTTTATGACGACTATCCTGTCCAGTGGCTGATCATCCGGGCAGGTCAATTTTTCTGGATGGTCACCCTTTCAATTGTCCTGCTGCTGATCTGGGGTGATCCCCAGACCGTACTGGGGCATCTATATCAGATCCTGGCCCACCCGCTGAACATCGGCAACATGCAGTTCAGCTTTTGGGGTGCAGGTTCTGCCGGATTTGTACTTCTTTTCACCTATGCCCTGGTGCGCATATGGAAATGGCTGTTCCAAAAAAAATTTTTAAGCCGGTCAGGCATGGCTCAGGGCCTGCAGGAGTCCATTACAACCATTTCGGCTTATGTTATCTGGGCCATAGGTCTTCTTATCGCCCTGCATGCCTTTGGGCTGAACACGGCGTCTATGGCTGTTGCTTTCGGTGCCTTGGGCATTGGTCTCGGATTTGGCCTGCAGAACATTTTCAACAATTTTATATCCGGCATTATCCTATTGTTTGAGCGCCCCATCCAGGTGGGGGATGATGTGGAGATCAACGGCATCTGGGCCAGGGTAAGAAAAATAAATGTCCGGTCCACAGTGGTGCAGACCTATGACAATGCCTCCTTGATTATTCCCAATGCCGATTTCATCAGCAATCAGGTGACCAACTGGAGTTTTAAGGACAAACGCATCCGCCGCAAGATCAGCGTGGGCGTGGCATATGGATCCGACATAGAATTGGTGAGAACGATTTTGCTTCAGATTGCCGGAGAGGCGGCCAATGTCCTTCGTTACCCCAGACCTGACGTAATTTTTATGGATTTTGGCGACAGTGCCCTGGTCTTTGTGCTGCGGCTTTGGACCGACATAGACCATATGCTGGAAGTGGAGACGGATGTCAGATTCAGGATTGATAAACATTTTAAAGAAAACAACATAGAAATCAGTTTTCCCCAGCGGGATATTCATATTCGGTCCGTTGAAGGTTCTGAGCCGATTTTACCTGCCAAAGCACCGGAACCGGAAAACCCGGAACAAGAGAAAGCGTCTGATGATTGAAATAAATATAGACCTGTTTACCACCCTTTATAGATATTATCCAAAGGGCTCGGGTTCCCTTAAGGTGGAAAAAGGCACAACTGCGGGCGGCTTGATCCGAAAGCTGGGTATCCCTGATGGGGCTGTCAGCCTGATTTTTATCAACGGCAAAAGAGTGATGCCTGACCAGGAACTAGAGGAAAGTGACCAGGTCGGGCTTTTTCCGCTGGTTGCCGGGGGATAATCAGTGCCCGAGCGAAAACCGTAAATTTTGCCGATTACTTCGTTGGGCGCAAATTTTAATCCTCGAAATACGCTATCGGGAGCTTGCAAATACCATGGAGCGGGTGAGACTGCTTGCTCAGACCGATGTAATTCTTCCCAAACCACCCTTCAATTTACCGAATACGCCGCAAATGATGCCACAAAGATTAAAACCCTTGAAGAGACAGAGGTTGACACCGCCTAATACAGACAAAAGAAAACCGTACCAAAGCCGCAGATATGCTTGGGATTACCCGGCGGGGGATGATATATAAACTTAAGCGGCTTGGCATTGATAAAGAGTAACATCTTTTCACGGTGACACACCCGTTCCTGTGAAAAGATTTCACACCTGCTTTCCCCGACCCACAGCCCACAGCACAGCATCAATTAATCACCTTAAGGCCATGCGACAACATATTGTTTTTACATGATTTATTTTTACTCAAAATTAACACAATCACCTGGCACCGCCTTTGCGCTAAACAGGCACTAACAAAATTTAATCATTAACGCAGTCAATTAAGGAACACACAAAATGACAAAAAAAACGATTCGAACCAACCTGCTCCCGGCCCTGACACTGACGTTCTTCATTGTTGCGCTGACCGGCATTATGATGATGTTCCATCTTGGCATCGGTGGCATAAAACCCCTTCATGAATGGATAAGCGTTATTTTTCTGATTCTATGTATTATCCACCTGGCTCTCAATTGGAAAATTTTTTTGGTCCACCTGAAAAAAGGGCCCGCCATTGTCTCAATCATCCTCATTTGCATTTTATCTCTCCTGCTGCTCACCCGCGGGGGAGGTAACGACAGAGGCGGTCGTCATGGACATTACGGAACGGGCAGAGGATTCTATTCAAATCACAACCGTTGAGCCGCGTCCCTAAAACAAAAAAAAGGAACCGTCTTTTGAAACCACTAATTTTATAAATAGCTGCCGACGGAACCTCCACCAGCCATTCCAAGACCTTCAGTGTCGGACTTTCAGCCGGATACGAAGTGGATCTGTGGGGACGACATCCGAAGAGGTGTCAACCCAGGTACGGTATGCCTTTCAGGGAGCCAAAGGCCTTCAGCAGCAGCGGGGAAGAAACGAAGTCACTGTCCGGGTGGCCCAGGGGCTTCTCACCTTAACGCCGTATTTTCCACCGGTATTCAGCGGTTCCGGACAACACGACACCATTTTCAGAATAGTTTTTTTTAGGTATTGCCGTCTTTGATCACAGGCGGCATCTATGGATCAAAATCACGAATTTCGCTGGTAACTAAAATAAGCTTTCAAGGGCGAATAATAGCAGGTATAGTATACAGTATTCAAATTATCCTGCTGGTATCTTTTATTATGTTAATTTTCAATATCGCGATGTTCATATAAGGTGAGGATGAATGGTAATGATCCGTGGCGTTGAATTATTTTTTTCACTGTTCAATAATCTGGCTATATTTATCGCCTTGGTAACAGTATACGGATATCTGCTCCGCAATTTTAGGGAATCCGTCTGGTTCAGGCGCCAGATATTTATGGGAATTTCCTTCGGCCTGTTTGCCATTGGCTGCATGTTCGCCCAAATTCCTGTTTTTGAAGGCGTTATCGTGGACCAAAGAAATGCCATCATCGCCCTAAGCGGGGCATTTGGCGGACCGGTTTCCGCTGTGGTCAGCGCATTCCTGGCCGGGGGATTCCGAATTTACCTTGGCGGAGGCGGGACATTGGCCGGGGTTATCGGCGTATCTCTGGCTGCACTATCCGGAATCGTGTTGAACCGTTTTCCCGCAAGCTTTTCTTCAGGTCGAAACGCCTTTAGCAGTTCATTTTTTGCCACCCTGATCATCCTGCCGGGCTTTCTTTTTATTAAGGATTTCCACACGGGGTGGACTTTAATGAAAGCCATGGCTTGGCCATACGGCCTGGCCATCTTTTGCGGGATTATGCTGGTGGGCCTCCTGCTTAACCGAGAAAAAAAAGAGCTTGCTTTTGAGGTGGCGCTGCAGGAGAACCAAGAGCGGCCCCAAAAAGAGGTCCTTCGGCGAAAGGCTGTGGAGGAGGAACTGCTCCGGAGCCGGGAACGGTTGAGCCTGGCCTTGTCAGGGGCCAACGAAGGCATATGGGACTGGGATATCCAAAAAGGCACCATATACTATGATGACCGTTATTACACGATGGCAGGATATGAACCCAATGAATTCCCAGGAACCTTTGACGAATTTACAAGGCGCCTACATGCAGATGATATCGAGCCGACCAAATCGGCCATTGACCGCTATTTTACAGGAAAAATGAAAACATATAAGGCGGAGTTCAGGTTTCTGCGTAAGGACGGCACCTATATGTGGATACTGTCGAGAGGAAAAATTGTTTCCAGGGATGACCAGGGGAATCCCTTGCGTTTTGTCGGCCTTCATGCCGATCTCACCGAACGGAAAAAGACAGAGGAATCCCTGTATCTTTCCCGATTCATTATTGACCACGCCAATATCGGAATCTATCGTATCGCTCTGGATGGCCGGATTTTGGAGGTCAACCAAAAAGCCGCACAACTTCTCGGCTATACGCAAAAAGAACTGTCGGCTCTTTCTTTGTTCGACATTGATCCGAGGGTTACTAAAGACTGGGCTTCCAATTGGCGTAAATTGGATAGCCGGAGTGTACGCACCATAGAACGGGAGCACATCAAAAAGGACGGTTCCGTGATTTTCATTGAGTTGGCCGGCAACATTATAGAATACAAGAACCAAGAATATGCCATTGCCTTTGTTCAGAACATTACCGAACGCAAACGAATGGCCCAAGCCCTTGAAAATCGTATCCTGGCCCTGACCCAGCCGCTTGGAGATGTCGCAGACATTGCCTTGGAAGACCTGTTTAATCTATCCGATATCCAGCAGCTCCAGGACCTGTATGCCAAGGCCTTTGGCGTGGCAGCCCTAATCACCCAGCCTGACGGCAAACCGATCACCCAGCCGAGCAACTTTACGGATCTGTGTGAAAAAATTATTCGAAAAACAAAAAAAGGCTGCGAAAAGTGCAATTACTCCGACTCAATGGTCGGACGCCATAATCCCGATGGCCCCAATATCATGGCCTGTCTGAGTGCAGGCCTGTGGAACGCAGGCGCCAGTATTTCCGTCGGCGGGCGCCATATTGCCAACTGGCTGATCGGTCAGGTCCGGAACGAAGCCCTGGATGAGGAAAAAATTGTAGCCTATGCCCATGAAATCGGTGTCGACGAAAATGACTTCCGTGCGGCCTACCTCCAGGTCCCCATCATGTCGGATGAGCAATTCAAGAACGCGGCAAACGTGCTCTTTGCGGTGACCCGGCAGCTCTCACTTACGGCATATCAAAATGTTCAACAGGCCCGGTTTATTTCACAGCATAAGAAGGACGAAGAAGAACTGCGCAAATTACGAAACTATCTCTCCAATATCATTAATTCCATGCCGTCCATGCTTGTTGCGGTGGACAAAGAAGGCCGGGTAACTCAATGGAACCGTCAGACGGAACAAGTCACCGGACTGAAGTTCAAGGAGGCCCAAGCCCAATCCCTGGCCAAGGTGTTTCCCCGCCTAAGCGACGAGATGGAAAACATACATACATCTATCCGGGAACGTCGGGTGATCAAATCGCCTAAAATCTCCCGTAAGGTGGACCAGGAAATTTACTACGAAGATATCACCATTTTCCCCCTGGTGGCTAATGGCGTGGAAGGCGCCGTGATCCGGATAGATAACGTGACAGAGCTGGTTCGAATGGAAGAGATGATGATACAGAGTGAGAAGATGCTTTCCGTCGGGGGGCTTGCCGCCGGCATGGCCCACGAAATCAACAATCCCCTTGCCAGTATGATGCAGACCGCCCAGGTAATGTCACAACGGCTTAGGGCCGGCGCCAATATCCCAGCCAACTTAAAAGCGGCTGAAGCCGCAGGCATTACCATGGCGTCCATTGAACGATTCATGGAAGACAGAGGCATACAAAGGATGATTGAAGCCATAACTTCCTCTGGACAACGAGTATCCGAGACGGTGAATAATATGCTCAGTTTTGCTCGAAAAGAAGACGCGACCACATCCACCCATCATCTATACAAAATCCTGGACAAAACCATTGAACTGGCAGCCACCGATTACGACTTAAAAAAAGAGTATGACTTTAAGAAAATTGAGATCATCAGGGAATATGATGATAATCTGCCTGCCGTCCCCTGTCAGACCGGCAAAATTCAGCAGGTAGTCCTAAACATCCTGACCAACGGTGCCCAGGCTATGCAGAGCGCAGGGATTACGGAGCCCAAGTTCATTATCCGGACCTATCTCGATTCAGTTAAGAATATGTCCTGTATCGAGATAGAGGACAACGGGCCTGGAATGGATGAAAGAATCCGAAAGCAGATATTTGATCCATTTTTCACCACCAAGCCGAAGGGCGTGGGAACTGGTCTTGGACTGAGTGTCTCCTATTTCATTATCACCAAAAATCATAAAGGGGAAATGACAGTCGAATCTAATCCGGGAACAGGAGCCAAATTCATTATTCGCCTGCCTTTATACGGATGAGATAGGGCGGTCATGCTGATATCTGCAGCATCGGACGCTTTGTGATTGGCAGACAGATACCCTGCCTGGCGATCTTCCAGAACAAACAGATTCTGCAGGATGCCGGCCAGGGGGATGTTGATCTCATGGGCCAGACGGGAAAATACTTGAGTTGGCTCGGGCTTATTCCTGAAGAACCGATTTTCCAGAAAAGGAAAACCGGTTCTTTAAACGAACAGCTTTTAAGCGCAAAAAGAGGTTACTGGACTATCAAAGTTTTTCAAATACGGCTGCAGCTCCCATACCGCCACCGACACACATGGAAACAATACCATATTTGCCGCCAACTTCCTTGAGGTTGGCAATGCATGTGGCGGTCAGTTTGGCACCGGTGCATCCCAAAGGGTGGCCCAAGGCGATGGCACCGCCGTGAATGTTGATTTTATCCATGTATTTTTCAAGGCCAAGTTCCCGGATGCAATGCAACGCCTGGGAGGCAAAGGCCTCATTGATTTCATAAATGTCGATGTCGTCAATGGTCATTCCCACCTGTTTAAGCACTTTGGGGATGGCATATTTGGGACCTACGCCCATTTCATCCGCCTTGCAGCCCACTGTGGTATAGCCAATCAGCCTGGCAATGGGGGTCAGGCCAAATTCTTCGCACTTTTCCTTGGACGCGACGATGGTGGCTGCCGCCCCGTCCGTGGTCTGGGAGGAGTTTCCGGCAGTAACGGTTCCATTAACCTTGAACACCGCGCCCAGTTTGGCTAACCCCTCCGGTGTGGAGGCCCGGATGCCGTCATCATGTTCAACAATAAAGGTCTCTTTTTTATACGTTCCGTCAGGCTGGGCAACATATTTGTAGGCCGGAGTGGGGATGATTTCGATAAAATTTCCACCATCCCTGGCTGCCAAGGCCTTGGCCTGGGACTGAGCGGCAAAGGCATCCTGATCTTCCCTGGAGACATTATAGCGCTCAGCGACGTTTTCAGCGGTGATCCCCATGGATACGTACATTTCTGGATTGGTTTTTGAATATTCCGGATGGGGCCGGGGAACGTTTCCGCCCATGGGCACAAAGGTCATGGACTCACAGCCTGCACCGATGCATATGTCAGACCAGCCTGCAGTTACCCGCATCGAAGCCAGGGCGATGGCTTCAAGGCCGGATGCACAAAACCGGTTCACCGTCGCTCCGGAGACCTCATCCGGGAAGCCTGCCATTTTGGCTGCAATCCGACCCAGATTCAGGCCCTGTTCCGCTTCGGGGAAGGCGCAGCCCAGCATGACATCGTCAATATCTTCGAATTTCAGATTAGGGGTTCTTTCAACCGCTTCCTTCATAATAAAAGAAATCAGCTCTTCAGGCCGGGTCTGGCTGAACAATCCTTTTTTTTGCTTGCAGCCCGGGGTCCGTACGGATTGTACTATATATGCGTCTTTCATTTGTGTATTCTCCTAGTAAAATCTTAAAGCGCTTGGCCAAATATCGTTTGTGTTTGGTTCAAACATTAGTTTCTAAGCGGCTTCCCGGTTTTCAGCATATGGTCGATTCTGGCAATGGTCTTTTCCTCTTTGCAGAAATCCACAAACGCCTCTCGTTCAAGTTTAAGGATGGCTTCTTCGGTGATCTCACTGCCCTCGCAGACATCGCCGCCGCTGACGACATAGGCAATGCGTCGGGCTAAAAAGGCATCATATTCGCTCATGAATTTGCCGTTAAGCAGATTGAAGATCTCAGCATTGACCATGCCCTGTCCGGCATTGCCAATCACCTTGATTTTCTTTTTCAGCGGGGGAACATATCCATCATCCACCATTTTAAGCACTTCTTTTTTAGCTTCGCCCACAAGGTTGTCACGGTTCATGACAATCCGGTCGCCAAGGCCGAGGAGCCCGTTATCCCGGGCCTGGGCGGCTGACATGGATACGGCGGCCATGGCAATTTTCATAAATGCCTGGACAAATAATTTGGCCAGATTCACCTCTTTTACGGTTTTGCCCGGCAGGGCATCCACATATTTTTTCCACAGGTTCATGCAGCCTCCGCCGGCAGGCAGCAGGCCCACGCCGATTTCAACCAGGCCCATAAAGAGCTCGGTATGTGCAACGATGCGGTCTGCGCTCAGGCAGGTTTCACAGCCCCCGCCCAACACCATGCCGTAAGGTGCGGCCACAACGGGGAAGGGTGCGTATTTAGCGCGCTGGATGCCGGCCTGGCCTTTCGCCAGAAAGGCATCGATGTCAGCGTATTTTTTTTCGTGGCACAGCTTGGATACAAAGGAGAGGTCTGCGCCGGCAGAAAATGCGCCGGGCATCCCACCGGCTTCATTACCGATCACAAGTCCGGCACCGTTTTCTTCGATATAATCAAGAGACTTGCCGATGGAATCAACAATTTCTGCGTTGATGGCATTCATCTTGGTGTGAAATTCAAGGCAGAAAACATCATCTCCGATGTCCACCAGCGATGCGGACGCATTTTGGAATACGGTTTTATTGTTACCTTTGGCGGCTGCAATGGAAACCATGTTTTTAGAAACCGGAACCTTTTTATATTCGATTGCAGCAAAATCAAAATAGTAGCGGATCCCGTTTTCAAGTTTATAAAAAGATTTTTTGCCTTTGGCCAGCATCTGTGCCACATTGGCCGGGACATCAAGGCCTTCTTTTTCCATTCTGTTAACGGCGTCTTCAACACCATAGGCATCCCAGGTTTCAAAGGGTCCCATGGCAAAGTTGTAGCCCCATTTCATGGCATTATCGATTTCGACGATGGTATCGGCGATTTCAGGCACCCGGTTGGCGGCATACTGAAACGCATTGACCTGGCATTTCCAGGCAAATTTGGCCCCTTTGTCATCGCCTTTGAGCACGCAGGCAATCTTTTCTTCCAGGCTGGCCTTATTCTTGGCCTGGTCCAGGCAAGGAAAGGTTGGCCTTTCAAGGTCTTCATATTCCATGGTGTCAACATTGAGGACTTTGCGCAGTTTTTTCCACTCCGGGGTCAGTTCCGTTTTGTAGAACCCGCCCTGGGTTTTGTTGCCCAGCATTTTTTTATCGACCATTGTGGTGATAAATTCAGGCAGGACCAGTGTGTCGCGCTGTTCGTCGTCCTGGCACAGGTCATAGGAATTTTTGGCCACATGGAGCATGGTGTCGATGCCGACCAGGTCAGTGGTTTTGAAGATGGCTGTTTTAGGGCGGCCCAGGGCCGGTCCGAACAGGGCATCCACTTCGGGGATGGTCATTTTATCTTCATGCATGAATTTGATGCAGGCACCAATGCCTTGGACACCGATTCTGTTGCCCACAAAATTCGGGGTGTCCTTGGCCCAGACAATACCTTTGCCCAGATTTCTTTCGCCGAATCGGGCAATGAAATCCATGACCTCGGGTTTGGTTTCAGCGCCGGGGATCAGTTCGAGCAAGTGCATGTAGCGTACCGGGTTAAAAAAATGAGTCCCCATGAAGTGTTCTTTGAACTCCTGGGAGAAGCCTTCGCTCATATCCTTGAGGGGAATCCCCGAGGTGTTGCTGGTCACAATGGTGCCTTCTTTTCGGACCTTGGCCACCTTTTGGAACAGATCTCTTTTGATTTTAAGATTTTCCACGACCACTTCAACAATCCAGTCGCATGCCGACAATTTTTCAATGTCATCATCCAGGTTTCCCGTACGGATCCGCGAGGCGTCTTTTTTGCTGTAAAATAAGGAAGGATTCGATGCCAAAGCCGCGTTCATGCCTGCCTGAACGATGCGGTTTCTCGCCCCAGGGTCTTTTTTTTCTTCATCGGTTAAATCAAAAGGAACAATGTCCAGCAGCAGCACGTCAACACCCGCGCCGGCAAGAAGGGCAGCAATTCCGCCTCCCATGATTCCGGACCCGATGACGGCTGCTTTTCTGATCTTTCTTACCATGATTTTCTCCTCAAGTTGGGGTATAAACAATAAAAATCAATCTATATTATAATTTCAATACGTTGTTGTGGGTTACGCCTGGGTGCTGACAGGCCAGGTCTGCCCGAGACTGTCATTCTGAAGGAATATTCAGTATATTCAAATCATATGTGAACATGAATGGAAATAAATTGTCAAGAAAAAACATTTTTTAAACGTTTTAGAAAATACAACAAAAACAGTCTTTTATTTCAAATTGTTATCGATAACGCATATGGGACATTTGATGATTCCCTCCCACAGGAATCCAATGATCCATTTTATGAATTATCATTCATGAATATATAATGAATCAGCTTGTAAAACAGATATGGGTTTGATACTTTAACCCTGTTTTTACAAAGGATTTTTAAATGAACAAATCGGATTTATCGATTCGCTTTTTTCATGATTAATTGTGGCAACCCCTGGGTAAAAGACCAGGTCGACCATGGTCATTATTATTTTTAAGAGAGTCCATGCACCCGATACATGCAAAGTTGCATCCAAATTCGCCTCTGAACCCCAGCTCAGTTGCTCGTATGATTGCCGGTCTTCAAAAGGAGAATGGAGACATCCCCTGGCATACCGGTGGAAAAACCGATCCCTGGGATCTTGTGGAGTCTGTCATGGGGCTGAATATCGGCGGTTTTCATGATCAGGCAATGGCCGCCCTGGACTGGCTGGCCGATCACCAGAATGAAAACGGATCCTGGTATTCATCCTATATGGATTCGGTCCCCGAGGACCGGACCACCGAAAGTCACATGGCTTGTTATCTGGCCGTTGGGTTGTTTCATCAATTTTTGATAAAAAGGGACAAGGGTGATCTTAAAAAATTTTGGTTAATTATGACAAAGGGCGTTGAATATGCCTTAGACCTCCAGGCGGTTACCGGAGAAATTTACTGGGCAAAAAGTCCCGAAGGGAAAGTTGATCCCATGTCGCTTTTATCCGGATCATCGTCCATATTCATGAGTCTGAAATGCGCCCTGGCCATTGCCCAAATCCTGGACCGAGACCGTCCAAAATGGCAGATTGCCTCTAAAAAGCTTGGCAAATCCATCAGGGAAAATATTGTATCATATAACGTGTCCAAGTCCAGATTTTCAATGTACTGGTTTTACCCGATACTATCAGGGGCGTTGCAGGGAAACCGGGCAAAGGCACGTATGGACAGATACTGGCATAAATATGTCATTGAGGGCCAGGGATGCCGCTGTGTGTCCGACGAGCCTTGGGTGACCATAGCAGAAACCTCGGAACTTGTGCTTGCCCTTCACGCCATGGGGCGTCGACAAATGGCAAGAATTGTTTTTTCCTGGATTCACAACCGGATATTTGAGGATCAAACTTTTTGGTGCGGCTACACCTATCCGGACATGGTTGTCTGGCCCGAAGACAAAATTTCTTGGACCAATGCCGTGGTTTTGATGGCCGCCGATGCCCTGTACGGCTTGACGCCCGGGGGACGGTTATTTGATCATGATGCCTGGGACGGCTGTAAATTTAAATGTATTTGAACGAAAAATCACCCATCTGCCGCGTTGCACATGGGCACATTGTCGTCCAAATACAGACTTCCGTTTGTGCACTAAATATTGAACCCGTGTATAATAAATGATTAAGGATAAACGCCCATACTATATTAAACAGGCTTGGTACCGATTTCAAAATTTTTATGTCCGCCGTTATCTTGTCCCCCAGCTTAGCGCTTTAGGTCCCCACCCGTACATCATTAAACCCTGGTATATTGAATTGTTCGGCAGCCCCATCTCTATCGGCAGTCATGCCACCCTTTTTGGCTGCCCGGACAAAAGAACTCGGCTGACGGTGTGGTCCGACAAAAAAAATATTGACGGTATCCGTATCGGGGACCATGTGCTTATCTCTCCTGGTGTACGGATTTCAGCGGCCAATTCCATTTGTATTGCAGACTCCTGCATGCTGGCCAGCCACAGTTACATTACGGATTCAGACTGGCACGGTATTTATGACAGATCGTTGCCCCCCGATACCCAATCGAGGGTGGTGCTTGAAGAAAATGTATGGATCGGAGATTCCGCCATTGTGTGCAAAGGCGTAACCATTGGAAAAAATACCATCATCGGGGCAGGCGCTGTTGTCACCTGCGACATCCCTGCCAATGCCGTGGCTGCAGGCAACCCGGCCAGGGTCATCCGGAAACTTGATCCTGACCGGAAAATCATAACCCGCAAAGACCGGTACGGCGATACGGAAAAAATGACAAAGATTCTTGAAACTGCTGAAAAGGACTGCTTAGAAGGAAATACGTTGTTCGGATGGATTCGCAGCCTTATCGCCCCTACCCGGAACTATTGATCCAGCCGGTCGATGGTCTGGGTAAAATATTCAAGACAGGCCTGAATCTTTTCAATATCAAATGTTTTAGACAACTGGGACAATTCTTTTCCAAACGTTTTAAACGCTTCGACTTTAAAAACTTTTCCGATTTCGGTAATCCTTACAGCAAACCGCTGGATATCGGATATTTTCATTGCCTCCTGGGCCTGTGGAATATAGGGGATAATATCCTTGTGCAATGTGTCCAAAAAATCGTCGGATAGCCTCTCATTATCCAGAGAGTCCAGCCAACTAAACCGGGCAGAATCTTGCTCTGCATCGGGCGCGGGGCTGATAAACCGTGTCAAGACGGCCATCAGGCTGTCTATGGCAATGGGCTTAACAATGGCACAGGCAAAGCCCCGGGATTCAAGTTCCTCTTGGGACCAAAGTGTCATACCGGCAGTCATAAGGCATATGGGAATATGAGCAACCTCGGGGTCTGCTTTCAACCGTGCGGCGGTTTCTACGCCGTCGATTTCAGGCATTTTCAAATCAATGAATATCAAGTCAGGTTTCTGGGCTTTGGCATATTCAATAGCCTGGAAACCGTCTGCGGCTTCAATGACTTCCAGATTGATTTTCTCCAGGACTTCTCTGAGCATAAACCGGATATCCCGCTGGTCATCCACAATAAGAACCCGATCTTTGGCAAACGCCATACTGGCCCAGGCTGATTTGCTTGCATCCGACGGTGGGGAACTGTGTGTGTGATATTGTTTAACACCGGGCAAAAAAATGGTAAATGTACTGCCTTGATCCGGCTTGCTGGATACGGAAAGTGTTCCGCCCATCAGCTCTACAAGCTGTTTGCAGATGGCCAGTCCCAGTCCGGTACCACCGAATTTTCGGCTGGTTCCGGCCGATGCCTGTTCAAACGCCTCAAATATTTTATCCTGCTGGGTTTCGCAAATCCCAATGCCCGTGTCTGCCACCTGGATAATAAGATTCGAAGAAATTCCCCTATTTTGGGGACTTGTGCGGATTTGTGCCTTAAGGGAAATCGTGCCGAATTCAGTGAATTTTAATGCATTTCCAACTAAATTGATAAGGACTTGGCGCAAACGCATTTCATCCAGGGATAAAGCCATAGTATCATTTTCCGGCAGTTCAATAAAAAAATTCAAATTTTTAGTTTTCAATTTTATTTTGAACATCCGGTAAATTTCATTAAACAGAGACCTTAACATAATTGGCTTCCGGTTAATTTCCAGTTTGCCGGCCTCCATTTTGGACAGGTTGAGAATATCGTTGATCAAGTCCGAAAGATTTTTTCCGGCTGTATTGATGGCTGAAAGGTATCCTAACTGCTGATCCTCAGTGATCATTGTTTTCAAAAGTTCGCTGAAACCAAGAATTGCGTTCAAAGGTGTACGGATTTCATGACTCACATTGGCCAAAAATTCACTCTTCACCTGGCTTGCCCTTTCCAGCTCCTTTTCTTTTTGCCTGCGGATCTGGATTTCGTTATTCAAAGCTTTATTGGCGGCCTGAAGATCTTGGGTGCGTTCCTCTACCCGGTTTTCCAGCTCCTGGTGATACCGTTGCAAGGCCTGTTCCGCCTGTTTGCGTTTGGTGATATCCCTTAAATTAAAAACCATCCCTTTAATGGTCGGATGATCCATGAGGTTTTTGGAAATGCATTCAAGAATACACCAGTAATCGGCCTCGTGCCTGAACCGTATGTCTGTTGGATGCGCCTGAATCAAAGAGGCCACCCTGAGTGAAAATCTTTCGGCGAATTCCTCTTTTTCCTGGGGATGTAAAAATTCCTGGACACAACGATCGATAAGTGCCTCAGGCAAATATCCAAGAATCCGGTATGTAGACGGGCTGACATAACGGAACATGCCGTCCCGGTCAAGAATCCAGATCATATCGTTGGCATTTTCAATTAACGCCCTGAAATGCTCCTCATTCTGTTTTAATGCGTATAGACTATCCTGGAGTCTGAATGCCATCCGGTTAAACTCTTTTGCCAGAATACCGAATTCATCGTCGGACTGAATATTGATTCTGGTATCAAGAAGCCCTTTGCCAAAAGCCTGGGTCCCCAAAAGAAGCTCTTTGAGGGGGCGGGTCAGACGCGCAGTAAAAAACATCAGAGCCAGGGAAATAATAACGGCAATCCCAAGAAACAGTCCATACAGATAAGGCTGCATCCGGTTGATGGTACCGTACAGTTCTTCCGTGGGGTCCGCCGCCAGAACATACCATTGCCAAGGCGCAAAAGACCCAAATCGCACAAGGAGGCGCTGGCCTGAAAAATCGATAATTTTTCTGCCCCCTTGATCCGTTAAAGAGGAGAACCATTTTTCCCGGCCCAGATCCGTATCATTAAGGTATTTATTGGGATGATAGATCACAGTCCCACTGTGATCTATTATAAAAAGAAAGCCTTGATTGCCAATGGTAATGTTACTGATTCGGGCTGTTGTGTCCTGTTTTGCCTTGGCAATGCTTTCAGGAATGCTTTCCAGGCCGTAATCATGAAGAATTTGTTCTTGCTCCCGGGTAATTTCCAAGGCCATATTCAGTCGGGAAGAAAGCCAGGCATCCCCAAGATCAAGGAGGGCAATCCGCGAAAAATGATAAGTGATCGCAATGGTTGCCGCCAAAAAAAAACAAATCAGAGGGAGAGTCGGAAGCAAAATTTTGGTGTAGGTTTTCATGTCAAGGCGATTACCGACGTCCCTAATCCGATGTGATTAGTAATAAATTCAAATATTATATATATCATAGCCGCCACGCACGCAGCCTGTCATGTGTGAATAAATCACTATACACAAAAGTGACAGGAAAATAAATTTTCAATGTATTGGCTGACACAAAGTCAATGCAAATAAAATCAAAACCGTTCCAAATCCGAAAAACGCTTTTTTAATTGCTTTGTAATCAGCCGCCTGATATTTTTCTATACGTAGAGCCGTTGTCGGGACGTTGTTGAACTATTGTCAGCCCGGAAACCGACAAATTGTATCGACAGGCTGTCGCGTACAAGGCGGACGGAAATTTTAACTGCAGGCAGATATAAAATATTCATGATTTTGTCTCTTAAAAATATTATTGACCTCGATTTTCTCCTGGGCCTGGATGAGGATCCGGAAAAAGCCGATACCAAAGCCATTGCATCCCGGGACAGGAAGATTTTCCGGCAGATTAAAGATGGCGACCGTCTGGATGATGCCGGACTGATTGCCGGATGGATAGAATACCGCCGCCTGTTGTTTTCCCAAGAGACCGGAAACGGCGGTCCCGGAGCAAAGCTTCCTGGTGAATTATTTGAATCTTTTTACCTCTTGATTGCCAAGTGGGTGTTTGCCTGCGGGCTGGCAGCCGGAGGTCTGGGCGCGTATTCGTTTCTGGCTTACCATGGCAGCCGGCCGGTGAATGTGACCCTGTTTATCGCTGTATTTATCCTTTTTCCGGCCTTGCTTTGTCTGGCTGCGGCACTGGTAGGGTTCCATCAGTACCGCTCAGGTCCTGCCGGGTCAAGTTGGGTCGGTGCGCTGCACCAAATGTCCATGCGCCTGTTCATTGATAAATTTGTAGGACGGCTGCAGAAATGGGCCGCGCCGGTTCAAAAGCATTTTCCTCAATTGTCAAAAGAGACCAGTGATCTGCTGCATCTGGATACCCGTCCGTTTCGGAGTATTTTGTTCTGGGCGGTATTCATTGTGCTCTCCCTTGGCGCGCTGGGATTTTCAACCGGGGTGCTTGGCGGTACGTTTTTCAGGATTATGGTTACGGATCTGGCCTTTGGCTGGCAGTCCACGCTGCTGACTTCCGGAGAGAGTGTCCACCGCCTGGTGGCCTGGATGGCATTGCCCTGGTCCTGGGTCTTGCCTGATATTTTTGTACCTAGCCTTGAACAAATAGAAGGCAGCCGGATTATACTCAAGGAAGGCATTGCCGGGCTATCCAGCGAACATCTGGCTGCCTGGTGGCCGTTTTTGTGCATGGGGCTGCTGGTGTATACCCTTATTCCCCGAATTGTTCTGGTGAGCCTTGCCCATACTGCCAAGACGTTGACCCTTGCACGATTTGACCTGTCCAAACCCGGTTATCAGCGGCTACTCATGCGGATGCGAACCCCCCGCATGGGTATGAATATCAAAGAGACCGGGGGCTCTCGGGCGGAATTCAGAGCGCCTTTGCCTAGACCGGAACCGGCTCCATTGAAAGCAAAAGATGAAAGACCTGCTGTTGTGCCTCAACCCGATGTGATTTTAAACACACCAGATCCTGAGCCGGAACCCATTCCTGAACCTGAGCCAGAGGCTAAACCTAAACCAGAATCTAAACCAGAATCTAAACCTGAACCAAAACTTGAACCAAAACTTGAACCCGCCCCCCGGCCTCAAGTTGTATCGAATGCACCCAGTATCGAAAAGAATACGCACGGTGCGCTTGTGCTTGGATCAGCCAGGGGTTTTGAGGGAAATGATATGGAACAGATCCGGACCGGCCTGGAGCATCAGTTTGGAATCCATATTGCTGCAACCCTTGGAATCCATTTTGATTTTGATGAAGACCAGGAGCAGATAGCAGCCAAGATCAAGGATTTGGGCCAGGGTCCTCTGATTGTACTCCAGGAGGTCTGGCAGCCGCCCATCCGTGGCCTGCTTTATTATTTTGTTCAAATCCGTGAGGCTTTTTCTGATTTCCCCCTATGGATTGTAATGCTCCAGACAATGGAGAAGAAAGAAAAAGATGTGACGCCTTCTGATGTGAATTTTCAGGTGTGGAAAAGTGCTTTAAACCAACTCAACGATCCTTTGATAGTTATTGAAAGGTGGGTGTCACCATGATGATATTACCTGAATTTGCAGTTCTGGGACACCCCAACGAGGGCAAGTCCTCGGTGGTGTCCACCCTGACCGAGGACGACCGTATCCAGGTCAGCCCGGTGCCGGGTGAAACAAGGGTTTCCAAATCCTATTCCGTGACCATGGATGAGAAAGAAATTATTCGTTTTGTGGATACTCCGGGGTTCCAGGTGCCCCGACAGACGTTGTCCTGGTTCAAAAAAAATCCGGGACCGGACATGGTGGATCGCTTTATTGCCGAACATGAAAAAGACCCGTTTTTTGCTGACGAATGCGAACTGTTGACCCCCGTGGCCAAAGGGGCCGGTATTATTTATGTGGTGGACGGTTCCCGGCCTATAAGGGAAGATGATCTGGCTGAAATGGAGATTCTGCGGCTCACTGGGCGGCCGAGAATGGCTGTTATCAACGCGAAATCCGATACCCGGGATAATACTGCGGCGTGGAAAGAGGAGTTCCGAAAATTTTTTAACGTAGTCCGGGTTTTTAATTCCAACCATGCCGATTTTTATGAGCGCATCCGGCTTCTGGAAAGCCTTAAAGCCATTGACCAGGATATTGAGCCGCTGATGGAAGGTGTGATTCAGGCCTTTAATATGGAGTGGGAAAAACGCAACCGCATGGCCTGTGCCTATATTGTCCACGGCATGGAGCAGGCGTTGAGCTTTTCTCTGGCGCGCAGACTGAAAGCCGACATGGATCCCGTGACGCTCAAAGAAGATCTTATCCGGGAATACCAGGAAAAAATCCGAAATATTGAACAAAAAATGTTTGGCCACATCCGTTCACTGTTCCGCCATCACCTCTATGATTATCCATTGCCGGCCTGTTCCATTCTCAGGCATGACCTGTTTTCAGAACAAACCTGGGAGATGCTGGGTTTGACCCGGGCCCAGGCCGCCACCGCCGGTGCTGTGCTGGGGGGAACCCTTGGCGCTGTACTGGATACGGCTGCAGCCGGACTGACCTTTGGGATTTTTACAGCTATCGGCTCTGCCGTGGGTGCCGGCTCCGCCTTTGTGGGTATCCGGCGTCTGGCCAGTGTGGCTTCGGGCCTGAGCGGCGACCGGGTCCAGGTGGGTCCCAATGAAAATATTCAATTTTTATATATTCTTCTGGACCGGGCACTGCTCTACTATACCCACATGAGTCGGCGGGCGCATGGTCGGCGAGATGTTCCTGAAAGCGAATCCCAGCTTGTCTCCAAGGGGGAAAAGGCTGGTATATCAACGCTTTTGACAACAAAACAGCACCGAATCTGCATGGAATTTTTTAAAGCCTGCCGAAAAAAAAGCGCAACATCCGGCAAAAAACATTCGCCGTCTTTTGAAGTGCTGGTGGCTTCTTTGCTGGAAGATATCCTTGAAAGGCGGATAAATCCCTGACGGTTTGGCAATGTCTTAAAGCGTGATACCCCTTGAATTTCCAAAAGCGGCCTGGTATAAATTGTTCTCAATGGTGCCGGCGTAACTCAGTTGGTAGAGTATTTCACTCGTAATAAGGGCTTAGGGCCAATAATATCAGTTAGTTACGCAAAAACTTCCCGCGTTTTTCCCGCATCACTCAAAAGAGACACCTTTCATTTTACCCATTTGCTTCTTGATATTTTCTGTGAAACATCTGCATAAATCTGGGTTGTTCGAATGTCTGTGTGGCCTAAAATTTTCTGGACCATTTCCAGATCAATTCCATTTGCAAGCATGGTAGTGGCTGCAGTATGTCGAAGATCATGGAACCGGGCGTTAATACCCAGCGGCTTGACAATTTTATCTCTGAAGTAATTTGATAGCGTTGAAACGTGGGAAAATTTGAAAATCTTGCCGATGTCTTTGCGGTCGGGCAAAGCCTGTGGAAGAAGGTAAAAAGCCCTCTCTTTGTTTCCTTTTCCAATCACAGTTAATGTATCACCATTTATATGCTCGTACCGAGCCCGAACAATTTCGGAGCGCCGGCAGCCGGTAAACAGGGCAAAATTGATTACCCGGTACATTTCCATGTCTTTGGTCTGGCCCAATATCCGTTTGATATCATCCTGTGGAATCGGCCGAGGCAATGACCGGCCCATTTTATATTTTTTGATCGGCGGAACACGGTCAAGATAGCCTTCAGCTTTTGCCCATTCAAGCCCGGCTTTGATTCTGGCAAGGTACGTGTTCACGGACACTTTTTTCATCCGGCCTAAAGAATGGACCTTGAACTATTTTATGGTCTCTTTTGTGATTAATCTTATTGGAATGTCGCCAGCCACATCTTTAAGCGCAGTGATGGCAAGGACGTCATTTTTTAGGGTGCTTTCTGATAATTCCGATCTGTCCGGATCAGATGTATAAACAGCTGCAAATTCAGATAAGGATAAGCGTTCTTTCCTGTCCAGCAGGAGCAGGCGTCCTCGCAGGTGCTCGGCTTCCATTTTCCTAAAAATGGCATTTGCCTTTTTAGAATCTTTTGTACGCAGCGCCTTTGACCGGTTCCTGGCATATTCAACATGGAACCAACCATTTCTTTGAAACAGTCTCATTTCAAACATCTACGCTTTTCTCCTAATGTGGTCAAGTATGCTCCGTGCCTCTGCATTGATGTCATCCCATGGCTGATGCCAAAATTTATCAATGCTTTCCCGGTCAAAAGACCATCCTGCCCTTTTTTCCCGTTTTATTTTTCTGCCTTTTATTTTCCCGGCCTCAGCCATTTTGATAAGTTGCTTTTGGCCGATACCTGAATAGATAGCAGCTTGTTTTAGACTCATATACCGTACGGATACGGCATTGATTTTCCCGGCTATCTTCGCAGCTAATATGTCCAAATCTTGTTCGTTCATTTCATTAACAAGAATGTTTTATTGAATTCTGGAGGCAATACCAGGGTCTTAAAACTTGCCTGGATATGAATCTTAGAAAAATCCCGGTGCCTTCCACGCAAAAATGCATACAACCATTGGACGCAGAAAGGCTTTGGTTCCGGGGGCCCGGGTGCCCCGTGAAGGAGTCCAATGGCCGGTCGGCAAATTGGTGTGATGCAGAAAATAAAAAAGCAGCGTAAACCTGTGGGAATAGGTTTAGTGCTGCTTTGCTATTTAAAACTGATTGTTGCATCTTGAGCCTCCCATGAGGGATAACTCAGATGAAATTGGTAGCATGTTTATGGAAACATATTGTTTATGGCCTGTCAAATATTTTCTGAAATTGAGCCAGACACAATATTCACTTTGAGTCACCGGAAAAACAACCATCAATAGCAATGCATATAACGATATGGGCAAGGCGACGAGCCTTCCCTCAAAAAAATTACTGAGACGTGAAAGTCGACGAAGCCAATCACGCTGCGTGATATCTGCACCCAATTATTTACAACATTGTATTCCTATGATAACGAATAAGGATAGATCGTGTGAGGAACGAACCACGATCTTATCCGATTGTTGAACAAGCCCGGCCCAAATGAGCCGGGTTTCCATATATATGAAAATATCTTTTTGGGGATTAAGGATCTGAAAGGCGTGTGATTTCCGGGCACCTGAGATAAGACGCACCTATAGCGTTGCCCTTTTCAGGGCTTTCTAAAAAAAGCCGGATTATTTCATAGTGTTGTTCACCTCCAGTTAAATTGAGATTGGGTTTCTACCTTTTGTTTATCCTATCCTGTACCGACAGGCTTTATTCCGAGGATTTTCATAGGCTTCCCGCAATGGGGGCATTTAAAAACAGGCCTTGGCCGAAGCACTATTGCCATAATCCGAACGTGGAGAATCATCTGTACTAGGAAGAGCAATTTCTTGGCATTCCCGTGAAGAAAGCCGTAATCTCTTGCCCTACGAAATCCCCTGGGCAACACATGAAGCAGGATCAGGTGCAGAAACTCCTCTCCTTTAAGGGTTCGCCTGCACATCTCTTTGGTTTTACCGTCAATATACATGAAGGTAACCCGGCCATCCTGATTGGCAATGATATTACGTTCGCTGATCACTCCCCGGTATAAATATCTGGACAGGTACTTCAGGGCAGACATGCCGGTTCCGACCCTGGCACAATCGACAATCCATTTGGAACGAGCACCTTTGGGAATTGGCAAATTCTCTTTGTTCAATCCGTTCAGGAAACGTGCCCGAAAAACTTTGGCCAGGGCTTTTCGATTAAACAAATACTTGCCTTTTTTCTTTTTCCATTGCCGCCTGGATGGGTCAACACCGCCACCTGGAACAACTACATGAATATGCGGGTGAAAATCCAATCTTCTGCTATGAGTGTGAAGAACCATGGTCATACCGATTTGGGCCCCAAGGTGCCGGGGATTTAGCCCAAATTCTTTCAACGTGCTGGATACACATGAAAACATCAGAGAATAAACTGTCCGTTGATTCCGGTATGCAACTTCCCTGAACTGACAGGGCAAGGTAAAAGTTACCATGAAATACTGGACGGGAAGCTGTTTATTTTGCTGCCGGTCAATCCATTGGCTTGTCTCATGGTTTTGACAATGGGGACAATTGCGGTTTCCACAGGACAGTGGATGCAGTTGTGTATGATTGCAGTCTGGACAGACCGTATAAATCTGCCCGGCGTCTGGTGTACGGCAACTAACTATGGCGTTTAAGGCTTTGATCTGTTCCGGCAATGCCGTATCCCCGTAACGAGTCAGAAATGCATCATAATATTCTTCAATGATATGAGAAAGTCGCATGATTAAACCTTCCAGAAATCTACATGAATGGTGTTAATCAAATCATTGATGGTCGTCCTGCAGTCCTTTTCCGTGACATCAGTAAGGTGTGCGTAACGTGCAGTTGTTTCAGGGCGGGCATGGCCAAGAAGGGCCTGGATGTGGCGAAGGCTTAAGCCCTTTTCAAGCAGATGGGTCGCAAAACTGTGGCGCAAAGAGTGTATGGAAACTTTTTTTTGATACCGCAATCGGCGACTACAGCCTTCATGGCATTTTGGACACCACCCCGGTCCATATGAGATTTTGCCTTCTGGATGGTTTCCAGTGAACCGTTGGCATTGGGAAAAAGCAGTTTGGGGTGTTGATGTCTTTTCCATAGTTCCCGCAGTCCGACCAGGGTGCGGTCCGGTAAGGGAATTAGCCGGTCTTTATGGCCTTTCCCTCTCCGGATATGGACAAGTTTTCGTGCTGCATCAATATCTCTCACTTGCAGGGACAATGCCTCTCCCAAACGCAGGCCCATGGAATAAGTTGTCAGCAGGAAAACCCGGTAACGCAGTTTGCGTGTCGCACCGATGAGCTTTTCCACCTCACCAGGAGTCAAAATGTCCGGAATGGTTTTAACCTTAGGCGGCTTAACAATATTCAACCAATTCCATTCTTTTTTCAAAACAAATTTCCAGAAATGCTGGAGTCCAAGGCGATCAATTTTGACTGTACTCCATGAATGAGAGTCAACCAAATCGGAAAAGTAATCTTCAAGTTGTTCGGGTTCAAGTTTGTCCGGGCAGCAGTCAAAGTAATCTCTTACCCGCCGGATGGCCCTGGAATAAGCATCAATGGTTTTTTGAGCCTTTCCCTGAAGTCTAAGGGTTTTTAAATGGCGCTCATAGAGTTCGTTAAAACGGTTTACTTCGGATGTGTTCATGGTATACTCCTTTAATTATAGATAGTTGGGATCTTCCGTTTGATCCCACAATTAGGAGTATACATAACTTTGGGGTTTTCCGCCGCGCGAGCGGCTTCGTTCAACAAACTGTTATCTATCTACTTATTCTTTTTATGGGAAGGATATCATGAAACAAATTATCACTTTGACGGCAATACTAACTTTTTTATTCGGTTCAGCCGTTAACACTTATGCATTCCGATGTGGTGAGGGTAAGAGGAATTTGGCAAGTGAGGGACAACATAAATACCAAATCTTAAAAGATTGCGGGCCACCTGTTTCAAAGGAAATTGTAGGGGTGGATGAGAAAGGCAATACTTACCGGATAGTAGAGGAATGGCTTTATATTTTTTGTGAATCGTTTGTGAAAACAGGGTGATACGTCAAAATTATAGCTGCTTTCAGAATGAGCCGAACTTAGTTTTAACGGTGTGCACACTTTTACGTTCCAGTACAGAAAATAGTTTTATTTATCCATTTTCAAAAATGTGTCCGTTCTTTTTTCAAGAAGTTCCAACGCTTTCTCATAATCAAAAACATCAATCCATTTCCGTATTTTAGAGACCAAGCGTACCATATCGGCATCGTTTACCATGCCTTCTATTTGTGTCAATATGTTAGACGATTGTGCATCATTCGTCTTGAGTGCTATGTGTAATTTGCCAATAACTCTAAGAAGTTCTTCCGTCTTTGCCTGGTAACCGTTTTTTGCCTCAGACGTTTCGATCTCTGCCAAAACCTGATTAATCGCCGTAATAATTTGTTGCAGCATCGTGTCGGTGTTTTCTAAAGCATCATCAATCAATTGTATGTTCCGGTTTTGCTTTTGCAATTGATTTTCCAAATCACGGCATAGGGAAAATAACTCCATGGCACCGATGTTGCCGCAACTTCCTTTCAAGGAATGGGCCATAAGGATGGCTTTATTCCAATCCTTGTTTTTCATAACGTTTTTCAGATTCATTTTAAACCTTGCATTATTGTTTGCAAATGATCTGAGAAGCTTAAAATAGGCTTTCGTATTTCCTCCGATTCGAGTTAATCCATCCGGAACATTTATCCCTTGAATTTCAGTTATCGGGATAACCTCATTGTTGGTTGATCTTGCTTTTTTTTCTATTTGCCCCCTTTCTTTAGGTTGTATCCATTGTTCAAGGGTGGAAAAAAACTTTTTTATGTTAATGGGTTTTGTCAAATACCCTTTCATGCCGACATCCAATACCATTTTTTCAACGCCGCTCATGGCATCCGCAGTCATGGCAATTATCGGAGGCACTTTGAATGCCCGGTTTTGCATAATTAATCTGGTTGCGGTAATGCCGTCCATCACGGGCATTTGCAGATCCATCAATATAATATCGTAGGGTGCTGTGGCCGATGACAGATATTTATCAACACCTTCCTGACCATTCGGCGCAACATCAACAACAAATTGTTCAGACTCCAACAGCCCAACCGCAACTTTCTGATTGATTACATTATCTTCAATCAACAGTATCCTGGCACCACGGATTGCATCTAAGTCATACGGTTTTTCAATCTTTTCGTCCTTGGGCTTGATGAAGCCAGGGGCTGTCCGGCCCAATGCTTTGACAACGGTATCAAATATCAATGACTGGCAGGCGGGTTTGATCAAAAAAGCATCTACGCCCACAGCCCGTGCCTGGGTCATAATTTCTACATGGTCATAGCTTGTGACCATGATAATTTGGGGCCTAATTTTTTCCCTGGTTAACTCTCTGATCTTTTCAGCGGCCTGGACACCATCAATACCCGTCATTTTCCAATCCATAAAAATCAATTTATACGGATCATCACCCTGAAGGTTTTTATTCACCTGCCGGACGGCGTTCTCCCCGGAGTCAACAGCATCTACGCGGAAATCAAAATCTTTCAGATAGTTTTCCATGACAAGCCGGGCGGATTGGTTATCGTCAACTACCAGCGTTTTAAGGCCTTTGAGTTTCTCAGGAAAAACGTTCCGTCTCTTTTGAACATGTTGCTGAACATCCATAAGTACGGTGAAGTGGAATTCACTACCCTGTCCGTAAACACTGTTTACCCCGATATGGCCTCCCATCATTTCACAAAGTTTTTTAGAAATGGTCAGCCCCAATCCTGTGCCGCCATATTTACGGGACGTGGACATATCCGCCTGGGAAAAGGCCTGGAACAGTTGTTCCTTTTGCGTTTCAGTCAGACCTATGCCGGTATCCTTGACGGAAAAATACAATAAAACCGTGTCGCCTTTTCGTTCCCGTACGCTGGAATGGATTTTGATTTCACCCTGGTGTGTGAATTTAACCGCATTGCCGGCCAGATTCAAAAGTATCTGGCCCAAACGTAAGGGGTCACCTATCAGCAGACCGGGGACATCAACCGCGATGTCAAAAACGAGCTCAATGCCTTTTTCCATCGCCTTGATGTTAATCATGGTAGACAGATTATCAAATACGGATTCGAGGTTGAAGCGCGTATGGTCGATTTGCAGTTTACCCGCCTCGATTTTTGAAAAATCCAGAATATCGTTGATAATGCCCAGCAGACTTTGAGCACTGTCATTGATTTTGGATACATAATCTTTTTGATTACTTGTTAACGGCGTACGCAAAAGCAGATGGTTCAACCCCATGATGGCATTCATCGGTGTGCGTATTTCATGGCTCATGTTGGCCAGAAATTCCGACTTGGATTTTGTTGCCTCTTCGGCCAGCTCTTTTGCCAGTTGAATCTTTTTTTCCGCCCGTTTTTGTTCGGTGATGTCGGCCAGCCATCCCAAGACACCCTTTTCGCCTTCGTATTCCATGGTCATATAGGTGGCAAGCATGGTTAACGGTTCGCGGTTTTTATTATACACCTGAAGCTCCCAATTGCGGACAATCCCGTTTTCTTCCAATTTCAGGAGGATTTTTTTTCGCTCTTCACTTTCCACGTGTATATCGCTAACACAATCCCCGGGATGCATTCCCAGCATTTTAATGCTGGCAGGATTCATCATCCGTATAACTTCATCCACTGAAATGAAAACACATACAGGAGAGGTGTCCAAAATTTTCTGGAGTTTTACCTTCTCTGTTTGCAGCTGTTTTTGACTCCGTTCAAGTTCTTCACTGCGTTCTTCTGCCGCTTGTTTGGATGCAATCAGCTTTGCCTGTTCCACTTCCAATGCCTTTGCCTGCTCCGCCAGCGTTTTTGCCCTCAGGGCGTCTTCCGCCAGGTTCATGGCGGCTTTTTGCTGGCGATACATTTCATTTGCCTTTTTCGTCAGGTTAAGCTGTAGGCTTTTATTTTTCTGTTTTTCCATGAGCAGCGATGAAATAATACCGGTAAAATTAACCAGAAATCCCACGAGATGCTCAAATTGCTCGGGCGCTATCGTCGGGGCCTCGTTAACCGCTTTCAGATAGCTTTCCACCGGGAATCCATGGCGAATGGCCTGGGCTTTGAAATAATCCATATCCGGCGCCTGCAGATGAAACTGGCCGATGAAGGCATTGGCCAGATGCACGCCGTTTACGATGATGGGAGACGCACAATCCATCATACCATTTTTACAGGTGTATGCGGTATATCGCATGCCTTTTTTAAGATTGCTCGCAAGTATTGTGTCGCTTTCAATACAACCGCAGTTTGTTTTTTTATTCACCCTGTGAAAATTTGCACAGACCCGCCGCCATGTTGACTTCTGGAATATTTCACCCTTTAGGTCAAGAATGGCGCTTGCAACGCCGACCGTGTCACCATAATGTGAAAACAGTTTAAAAAGCTCTTTAATTTCTGCAAGATCATGTATTGAAATGGGATCATCAGTAATCGTTGAAGATAAATAAATGTCATCCGGTTTTTCATTTGTAATTTCAGAAAGCTGTTCAATCTGTTCCGGGTTATGATAAATGGGGTCCTGCCCTAACTGTTCTGAAAGATCATTGACCTGATTTTTTAATTCGATTATCCGCTCTTCCCTGCCCAGCATTAAATGATTAAAGTGCTCCATTTCCCCTAAATGGCTATTCATGTCAGCGCTTTTAATATTTTTATATTTATCTTCGCCCATCTGTTTTTCTCCTTAAGCTCCTGCATAAAAAGGGCAACGCTCATCCAATGCAGAAATCAGGCAAAAGAATTTTTTGCCAGCCGTTTAAACCGGCACAAATTTATATTTTGTTATTGGCTGGGGCTGGGTGTTGATGCGTTAGGTCAGCCCATGGCTGTTTATATGAAAGAACCAATAAGTTTCTTTCATGTTTTGTTGTGAGCTGAATCCGGCAGATGATATGTCTGGTCAGCCCATGGCTGTTATTACTAAAGATGAATGCTATCAGTCCAAATTATGACCGGAGATTCGTCCTCTATGACCGGGAATTGTCTTTAAATTTAACAGCCGTGGGATTCAAATACAAGTTCAATTACGATGCTGTGGACCGCATTGTTATGAATTTTTGACCTTGATAAACCATTTGGGCTGCATCGCATCAAAATCCTGGCGGATATTGGAAGGCAGGTCGCTGGCCGAATCCAGCACGAACGGTTGGCCATCCACGCGTTTGAACACCACCCAGTGCCAGAAATCTTTGCTTTCTTCCCGGTGATGCTTGATAGACAACAATGCCAGGTTGGGCAATGCGTCCCAGGATTCAAAGGGCTCTTCACTCCTGGAGGTCTCAACACATGCCCACGATAGCAAACGCCTAACATACTGCGTATCAGACCAGAGCGATTTATCCGAGGCATGGATGCCCATCGCGTTTGCTATCGCTTTCATCTCCGGATAAGTTTTGCCCAGTATATTGGCTACCGATGCAATTCCGCATCCTGTGGTTTCCTCTTGTACTATAGACTTCAGCATGGACTGCTCCCTACAGCTGACATGAGAATTAATGGCTTTTCAGTGTGTTTTATTGAAATTAGATTAATTTATAATTTTACTTTCTATCTATCCATTTTTCTAAAACTGGTGCTTTATATTTTTCAAACTGCCCCAATAAACCACCCGGTTCGTTACTTACAAGAACCATTTCACGGTGTTGACGTTTTATAAACAATTGATCCACCGAATAATCAAGAAATTCAAGCAATTTGTCAAAATAACCACATATATTTATAATCCCACATGGTTTTTGATGAAGACCCAGCTGCGCCCAAGTCAATATTTCGAAAACTTCTTCTATTGTTCCCATTCCGCCTGGCAATGCAATAAAACCGTCAGATAAATCGAACATCATTTTTTTTCGCTCATGCATTGTCGGCACTATATGCAGTTCGGATAAATTGTTATCCGCTACTTTGTCTGCAAATGATTCCGGAATGACACCGATTACCTTGCCGCCATTTTTCATTGCCGCGGATGCAACAGCACCCATTAATCCCACTTCGGCCCCGCCGTATACAAGTTCGATCCCTTTATTTGATATCAATTGGCCGAGTTTTATTGCCGTTTCCATGTACTCCGAACGCGCACCTGAATTCGAGCCGCAGTTAATACAAATTCTTTTCATCTCGTCGCCTCCACTGCATGGTTATGCGTCTTCAGCATAGTTTTCCGGGAAAAATTTACGTTCTACAAGCTCGATGAGGATGTGCAAGATTTTTATGTGCAGCTCTTGAACCCGATCGGCAAACTGACCGGCCGGCGTGCAGATGTGAACTGCGCACAAAGGCGCAAGGGCTGCGTCTCGACGACCTGTAAAGCCGATGACCGGCACGTCCAAAGATTGCGCCACCTCTGCCGCATGCAGCACGTTTTTGCTTGACCCACTGGTGCTGAGTGCAACCAAACAGTCGCCTGGCCGGGCATGTGCTTCAAGGTAGCGAGAAAAAACTTGTTCATACCCAAGGTCGTTTCCTACGCAGCTCAAATGCCCGGCGTCACTAATTGCTGAAGCAGCGAGCGCGGGTCGATCACTGCGATACCGGCCCGTGAGTTCTTCGGCGAAGTGCATAGCGTCGCACATTGAGCCGCCGTTACCACAAGAAAACACCCGCCCACGGTGTTCGAATGTCTTGATGAGTAACTGGCCGGCAGCGTTGATTGATAGCAACGTCCTTTCATCGTCCAGCAAGCATTCAAGCGCTCTCTTTGCCTCGCGCAAACTGTACTCAATGTATCTATTCATAAGCGTACTCAATAGGTTGAAGGATATAATGTTTCAATTAACCAGTAACTGTAAAAGCCACCTCGATCCACCCCAATTTAATTGTTTATCTCGAAATACTCACTCTTTGTTTTTTCAATCGTTTTTCCTCCAATTCCAATATTTTCATCTGATAATTCTTTAATTGTTGTAAGGAAAAATTCACTTGGAATGTTCATTATTTCTGAGGCAGTTTCTGTTAACTTTTCAATCAGTTTCTCTTTTTGCTCTTTTGTCAGCTTCCCGCTTTCTATTGTAATATAAGGCATTTTAGTTTTTCCTTGTAATTCTACGTTGCCTGAAAATTAATGTTTTATCGCGTCCCGTTGATTTAGATGTTATCTTTATTTGATAATTTGATACATTCCGGGGGCCTGCTCGTCACGGGCCTTGAATCC
This sequence comes from uncultured Desulfobacter sp., assembly GCF_963664415.1. Classification (NCBI taxonomy): domain Bacteria; kingdom Pseudomonadati; phylum Thermodesulfobacteriota; class Desulfobacteria; order Desulfobacterales; family Desulfobacteraceae; genus Desulfobacter; species uncultured Desulfobacter sp. The sequence continues at coordinate 1,613,408 of NZ_OY761440.1, read as the reverse complement.
AAATTGCTCATAGTATTTTTCAAGTCCCTTTGCGGCCATTAGGCCAACGAATGTACCGGCTTTTGCATTCGTAGAGATATAGCCCATCAGTTCTTTCATCAAAGTTTTCCCCAAACCTTTTGACTGATAATCTGGATGAATAATCATGTCTTGGATGTAGAAATACAACCCATCGCCTATAATTCGGCCAAGTCCGATTACGCAGCCGCGTTCAATGCAAACTACTGAAAACAATGAGTTCCTCATTGCGATGTCGGTGGCAGTTGTGTCGGTTTTCCACCATCCAACCAAGCCTCTCAATTTATTGTATTCTGCCACTGTAGGCGTCCGATATTCGATATTTCCATAAAGGCTCTTGGGCTGCCAGCGCATCATATAATTGTTTTCATATTCATTTGTTACGGAAAAGCCAAAACGATCATAAATGCGTTTTGCTGCGGCGCCTTTTAAAACAAAAAGCGTTACTGGAATCTTCTTGTTTCCCGCACGATCAAGCACCCGGCTGACAAGTTTTGAGCCTATGCCTCTCCCTTGATATTCAGGTAAAATCTGCATTTGGTGTAAATGCAATTCCTTGATCTTGGGAATCACCTTAATGACGCCAATATCTGTTTGATTTATCATTATTATTTGAGCATGTTGTATCTCATCTGCAGCTCTTTTCCATTGCTCACCTTCGTGCCGGCCAAACGTGTTATCAAAATCTTTTTTCATAGTTTGAATTCTTAGCTGAAAAATGAATTCGGTATCATCTTTTGTTGCATCTCTTAAATTAAAATTTGCATCGTTTGTTTTCATCATATAACGACAAGTCTCCCCGGGTCGGTTGGCGTGTTTGATATTTTTTGCGGTTCGTATCTGCTGATTTTTATTGTTAAAAGTTGTTGGCCTTCCGAAGTGCAACAAGGTCAAAACCAACTATTGCTTCGAGATTTTATGAATTTCACGTCTTTTGCAATAGCGCAAAACTTGCCTATTAAGAGCCTATCCCCAATGAATGGAAAATGATAAAGCACGTTGTTCTCAAATCGTGCTGGACCCTCAGGGTCATCGTAGTAGGTATAATCACCAACGATGATATTTTCAGAGGAAATATAGTTCTTCAAATACCCTACTTGAGGAAATCCCTTCGTAGGTTCTTTATCTTCAGGGTTAGGACCTTTCAAAATGCCTCCAATGTGTCTGTGACTTTTAATCGCGTTGATCTGTGGTTTTATAAAATAGGGCGCATTCTTGCTAAAAAACCGCCTTCTTCAGTTTCGATGAGTTTCTCTGCGGACCAACCATACTTTAAAGCATGGGAAGTCAGTGTACTGAAATCTACATGAAGCCAGCGCATCCATGGGCCGACATTTTTTTCATACGACAGACGGAATTCCAATTCCCCAGGATAACCTTTGGGGCTTGGGGAATTAGCAACTTCAGGCTCTTTGACGGAATTGACCAGCAACTGCCCGCCAGGCCGAATAAGTTTTTCGCATCTGTGAAGTAACCCTTTTATTCCTTTAAGGGTTTCACATATGCCAATATTATGTCCGAGCATAAAAATTGTATCAAATCGTTCGCTGTCGAAACGAAAAAAATCTTGCTGTCCGGCATCCTTTATTCCACGCTCTGTCATTATCTGAACGGCCTGAGGGCAGATATCGATAGCTGTAACTTCATAACCTTGTTTTTCAAGCTCAAGAGCATGGACCCCGGTTCCGGCACCAACGACAAGAATTCTGCCGCGACAATATTCAATAGCCTTATCTGTTGTTAAGAATTCTTCATGAGAACGAAAGAAAACAGAAACCGGCAGTGACCTCTTTTGGCCGTTTTTGAACTCATGTATGAGTTCTGCCGATTTTTTACCGCGCCAGTAAGCAAGAAGTGCCTGCCCAAGGGGCTCAAGTGCTGGATTATTTGAATTTTTCATTTTGTTTTATCAGTTAGTTGTCAGACCTCCATCCACAGGAAAAATCCCGCCGGTAATCCATTTTGCCTGATTTGAAGCAAGAAAGACGGATATGTTGGCAACATCATCCGGCTTTCCAATGGTTTGCAGAGGATAAATTGTTTGAATCATGGTGTCAAAACGATTTTTTGCTTCGTCATTAAGCTGTTCATAATTTCTTTTTACCTGAGGCGTTGTGATGGTGCCCGGGGCAATAGAATTGACTCTGACGCCATTGGGGCCAAGTTCATAAGCCAGGGCTTTTGTAAAAGACTCGATGGCACCTTTGGTCAGCGAATATGCTGTTGACGGTCTGTCAGGTAACATTTTTTTAGAAAAATATGATGAAATATTGATTACATTTCCTTGGGACGCAATCAAATCGTCCAGAAAAATTTGGGTAAGTAAGTATGGCACTTTGACATTTAAGTTGAAATGATAATCCAATAATGTTTCGTTCGTTTCTCTAAAAGAGATAAACCTTGCGATACCTGCATTATTCACCAACATATTGATCTGTATATTTTTCCGGTTTATCTGTTTATAAATTTCAGAAATCGCTTCTTTATTGGTGATATCTTGGGCTATACAAAAAATATCAACATCATATTGCAGGAGCTGTTTTTTGCATTGCATCATTTTTTGTTCATCTCTGCCTATGATCACCAGATTTACCCCATGTTCAGCGAAGGCTGTTGCAATCGCAAATCCTATCCCGTCACTTCCTCCTGTGATAAGAGCTGTTTTGTCGGCTAATTGTTTCATCTCTCCTCCAAAATTAAAATTATGGGCAACATTCCAAAACTGATCAGGAGGATAATTGAATTAAAAAAAATGTAATTAACCTAAGTTAAGATTTATCCTTTTTTTTATTCTTGATAATGAAACGTTTGTAATGCCAAGGTAGGACGCCAAGTGGTAGTCCGGTATCCGCTCGGATAGGGTGGGATTATCAATGCAAAATTTTTGGAACCTTTCGGTTGCTGATGTTGTTAAGAATTCATATTCTCTAAAAAATTTTTCTTCTGCAAATAATTCTGCATATGGCAGAGCAAATTTTTCCCAATAACCATGATCCAACAGCCAGGAAAAAAACGATTCAAAGGGACAAACTGATATCTTAACATCTTCCAAAGCGGCGATACTGAACAGGCTGTCATTTTTTCGGGCCGAAGGCGCAACAGGCCATGCGAACCGGCCTTCATGGAAGAAGCCTTTATTGAACTCCTTTCCTTCTTTGTCAGTGTAAAAAAGTCGAATAATGCCTTGATGAATAAAAAAAATTTTATCCCATTTTTCTCCTGCAACAACCAAAGTTTTTTTGCGTGGATATTCCCGCTTGATGAAACGGCTTGATAATTCTTCCAGTTCTTTGTTACACGACGAATCGTTATGGAATACTTTTTCTTTCAGCGCTGTCAGCAGAGATATTTTGTCGAAATTTGACAAATTCCTTCCTCACTTAAAAAAATTTATTGTACAAGGTTGAGTTTAACTTCAACTTTACCGCCGGATGCATCAAATCCTCCAGATGGATCAACGCTCATAAGTTTGTGCGAGTTAACCCATGTTTTTCCATCAAGACTTGCCCAATATTTATATAAATAAAGATCTTGCTTAAAACTTACCATTACCTTTGATGTTGATGGCTCATTGAATACATTGCCTTTGATGGCGAATTCAACAGGGAATTTCTGGTTTGCCGGTATAAAAATTATGTGATCTTTAGGTCTCTCACCGGACGCACCAATTTTTATAACCGGCTTTGTTTCAATTAAAGACGATGATGGTGTATTCATTGACGCACAGCCAATGAATGATATTAATAATAAGCTGACAATGACAATTCTAATTAAATTCACGAATGCTCCTTTTCGATTATGTTTTTAAAAGTTTATCAAGAGCTTCTTTTGTGTTGTTCGCTGGGATATTAAATTTTTCGGCATATCGGATTATTGTTCCCCCAAACAAATCCCATTCGCTTTGTCTGCCTTTTGTTTCAAAGTCTCTTTGAAACGATGTTTTTGTTTCGAACGGAAACTGGTTGGCTTTTGAAAAGGAAGTTTCTACAATATCGGATGGAAGTCCTATTTCCAGGGCCCTTGCAACCGATTCAATTTCTTGCATGATGTTTTTTACAAGCGTGCTTAGATTCCCATCATTCGCTACTTCACCAATTGTTTTATTATAGGTGGCTGTCACCAACGCAAATGATGCAATAAAAATATATTTGGTCCATATCTCAATATTCACATCTTCAAAAAATTCAATCAGGATGCCGGAACTTTTAAAAAGACTGATTAGCTTGTCAGGATAAAATCCAGGATTTGATGGATCTTTGCCAATTGATATCTGGCCGCTTCCTCCTTTTTGAAAAATGACTCCGGGAGATTCGATATGAGTGCCTAAATATACACAGGATGGTAAAATATACCCTTTCTCTATATGCTGTCGCATTCTCTCGTAAATATCTGCACCGTTTAAAAGCGGCAAGATAATGGTGTTTTTATCTGAAAGTTTGTTTACTTGTTTAGAAACATTTTCTAAATCGTACCCTTTAACCGATACCACCACTATATCAAAAACAGGCAAATCATTAACCGTATCGGTACACAAATAGGGGTTAATTAAGATCTCTTCTTTTCCGCCTTCTTTTTTCAGTAGCAATCCTTTTTCCACAACAGCATCTTTATGCTTGCCCCTTGCAATAAAGTATGTCTTTCCCATGCCGGTTTCGTTGAAATATTTAGTCAGTAAGGTTCCATAGTAACCTCCGACGCCGCCGACGCCAAAAAAGCATATATTCATTACGCTCTCCTTTGACCGTTGAAAATGATAGAATGTTTATTAATCCAGTATAGCTATTAGTGGTTATGCCCTTGCCGTCCCTCTGAACTGCAACGTTCTGTACTACTGTATTTAGGCTCCTTTTTAACCTAATTTAAAGCGAATGAAAGCACACCGAACAAGCTGACCATTCCCAGTATGGAGGATTTTGGATAGCGTCTTACCACAAACTCGCTAAAAAGAAAGCTTAACCCAAGAGCCAAAATACTCCCAATGACGAACTTTATATAAATGGACACATCCCACCACTTGTACATCAGTAGCTGAATTGATAATACGATAACAAAATGGATCAGATAGATAGTATATGAATTATTTGATAACAATCGATTGAGCTTGTTGCCGCTATTCCAGTACTTTCCTCCAAATGTCATAAGGGTCATTATGATAGAAAAAACAAGAAACGACTTGATCGTTATATAAGTAACACCCAAAATCGGGGTAAAACGGCTGATTATGTTTGCATAAACTATTTCTTCAGCAAGCAAAAGCGAAAGGGTGAGTAAAAGCCAAGCCAGAGGATTCCCGTGAATTTTGCGACTGCTGAACCAATTTTTATGAAACGTATATATGCCCAGAGCAAAACATATTCCGTATAGGCATACAACAGTAGGTTGAAATTGGAGGATACTGACAATAATTACAGCAGGTGCTTTACCAGGTTCTTTGATAAAGAGCAAAAACATGATCAACGTTAGTATGGTTGTCACCATGCTGACAAGAACAAGAACCGAAAAGATCAATTTGATTGATGGATCCGTTACTTGTCTATCCGGGGATAATTTCCCAGTACGAGAAGGCATTCCCCGGTGCATCAGGCCAAACACAAAAAAGAAAAAAAGGAGCAGAGACAAAAACCAGAGATGGACATGATTGAACTGCTGGTAAGAATTGATAACTCCCGTATGAAACATTGCAGCTTCCTGTACGTTTATCACGAATCGTTCCCATAAATTTAATCCTTCAATGCCTCGAGAGTATTCATAGATATAGATACGAATCGGCCCAAGCAAGAGAATACCTATCAACCACGGGGTTCCCAACCGGATAATTTTTTTTTGAATAAAAAGCCGGGTGCCATATCGATGAAGCGAAGGTACAGCAAAATATCCGGCAATGAAAAATAATGCCGGCATTAAAAAAATATTAAGAAAACGGAAAATGTAATCGAAGAAAACCGAATTATCGTCATTGACAGCCCACCATGTTGAATAATGGCTGTAGCTACAGGTTATATGAAAAATGACCACCAAAAAGACTAAGAGATACCGTATGTTGTCAAAGAAAAATATCCGTTCGTTCAACTCGTTTATTGATGATGAATTCATATAAATATCCTCAATTTAAAAAAACGAACAAGCTGCTCTGTGGTTTCCGTTTATCTTTTATATTCACTTCTCAGGTGCTAACGTCCAGAAAGACTGGATATTCAAATCTTGATAACATTATAAAATGTCAGGCAAAAAATTCTTACCATCACCTGAAATGATTCGTCTATAATTTAATCCGAATCGGATATCTCCCTAAATATTTATGGAATCTATGTTAAGAATTCAAAAACTGGATTTTAGCTCAAGAAAAATTTGATCATTGCCCCCGATATCATTGAACATAGGCAGGGCCCCTGACTGGTAAAATACAACCCCTGCCTTTACTGTAATACTGTCTGCAATGTCATATTCTGCTGAAATCCGCTGGTAGGCGCCACCCTGCCACTTTTCCCCATATCCTGCGGCTTCAAACGTCTCCGTTTCTTCATTGTCCGTCACGTCAGCATGACCTAAGCCTATCTCCCGCATCGGCATCACCGGTTCATTGGGTGCATACGATTGATAGCCTTTTCTTCCGTAATCAAATCAATATATGCGCCGTCAACCAAATCCGTTTCCTTAATGCCGAGTTTCTGCATTAGATCCTCGGCTATGGCCTTCCCATCATCAAAAATTTGCCCATCTTTCATGACTACTTCCAACTCAGCAAAAACGCCCAATCCTTCGACATCGTCAAGGTGAATTCGTGTCTGTCCCACCAAGAAAAGTTCTCGAGTCTTACGCACAACGCCAATATCCCCAAGGGCATTTCTCAAGGTTAGAAGAAGAGTATCTGGCTCTCGCGTCTTGGATATCCAGTATTGGGAGCATTTCGGTCCCGTCTCATCGGGACGTTCATAGTAAATCAACTCGCCTATTCCTTCTGGAAAGGTGCGCAGTTTGAGCCTTCCCTTCGGGCACGCAAAGAACGTATCCTCTTGTTTCAAAGTGGTTCTGGTGCTCGACAGTTCGTTGGCTACCTCCCTGAATCGTTTGGGATTTGGCACTCTCGCTTTAATCTCGATATTTGAGGGCATTTGTTACTTCCTAAAGGTTAACGCTCCGTGTGTTAAGAGACGCGTAGCCGCATCGTTGCGTAGCGTCCCTATATTTGTGCCGTAATTATATTGGTATGCAATCACTCCAATATTTTTCACGACAATTTTTTATAAAAGCAGCTATTTTAGCAAATTTCTCATTCTCATCACCATCTTTTGGATGAACCTCTATAACGAAACTTAAAACTTTATCAATTCGTTTTATACGTCGTCAAAATCATTCCAATCAGTTCCGGCATTCACCTTATCAATGAGAAATCTGACGCCCTGATTGTCCACAGGATTCAGTAGGAGCATTCGTTTAAAAATAAGTTCAGCTTCTTTAAAACGATCCAAACGCCACAGGCAAAGGCCGTAGCCATGCATGCAGCGCAAGAAAGGGCGGTTACCCATACAACTCCATGGCATCACACCGGAGAATTTGTCGTCCAGTGACAGTTCGCTAATACGCAAACCCGTTTCATAGTGACGAATAGCCTGAGCCGGTCTGTGATCAAAAACAAGCCCGCCCAAGTGAGCATGCGCATCAAGACAACGCAAATCAGCCTGGCATAATTCCATCAATGACGCTCTTGCATCTGCTCTGTGGCCGGATTCTTTCAACTCGACGGCCTTTAAAATGGGATCATCAAAAGGCTCATTCACATTTTCACCGGGGATTATCTGTTCCATTTCAAACATGGGACAGGCCCCACGGTCAATAACCGATTTTTCCCATTCTTCCGGGGGCTCGTCTATTTCTTCTTGAAAATATTCCATCGGGTCCCAGGTGCCTATATCTGAAAGACCAAGGGGCATAAGTTCAAGGCTTTTGACATCAAGCCGGGTCGATTGAATCTCTCCGGAAAGATAGGGGTGGCCGCCGTATTTCCACTGTTTGTGCGGTTGAAGCGTCACGATTTCTCCAGGCACTACATCCCACAAATCGCCTGCCCGCAGTGTGATGATCCTGCCGCTTTCCGGCAGGCGGCACCGGGCAGTACGTTCCTTGACCGAGAGGACCGCCAGTTCCACAGGTCTGCTCAGGTCAAGGTCTCCATCAACTGCCTTATGATATTGCCTGTTTTTTATGGGGATATTGTCGTTACTGGTAAAAGATTCAAGTCCGAGCCATTTACGGTAAGCGGCAACATGCTCAATTCCTGCCAGGGTCATTGGGAACACAACCTGGGTTAACGCAATCGTATATAGGGAATCATCTTCACGCCGGCAAACTGCTGTCAACCCGCGTTTGACATTTCCATCATAATCAATTTTTATTACTGAAACCGGCACACCAATCACAAAACCGTCTGCCGGAAAAGAGACATTATCTTTCAAGGCCCGATAAAAGGCCTTGAAAATATCATCGTCGCTGCCCAAAGCTTTTGTGAGCTGTGCAATTATTTCATCCAAAGTTTCCATTTTCTTATCCTCTATGTTTCCTTCCACACACCGGCCTTTACCAGTCTTTGGATCAAGGCTTTTCTCCGCATGTGACCGGCCATGAATTGTTCCAGCTCTTTTTTGAAACGGCTGCGATCCCCGAATCGTGCATGGGCATCAGAAATATCCACAATCGAACGGCACACGTCATCATAGGCCAGGCCTGAACCTCGCTGAACGGTATGTTGAAGGGAGTCCCACATCTCAGGTAAATTTTTTGACAGGTTTTTTAGAAAGTTTTCTCTTTCCTTTTGGCGTTTGACTTCCTGCTGCTTTTGTTTCTGTTCTGCCTTTTTTAGACGGATCTTTTCCGCTTTTTTCGCATTCTCCCATAAAGCCGCAACCGGGCGCTGTGGTGGTAAATCCGCATCTTTTTGCAGCTCACGCTGCCATGCCATAAATTCACCCTGCAATGATCGTACGGCCTGTAAGCCTTCGCCCTCCAGGATTTGCCTGATGACGTCTTTCATTTGCTTTTCAGATAAATCATCAATCCACCCGTCCATTTTTTCTTGGGATACCGTCGCAGCCTGGAATTTTTTACTGCCTATTCCTGCACCTGCCAGCAAATCCGGATCTACCTCCAGAAATTCGGCCAGGGCCTGCTGTGAGGGGGTTAAATCCCCAAGGCCGTTGACCGGCAACGGCTCCATCTGATCATCATCAATGGTCCCGTGAGTTACTGCGGCAAGCCAGCCGATATACAGGCTTCGAATATCACCGCGCAACAGTTCTTCTCTTATCGGTGCCAGCCGAGGCATCCAGCCCTGACCGCTTTCTTCGCCAAACCGGGCGTAATTTTCCGATTCCTCCAGATACCAGGTGATGACCCAGTGGGTTTTGGTGGACTCAAAATCCAGCATGTAGCGAATCTTAAAAGCGTCAACCGTTTCCTGTGAAAGCGCATCAATGGGCAGGCGCAGCATAAATGTGGCGGTCATCCAGTTGGCCACATACACATGGGCATCAAAATAGTGCTGCATCAGCTTGTCCGGGTCGCCTTTAAAACTTCCATAGTTGTAATGATTGATAAAACTGACCGGTGTAATCTGGGCCCGGGTTGAAATTTGTCGCAATGCATTGATTTGTTCCCCGGTCAACGGGCGGTCAACGGCCAGGAATTCGTAAAATTGATATTCACTCATAATGCTGTCTCCTCTTAATAATGCTCACGGATGTATGCATACGCCTTTTCAAAAAGCTCTTGTTCGGTGTGCAGCTTATATCTGAACAAGGTTTGCCGGAGCACTTTTTGAATATCCCTTTCTCCGGTGATGGAATTCTGCCAGCCGTCAAACCGGGTGGCCCTGACAATTTTATCGATATCTTCGACAATATTAGCAATCATCCGGGGCGTGGCGGAATTTTTCAGCTCAAGGAAAATCTGGGTCAGGGCCTGTTTGGATATCGGGGACATGATACCTATTTCTTATCAAGTATATTTGACAATCTGATCGCCTGTTATGTGAATTAGACCTACGGGCAGTAAATCAAAAAATAGGAATTCGTTCATAAAACATCGTCTTGTTTTGATCACCAAATAACTTTAACCGGATATTTTGCAAACATGGCATCGCTTGTGATTATCGGTATCTGCTCGGTTATTCCCTGGGCAATAATAAGGCGGTCAAATGGATCTCTGTGATAAAGCTCAAGATCAATGATCTTTGAAATGTGATCCAATCTGATAGACAATACATCTATAGCGTGTTTTTCAAGTTGGACAGGTATGAGCCGGTCAAAAGAATCGAGCAGCTCAAGCTTACCTATGCTTGTTTTAATAGCCATTTCCCATAGGCTTGCGGTACTTAAAACCAAATCGTTGTTAAAATCGACCATAATATTGCGGGCGTTTTGGCTGAGCCGGTCACTTCCGGAAATAAACTAGAGAAAAGCATTTGTATCAAGTAAAGCCCGCATTACATATACTCCTTAAAATCCTCCAGAGGGGCATCAAAATCATCAGCCATTTTGATCAGCCCTTTTGCAGAACCAAACTCCCGTTGTTTTTTCTTTTTTGAGATACCGATTACCTTAGCAATCGGCAATCCTTGTTTTGTAATGATAATGGCTTCTTCAATATCTTGTTCTAAGAGTTGAGGAAGCTTATGTTTAACCTGGCTGATATCTATATTTTGCATTGCATGTCCCTTTAGGCGTTTCCCGAAAGCTTTTGTCTATTATGCCGAAGATCAACCTTTTTGAATTTTTTGTTTTAAATTATAGCACAGGTTGGAAATCTTTCATCATGAATAATGGACTCTGTGGCAAATGGCAGGCAGCAACAAAGGGATGAGCATTGTTTTCGGTACACCCGTAAGTTTTACTTTTTGTTTTTTTCTCATGATGTTCCAGTTTGTTTATTTCGGTTAAAATGAATACCGGACGCGCAGTGTGACCATGTCATTGTCACCATACTGGCCGTATGCGCCGGATTCACAGCCTTCAAAGAAGAGCAGCGAGGCTTCGAAAAGCCAGTCGTCCGCAAGCTGGTATTGTGCGTAGGTTTCAAATGTCCGGCCCTGGCCGGTAAAGCCCAGGATTCCTCTTATGCCCGCCTCAAGGTCATCGTGCAAAAAGGTGTCGTGCACATCATAGGTAATGCCGTGGGACCAGGTGGGGCTGGTGAATTTTTCGGCCTGTTTGGTCCAGGTGTAAAAGTATTGCAGGTTGACATAAAAGTTGGTTCCAAAGGTTCTGTCGATACCGAGCACCCCTTCCACAACCGTTGTCCTTTCAAAACCCGGGACACGGTCATCTGCCGTGGTTACGGGAAGGTCCGGTTTCACCGAAACCTCGCCGCGCAGGGTGGACCGGTCCAGGCCTTTGGCAAAGGTAAGTCCAAAGGCGCAAAAGTCCGGATGAACCGGGGTGATATGAAGTTCTTCCAAACCGTTTTGGCCGGTACGGTATTCCCGTTTGAGAGCCGGTGAGTTAAGATAGCCGTAAAAACCGATCAGGGCCAGGTCCCAGGCGGACAGGGTGGCTGCCAGCCGGAATTCATACTCTGCCTGGTCAAAGGCCTGGTCCGGCTTTTCCTGGTCTTCAAGGACATAGCGCCCCTCAGCGTGCCCGACCCGCAGTTCCCGAAGGCCGGGGCTCTCCCAGACCGATCCCGGTGCGTTGAGCCGGTTTACCCGGGCCAGGGGCACGACGATCATATCAAGGTTGGCTTCCTGGAAAGGTCCCGGGGCCGGCAGGTTGATTGTTGCAAGTCCTAACAGGACAGGCTCCCGGGCATCAGAGCTTCCGGTGGCAAAAGGATCACGGTAGTCCAGGGGATTGATCAGATCCATGGGATTGATGCCGTCCCCGGTTCCTATGCGGTGGATCTTTCTGCCGATCACCACATCCCATCCCGGCCGGTCCACGGTCAAAAAGGTCTCTTCTATGTAACGCCTTGCATCGTCGTGATCATCTGACAGGCCGGCCGCTTTGGGGTCAACATCCACAGCGCCCGATACGAACATCCGCAAAGGAGGCTGGGCCCCGATTGTTTCCGGGGCGCCATAACCGCAGTTTCCCTCAAGCCAGAGGCGCTGCCGGGTGGAAATAAATTCGGAATCAGTGGTCCTCAAGCGGTTCCGGCTTTCCAGATAACCGTGCAGATATAGTTGCACTTTGCTCCGGGATGCCTGTTTTTGCGCCGGATCCCCGGCAAATTCCGAAGATAAAAGCGTATCACCGGCAAAGGGGTCTCCCTTTATTTCATTATCTGATGCCTGAAGTTCCCCGGCACCTGCCCTGAAGATCAGCAGGAAAGCAGACAAAATAATAGCAATTCTAAATTTGGTCGAACCATTGACCGGAAAAAAAGCAGGGCAAAGATCCATTCGGCTATCCAAATCGTACAGGGCCTTTTATGTTGAACATGATGACAAAATCATTATTGAGATAATAGAGGTGAACAAACATGACTATTGAAAAAAAATACGGCAGCGCGGAGATGGAAAAAGAATACGGTCCCCTGACCTTTGGGAGGGCGCTCTGGTCTCATCGAAAATGCGAAGAAATTTCACAAAAAGATTTTGCCCAAATGCTTGGAATCTCACCGTCCAGCCTGTGCGATCTGGAAAAAGAAAGAAAACTGCCTTCGGTCAACCGGGCTGCAAAAATTGCCCAAATATTAAATGAACCGGAAAAAATCTGGATCAGATTGGCGCTTCAGGACATGTTACGGCAGGCCAATTTAAAATACAAAGTGTCTGTGGCATAAATGAAAAATACAGCCTGATGAAGACGCCCTGGATAAAATCGAACGCCAAATTAATTCTGACCGGTATTCCGCTGGCGCTCATACCGGCTAATTTATGAGGACACAATACACAATTCAGAAATAGTAAGGCAAAAAGTCGACCTGTAGCATATTACAATTTTCAGTTCAAAAATCTGCCGCAAGGGAAGGTTAAGGCGTTCCTGTATAGTACGCTTTCCTTGTCTCATATCTTATATTTTGCTTTACATTCTTATATTTTTTTCTTATAAATAAGTTATGAAGCAAATCAAATGGCGAAAAAAAGCTCTTCGGCAGCTCAGGAAAATTAAAAACATTACAACCCGTTCAGCGATAAAGAATGCGGTTGGTTCTTTAACCGATTTCCCAAACTGTCAGAATGTAAAGCGCCTTGTGAATCACCCGTTTGATTATCGACTAAGGATTGGCAACTGGCGAGTGCTTTTTACAGAATCATTGGAAATTATCAACATAGAAGAGGTAAAAAAAAGAAATGAACGAACCTACTAATGTGCAAATTATTGAGCAAAATGGCGTTCCGGTGTTTGCCGTCATTCCGTATGAAGAATACATTAAGGCATTCCCTGAAAAAAGAACAGATGAAAATGCGCTGATCCCCCACGAGGTGGTATCCATTTTGGTTGATAAAGATTGCAATCTGGTCAAAGCATGGCGGCTACATCTGGGCTTTACTCAAAAAGAGGTTGCCGCAAAAGCCGGAATCAGCCAGGCTGCGTTATCCCAAATGGAAAAGGCAGATAACCATTTAAGGAACAGCACCTTAAGCAAGCTTGCTGCAGCGATGAACCTGACCGTTGACCAGTTAACGGATTGATTGGTAAATACGTCTTTTCGGCGTATAAATAATAGGGGATTCCGGGGGGCATGATACACAACAACAAACTTTTAAAAAGAATGGCAAAAAAGAGACCTGTAGACAATAGGGAGGAACAAACATGACTACTGAAAAAATACGGCTTCCTAACCTTTGGGCGGGGGCTCTGGTTTCATCGAAAATGCGAAGAAATTTCACAAAAACAACAAGCCTCTTCCTGCCCTATCAATTTTAGGGATCAATTATGGAGAGGTTAAAATGTAAAACCCGATCAGTTTGTCTGCACCGAGATTACTTTCTTTCGGCATTGCCAAGGCAAATGCTCCGCCATTCTTCCCTTGGGGATAGATCTCTATAAAATCAATACCCGGTTCATACCAGTCAAACATTGTTCGCTCGATGGATTGGGCGCATTCCCATTTTCCCGGTTTTTAAAACGGACTATCCTCTTTAGCAAAAAGAAGTTATGCTTCCCCTCGATTATCAACTGATGAGGAAGAAAATAGTATGAAACTCAAAAAGGCTGAATCCTGCGAAACGGTAGAAGAAATATATGAATTATTGAAACAGCTGGACAAAGAGAAACGGCTAATTCGCAGTCCGGAAGAACTCATTCAGGTTGAACAAGAAATTTTAAGCTATACCAATCGTTTAGCCGCGTTGATGCTAAAAAAAAAAGTCCAAACCAGTATAAACTCTCCGGAGCATAACGAACAAGAAAGAGAGTTGGTGCGTAGCTGGCCTGGCCGAATGAAAAGTGAAGGGTTTGAGACAGTTCAAATTCAAACCAGCTCAGGTTGCACGATCCCAATCCATGTTCGATACTATCGAAGAGCCTGTGACCGTCGAAATGGCAAAAGATATAAGGGCTTGTATGCTGCTTTGGCTTTGCTCGGGATTCATGATCGATGTACACCAATCTTGGCGGCGATGGTCAGCGCCTGGTCCGCGTTACTGAGCTCATTTGAGGAAGTACGTCAGGTCCTTTGTGATCATGGCACTATCCTGGATGTTAAGGTGATCCGGAAACTGGCCTACCGCTACGCAGAACGAGCACGGGTGGTACAGCAAATGGGTCTGCTCCCCTTAAATGAAGAGGACAACCTTCAAGGTCGTCGGGTTGTCATAAGCACCGATGGTGGCCGGACTCGATTGCGGGAAAAAAAGCGAGGTCCCCGGACAGCCAAAGGAAGAACCAGATATCATGGGGCCTGGAGAGAACCCAAGCTGTTGATTATTTATGTCGTCGATGCCCATGGGAAACAGGAAAAAAGCTTTGCCCCATTTATTGATGGCGGTTTTAATGGGCCTGATGGCTTGTTTCTGCTGCTGAAGGGCTATTTGAAGTCTCTTTGCATCCAAAAAGCAGACAAGGTGTTGTTTGTTGCGGACGGGGCTCATTGGATATGGAATCGAGTCCCTGGTCTGATCAAGGCACTGGGGTTGAATCCGGAGAGTGTGCATGAACTCCTTGATTTTTATCATGCAGTAGAGCATCTGGGAAAGGTTGCAGGATTACGAAAAAACTGGTCAGCCAAAAAACGTAAAGCCTGGGTCTCAAAACAGCGACGGTTTTTGCTAAAAGGTGAATCGGCAACGGTCGTACAAGAAGTACAGGCTCTTTGTCGAGGCCGGAACAGCAAAGCCATAAAGACAGAACGGGATTATTTTGTACGTAATAGGCACCGTCTTGCTTTCCCAACGGTAAAGGCATTGAATTTGCCGATTGGCAGTGGTGCGATTGAAAGTTCGATTCGAAGAGTTGTCAATTTGAGACTCAAGGGTCCCTGCATTTTTTGGTATAAAGAAAATGCGGAGAAAATGCTCATGCTGCGCTCATACTATAA